>NZ_JBEYFE010000011.1:0-299174 GCF_040634235.1 Streptomyces sp. NPDC007157
GCAGGTCGACCAGGTCGTACCAGTCGCCGGCCACGCTGAGTGCTTCGGCGGCGGGCCGGTAGCGGACGGCCGTCGGGTGCCGGCCGACCGGGCGGAGGGTGGGCAGCATGGCCTCTTGCAAGGTCAGCGCGACCTCACGGGCGCGGATGAGTTCGGTGACGTCCTCCAGCCGCTGCAGCAGCAGCGTCACCCGCCCGTCAGCTCCGAACACGGGAATGTTGGTCACGTTGAAATACCGCTCGTGCCATACCCCGGGCTGGTCGGGATCTTTCATGTCGAAGCGTTGCAGCAGTACGACGGTGCGCTCACCGGTGTCCGCGGCCCGGCGCAGTGACGCCAGAACCCTGAGCAGAAGAGGCTCGGCGGAGTCGTTTTCGGGGCGGTCCTCGGGCATGAAGCTGCCGACCACTTGCTCGCGGGGCAGGCCCCGCAGGCGCAGGAACTCCGCGTTGGCGTCCGCGAAGACCAGCTGCGGAGTCACCAGCGCCACCGCCCCGGGAAGAGCCTGGAACACCGCCGCGTAGTCGACCGCCGGTTCTGCCATAATTTTCCCGCTCACCGCGCCGCTCTGTCTTCTCACGATACGAGCAGTTGGTCATGGCTCGCATCATGAGGTCGCGGCGTCCCGCGCCTTCCCTGCGCCGTGTGTACGGATCACGCCTGGTGGAGGGCCGTCCTTGCCCCTCACCCGGCACCGGAACGCCTCCGCTCGGAGCCTTCCTGGGACAAGGAGCTCAGGACGAGAGAGCCTGGACGGCCGAAGCATCCGGGAGAAGGCGGATGTCGTCGTCGGTACTCGCGGGTGGCGGCGAAAGGTGGATTCCGGCGGCCATGCGCAGTCGTCCGGCCCCGAGGCTATCGGCGGCCATCTAGTTGACGCCGCCTGCGCCGCAGTGCGCGACGTTGCTTTCCTGGCAGGGTGCCGGCCAACTCGCCCACCAGGGAGACGTCGTGGCAATCGCCGTCCCGGCTGCCCCGGCACCACCACACTGGTGGGCCGGCCGCGTACGGTCCGCCCTGGTCCCAGTCGTCAGTGGTCCCCGCGGGGCGAGGGTGCATTCCGATCTTGTGTTCCGAGCAGATCGGCCACACCCGCCAGAGCAACTCCATGATGGTCGACTGCGCCGCGTCCGCGACCACGGTCAGGACCGTCGACGCATCGTCCGGCTCTGGTGGATCGCCCTCCTCCAGGTCGCACGCGTTCACCGAATTGCCGTGCCAACGGCCGTCGGGCATCGCCACATAGACCTGACCCCTGTCGATCCCGCTCGGAGGAGAAGGCTGCCGCGGCGGGTCGACCATCAGTATCAGTGCTTCTTGATCCGGCAGTGTCGCCACCAGGTCGAGGTTGACCACAGCGAGCGCGGCCTCCAACTTCGGCCACCGACCGGGCTCGGCCGGCCCGGGCTCCGGGAAATGCTGCCGGTCCTGACCAGGACCGATGCCGAAATACGAGAAGTGGTTCACCGGGGCATCGTCTCAGGCACCCCGTCGTGGCGGCGGACCTTGGGCTGCCCGTGCCCTGCCGGGAGATACGCCGCGTCCTGGTCACCCGTCCCGGCCACCCGCGAACTACGGAGCTAGTGCCGCTCGGCCAGGCTCTGGGTGCCGAGTACCGAGATCAGTTCCAGTTTCTCGGCGTCCTCGGTGCCCGGCTCGGCCGAGTACACGAGGATGTGCAGGTCGTGCTGTTCGACCCGGAGCTGGTCGCAGTCCAGCGTGAGCAGGCCGACCTGCGGATGCTCGATGGTCTTGCGCGACGCCTCCAGCCGGCCGACGACCCCCGCGTCCCACAGCTCGGCGAACCGCTCGCTCCCTGCGCGCAACTCCGTGATCATGCGCTGTAGTTGACGGTCGGCCGGATAGCGGGCGGCCGTCGAACGCAGCTCGGCGACCATGCCGACCTCGAAGGCACGCCGTTCCTCGGGCGCGTGCCGTACCCGGGTCGGCCGGCCGAGGAAGTTGCGCCACACGCCGTTGCGTTCGAAGCCGCGCCGACCGGACGGGTCGCCCATCAGCGCCGCGTACATCGGATTGGCCACCAGCAGGGTCATGGCCGCGTCGGAGACCGCGACCGGAGTGCCGGACAGCCGGTCCAACAGCCGCTGCACGCTGGGCGTGAGATACCCGGGAACCACGTCCGGACCCGGCGGCACCAGCCCCGACAGCCCGAACAGGTAGGTCCGCTCGTCCGCGGAGAGCCGCAGCGCCCGCGCCAGCGCCTCGACGACCTGCACGGACGGATTGACCGCCCGGCCCTGTTCGAGGCGGGTGATGTAGTCGACCGAGATCCCGGCCAGCAGCGCCAGCTCCTCGCGCCGCAGCCCGGCCGCGCGCCGCTGGCCACCGGCAGGCAGCCCCGCCGCGTCCGGGGCCACCCGGTCGCGCCAGCGCCGCAGCGCCCGTCCGAGTTCCGTCGCCGTCATGCCCCCCAGTCAACACCGCCGGCCGCGGATGTGCCTGGTACCGGCAGTCCCAGTCTCCGACTGCCTCACGTCGTTGTTTGTGCAGGTCAGAGGGAACCCTTGGGGGGTGTAGCAGGGTGTGGGGTCGAATTCGGGTCGAAGTGGCTGCGCAGTAAGCGGCAATTCTCTGCAGAACTGGGGAGTCTCATTGAGGGGTGGCGAGTGTCGAATTTGGATTGGCCCCGACTCGAATAGAACCCCCGGCATACAGCCCGACTCGGCTGCCGCTTTACGTTTTTTGGCCAAACAAACCCTCCGGGTCGAATCCGGGTCGAATTCGACCTCGCGTATTGTCCGCCGCGTCCAACCTGCCGAGGGACCAGCGGCTCATATAGGGCACGCTGGGAGCGAGGGGATGGGAGGCGGCGGACGGCGGCACGGGAAGGCAGGAGCGCATACGAAAGTACCGTCCAGCAGGTCCCTTGTGGATTGGGCTGATGCCGCGTTGGCGGGGTTGTGTTGGATCTGGCGCTGCTCAAGGGATCTGTTTCCTATGACCTCGCACGTGAAATGCGTGGCGATCTTGGAGCCTGCTCAGTAGGGCCTCTGACCTGCGGTTTTTCAGGTGCTGTCGGTCTACCCGACCTGTTTCCGGGACAACAACAGGTCAAGTGGTCGGCGTGGCTGCGGAGACGGTCTGACCCGCGAGTTCGTCGGGAAGCAAGGAACTGCGCCAGTGTCCTGTCAGGGCGTCTGTGTGAATTCTTGACGCCCAGGTGACGCTCGTGGGCGGTGTCCGGATGCGGTTCCTACCTGCTGATGGGACGAGGACAGCTTCTCTGGGCAGGTCGCTGAGTCTCCACCTATCTCGACCGTGCCCGCGCGGCCCGCGTGGAGCAGCGCCTGGGCTCCTGCCCCACTGTCCGGGTTGCAGGTCGCGCACGCGGCGGCCGGTGGCGTGGAAGACGGCGTTGGCGAGGGCGCGTGCCACACCGAGGGTTCGCGTTGACGATGCGGCCGTCGCGGTGGTCGGTGACGGTGTGTTCGAGCTGGGCTGTGCCGATTCCGCCGACCCTGGCACCGATGGCCTGGCTGTCGGCGAGCTTGGGGCTGATGATGCGCCCCGCGTCGAAGACGCCCAGCACGCGTCGCACCCGGACCATGCCGCGGCAGGCCTCGACGGCGACCTCGGCGACCACCGCGTCGTAGGCGTACATGGACGACCGCGACCGGCTCGGTGTAGGAGCTGAGCGTTTCCAGGGCGTCCAGGTCATTGCGGGTGAGGAGCTGCCGGTATGCCTCTCCGCGGGCGGGGTTGTCCTTCATGTGCAGCCGGTCGCCCCGGGCGACGATGTCGTCCGCGTCACCCTGTGGGGGCGTATGGCAATGCCAGACTTGGCGGATCAGCAACACTGGTGCGAAAACTGCTGCTCCAGTGCAAAATTGACGGTCCGTCGTCTACGCAGGGGCGACTGGGGGTTATTCACCTGGAGACGACATGTCGGTAGGGAAGCAGGCGCTGTTCGAGCGGCTGGACCGGGGTCCGTCCTTCTTGTTCCTGGGGCAGAGCTATCTATCTATCGAAACGGGGCACGACCCGCTGGTAGGACCTCTAGCCAGGTCACTGGGTATGGACAACTTGCCCGAGACCGCCTATCAGGCAATCCTTGGCGCCGCTCCGGACAGCCGTGAGGCAGCTGCCGAGGCGCTCAGTGATGCTGGACGTGCACTGGTACTGCCGCCGTCATTGAAGACCACGCTGGAGTTCCCATGGAACGGCGTGCTCTCCTCGGCCGTCGATCCCTCGTGGCGGCTGGGTCTCAGACAGGACTGGCGGACGGTCCAGGAGACTGTGCCCCAGCGCGACCGGACGCGCCTGTCGCGCGACATGGCCGACGTCCAGGCGCTCATGCTCTTCGGAGGCGTTGATCAGCCGGTCGACGAAAGACCGCCCGCGACGAAGATGGAGTTGTCGCGACGCAAAGCGTTGGCAGCCGAGGCTCTGTCGCGGATCGTTACGGACGGACTGACCCCGCGGGGTTTGCTGGTGGTGGAGGGGTGGTCCCTCAACGACTGGCTCGACCCCGAGACGCTCTACAGCCAGATCTGCGACGCGGTCGCGAACCAGGTGCACCTGTTCTCCACGACCGACGAAATCCTCGCGGACGAGTTCATACGTGAGGCGATCAATCTCAAGGTGCTTGTCCCGCATCGGGAGACATTCGCCTCCCTGGTGGAGGAGGCACGCAGCACTGGTCGTTTGAGCGACGGCGGCCCGACCACAACCTCAACCCACGCGGTACGCGTAGGCGACCGACGCCTGCCCATCGAGCGGAGTCGCTGGCAGCGGATTCTGCCGCACGCCCGCCCGGTGGACGTGGACCTCCTGGACGATCCGCCTGCTGAGTCCAAGCATCGGCGCTTCCAGAAGTTCCGCGAGTTTCTCGGTGCGAGCGACGGCTCGCCGACCTGGTGGGCGCACGCCCGCGGACTCCCCTTCCAGCGCAACTTCGAGAAGGTCTTGACGGACTTGGTCGAAGATGCAGCCGCATCCCCGGAACGACAGGGGCCGCTTCTGGTCGTCGGTCAGTCGGGGACGGGGAAGAGCGTCGCTCTGGCTCGACTGGCCTTCCAGACCGCCCGGACGGGGAGGCGAGTCGTCCTCCATATCCCGCGCAAGTCGACGCGCCCGGAGTTTCAGGCACTCGACGACTTCTGCCTGTGGGCGGAGGAACAGTCAGGGGCCAACACTCTGATCGTGTGGGACGGCATGCTGGAGCCTGAGGAGTACCAGCGACTCTTCGACTATCTGCGCAGCCGGGGCCGCAAGGTGGTCATGGTTGGCAGTTGCTACTGGGACGCGGACCAGTTCGGCGACGGCGGCGGCAGAAAGCGCGGGCGGGCTGACAAGCAGGTGAGGACGGCCTCCCGGTACCGGCGAGATAAGGATTTCGTTGAGGCGCCGGCCACCATCGCCGGAAGGGAGCTTGACCGCTTCACCCGCTACCTGGCGGACTTTGGCATCGTCCTCAAGGGCGCGGACGAGGCGATCGTGGCTCGCGATCGGTCGTTCCTGTCGGCTCTGTACCGCCTGCTGCCCGACGCGCACGCTCCTCTGTCCCGCGGCTTGGTGCTCGAGCTGAGGCGTTCCGAGGAGCGCCTGGGCCATGCCGCCCGTACGCGGGTCAACTACGAGCCGTCCACGATCATGGCGGCGGCCCTGGAGGAGGCCGGCCTGCTGCACGGCCTGGAAGCACTCCCGGGTACCTCGGAAGAGGGGGCGGCCGCCTGGCAGGACGACCCATACGAGCGCCTCCTCAGCCTGATCCTGCTGATTCACAGCCACGGTCTGCGCACGCCACTTGAACTTGCCCTGCGCACCATCGGCCGCGACGGCGTCCGGAATCTTCCGGACCTGCTGAGTGGCATAGACATAATCCGCTGGGACGAGGACGAACAGGGCAATTACACACTCGGAGGGCGCAACCAGTTGGAGGCAACCCTGCTGACCGGCGCCCGCAGATGGGGGGAGGAGCGGGAGGCGGCTCAGATTTCCGAAGTGATCGAGCTGGTCCGGCCTGATTCCCGAGCCCGTAATGGCGGCCCGGAGATCGAGTTCGTCATGGCGCTCCTCACCGCGATCGGCCCGCAGAAGAACCGGGAGCAGCGGAAGTACGGGGCCCAGTACCTGCTGATCGCTGACTCCATCGCCAAGCTGAGAATGCTGGTGACCAACCCTGTGATTCACGCTCGGCTCACCCACAAAGAAGTGAACATGCGGCGTGAGTGGGCGGTGTGGGACCAGCGCCGGCAGGGACCGGACGTCGACCTGCGGCGCCGTGCCTTGGAGGCAGCGCAGGAGGCGGTGGACGAGGCGCTGCGGGAAGCGGAAGACCTGGGTCACCGGCGGGACATCCGCCTGAATCTCTACGTCGAGCAGGCCAGCGTCCGGGGCTCCCAACTGTACGAACTGCTCCACTCCGGACCCGGCGGCGGCATCCCTCAGACGTTGCCGAGCGAGGAGTACATCTCGGGCGAACTCCGGGAGCTCAAACGAAGCGTCCAGTCGGCTCTGGAGTGTGAGGCGACCAATTACTACCCGGTGGATGTGCTCTGCTGGGCTACCCGGGACACGTTCAAAGCGGGAGCGCTGTCCGACGAGACCGCAGCCACGCTGGTCGGTGACTGCCTGAGCGCCCTGACAGTGATCGACCCGGAGACTCTAGAGCCCGGACAGGCCGGCCTGTACCACAGCAAGTTCGTGGATATCGCCTCGCTGGCGAGCGACCATTTCCTGGCAGAGCAGCAACTGAAAAAGCTCGAGGCGTACGACGAGCCGCTGGCCGCCTTCTTCTATGCCCTGAAAGTCAGTGGCTTCATCAACAATGAACCCAACCAGGAGGGAGTGCAGCGGGCTCTGGAGCATCTCAGGCGGAATCCCCTCCGGCTCCAAGACGAACGCTGCGTGCGCCTTGCCGTCGATCTGCTGTGGTTCGCGCGAACCGGTGAGCGCTTCCTCTCGGGTGAGCGACAGACCCTGCCGCTGGATCAGGCTGCCTGGCAGGAATGCCTCGAGCTCACGGAGCTTGCGTCGGCCTACGACGCGATGCCTTCGCTCAGGGTCCACTTCATGCGCGCGCTGGCGCTCTTCCACCTGGGCAGCATCGACCGGGCGATGGAGGCGTTCCGGGACCTGGACCGGCTCTCACTGGAGCAGCGGGATCGCCGCCGCGTGATCAACGTCTACGTGTCGAGCTGGGAGGACGGTGCTCCCCGAGTCTTCAGGGCCAGAGTCCTCCGGGTCGACGCGAACTTCCAGGGCGGTCGCTGTTGGGTCGAGGGGTACCAGCGGGAGCTCCCCTTCGACCCGTCCGGCTTCGGACCCGATCAGGCCGTCGAAGGCAGGACTCTTGACGCCTACATCTCGTTCAACATGATCGGTCCGCGGCTGGAGCCTCCGCGGGAACCTGGAGAGCGTCGTGGGCCCACGCTTCTGGGTCCTGCCGCCCATCGGCAGAGCAAAGTGCGAGGTGCACGGTGACAACGACGCAGTCCACCCCGCCGGTCGCGCCTGCGGCCGCCTGGAATCGCATCACCGGCGTCCATCGCAATCTCGACCGGCTCGCCCGCCACTTGCTGAGGCGCTCAGCTGGCACGGACGTCAGTCTGCCTCCACCCGACTTCACCCACCCGCAGACCGCTTTCTTCTTCGCCACGATATGGATGCGGGCGTGGTACTCGGAGGCATGGGCGGCGTCCAGCAGGTGGCTCTACGAACAGGCGGCGGCCCTGGGACACACGCCGCCCGAGAAGGACTTTGCGGACACGATGCGCCGGTTGCGCGCGTTCCTGGTCCATCACATGGACGCTTCGGTGTCCGAGAGCGAGGATACCGAGCGAATTTGCAACGAGTGGTTTGAGCGGGCCTGCGGGTCAGTTGTGCCCCAGTCCACCGTTGAATGGCAGCACTGCTTGGCCAGGCTGCTCGAACAGAACGAGGCGTATGCCCACTTCATGCTGGCCATAGCCAAGTCCGTCGAGCGTAGTCCGGAGAAGTCCACGCTGGTGTTGCAGTGGCGTGCCGCCTTGGAGCGTCAGGACTATCCGCGCTACAGGCAAAGCCTTCAGGAGGCTGCGGGAGACCTGGGGCTTCAGCGGTTCAACGATCAGAAGCTGAACAGCATCCATGCAAGGTACCGGGTGCGGTGGGCGAAGGCACTCGAGAAGCTGGCGCACGATGCCGACTTCGACCGTGAGATCCGCCTCCGCGCCGAGTGGGCACTTCTCGCCGACACGACCGGTGCCCTGATCGTCTCCGCCTCCGACGTCATGGAGGCGCTCGGCCTTTCCCCTGGTCCCCAGGTGGCCCGCGCCCTGCGTCTCGCACAGGTCCTCCGGGAGTTCCACCCCGACGACTCGGCCGAGCAGCTTCTGCAGCGCCTTTCCGTGCAGTGGGTCGCTGTACGTCAGTAGCTGCACGCGTCGACAACGCCAGGGGGATGGGCCACGGATCGGAAGCGCGGCCCATCCCCTGTGACGGGAATGACCAGCTCACGGATCGCCGAAACGGACAGCGCACCGACCGCGACGGTGAGGGTCGTGGAACGCCACCGGTGTCTACTGCGCTGGGCTCCACCACCGTCGCCGTGACGCTCGTATGACGCTCTAGGTGCCCGCAGGGGCGCTCGGAGCACCGGGAACCAACCCTGACCTGCGGTTATGCCTTCCCCGCTTAACGTGACGTGTTTCCGATGACGCACCATGTGGAGTGCGTTGCCAGCCTTGAACCGGTCACGAAGAGCGCCTGACCGGGGGTTTTGTGTGTGCACATTATGTGCGGTGTGGGGCGGGCGATATCTTGACGCTCGTTTGACGTTCGTTCTGATGAGGTGTCAGGTGTGTCGATGGGCTGGTCAGGCCACCTGCCCGTCGACTTCGACGGCATAACATTCCTGGCCCTATCGCTTCATCATGCAAGAGGGCGCCGCGGCCATTTGGACGGCCACGGCGCACTGCTCCAGGATCGAGGAGGTATCAGACCAGTTCCAGGCCACCGTCGACGGTGAGGACCTGACCGGTTAGCCAGGTGGTCGCAGGGTCGGAGAGGCGGACGATCCACTCGGCGACCTCCTCCGGTTCGCCGCGACGGCCGAGTGGAATGAGGGCGGCTTCCGCCTTCTTGGCCTGTTCGATGGCCGCGTCGGGAAGTCCCGCGGCGGCCAGGGCCTCGCTCTCGGTCGGGCCGGGGGCGACGGCGTTGACGCGGATGCCCTCGGCCGCGAGTTCAACGGCCCAGCTACGGGTGAGGTGTTCGATGGCGGCCTTGGATGCCGCGTAGTGGGCAGCGTTCGGCGCGGCCTTGTGGCCGTAGGTGCTGGAGATGTTGACGATCGTGCCCTTGCTCCGGCGCAGATGCGGCAGGGCGGCGTGCGCCAGCAGGCTGGGGGCGAGGACGTGCAGGTCGAACAGGGCGGTGACGGCTGCGGGATCGGTGTCGGCCAGCGGCATCATGCGGAAGACCCCGGCGTTGTTGACCAGGACGTCCAGTTGTCCCCAGCGCTCGACGGCGGTGGCGATCACGCCCTCCGCGGCTTCCGGAGCACTCAGGTCGGCCGAGTGGACGGCGATCGACGGGTGTCCGGCGGCGGTTTCCTCCAGAGCATCGATGCGGCGGCCGACTGCCAGCACGTTGGCCCCTGCGTTGGCGTAGGCGCGTGCGGTGGCGCGGCCGATACCGGTGCCGGCGCCGGTGACGATGACGACACGCTCGTTGAGGTCGGCAGGGAGCTTGGTGTTCATGTCTACCTTTCGGTGTTCGGTGTGCACTGTTCGTTGAGGGGCGCTCAGTGGCCCCGTCCGGGTTGCTCTGATGGGTGTTTGCCGACAGGCGCGAGCATGGAGGGGGCGGACTCTCCGTGCCGGTCCAGGTCCGTCTCCTCCTTGTAGCCCGCGCGCGCTGTCGAGGCGCGGCCGGCCCTGGGCAGGAACAGGGCCAGGACCACGCCGATGGCGACCGCGACCGTGGCTATCAGGAAGGAGACGCGGAAGCCCCGCAGGGTCGGGACGGCGACTCCGTCGATGGTCTGCGAGGTGTTGGCCAGCACCATGCCGACGACGGCGCTCGACACGGACGTACCGATGGACCGCATCAGCGTGTTGATGCCGTTGGCCGCGCCGGTCTCCTCGGGCGGGACCGCGCTCATGATCAGCGTCGGCTGTGCGGCGTAGGCGAGGCCGAGGCCCGCGCCCACCAGTACCGCGATGACCAGGGACTGCCAGGCCGCGTTCATCAGGCCCTGGCCGGCGCCATAGCCGATCCCGATGACAAGAAGGCCGAGGATCAGGGTTGCCCTGGGGCCGTACTTCGCCGACAGACGGGCGTAGACGGGTGCGGTCAGGAGCATCGTCAGGCCGAGCGGGGCGACCAGCATGCCCGCGGTGACCATCGACTGGCCGAGGCCGTAGCCGGTGCTGGTGGGCAGCTGGAGGAGCTGGGGCAGCACCAGGGAAATGGTGAAGAAGGAGACGCCGATCATGATGGAGACGAGGTTGGTGAACAGCACCGCGGACCGGGCCGTGGTCCGCAGATCCACCAGCGGCGCCGACCGGCGCAGTTCCAGCACGACCCACAGCACCAGGGTCACGAGCGCGCCGGCGAAGAGGCCGAACGTCGCGGCGGACGTCCAGCCCCAGTCGCCGGCCTTGGTGATCGGCAGCAGCAACATGACCAGCCCGGCGGACAACCCCACCGCGCCCGGCAGATCGAAGGAGCCCTTCGCGCGTACCGTCGTCTCCGGTACGAAGAGCAGCGTGAGGACGATGGCCGTCGTGCCGAGCCCTGCGGCGCCGTAGAACAGGACGTGCCATTCCATGCGTTGGGCTACCAGGGCCGCCGCGGGCAGCGCGAGACCGCCGCCGACGCCCATCGAGGAACCCATCACCCCCATGGCCGAGCCCAGCTGTCCGCGCGGCAGGGTGTCCCGCATCAGGCCGATGCCGAGTGGCAGCGCGCCGTGCGCGAACCCCTGGAGGATACGGCCAACCAGCATCGGCAGCAGCGTGCTGCTGAGCGCGCTGATCAGAGCGCCGGCCACCATGACCGAGAGGCTGAGGATCAGCATCCGCCGCTTGCCGTACAGGTCGCCGAGCCGACCCATGATCGGGGTGGCGACGGCGCCCGAGAGCAGCGTCGAGGTCACCACCCAACTCGCGTCGCTGGGCGCGGTGTCCAGCAGCAGCGGCAGATCCTTGATGACCGGGACGAGCAGGGTCTGCATCACCGCGACGACGATGCCCGCGAAGGCGAGCACCGGGACCACGGTTTTGCCGGTGCCCCGGCCGGGCCGGTCGTTCGGGGTGTGCGTCATTGAACGGGGCCTCCGGGCCGACGAGGTCGGGTTCTGAACGACTGGATCTGAGTGACTGGATCTGGACGAGTGGACCTCAGCGAGGGAGGCAGCCCGCCGAGGCGGGCCAAGGGGCCGAACCCGCCTGTCGCCGGTGCGGCCGGCAACGATCAGGGGTATCACCAGGACCCCGCGGCGCGTGACGTGGCGTATGCCGCGTTGCCTACACGTTCGAGTCACACGTCCGGCTCGCTGGGGTCCGCCCGCCGATGGCCCCAGTAGCTTGCCGCGTCGTAACGGGCCGGCGCCCAGGTGGCGTCGTCGACCAGCTTGCCGCCGTAGCCGTACTCGACCTGGAACCCGGAGGGAGTCACCACGTAGAAGGAAAGCATCTCGTCGTTGGTGTGCTTGCCGAAGGTCGCTGCGATCGGGGCAGCGCCGTCCTGGACCTTGTCCCAGGCCCTGCCCACGAGGTCGAGTTCGGTGACCTCGATCATCAGGTGCCCGAAGCCGGTCAGCCCGGGGACCGAGGCGAAGGCGAAGGAGTGATGGCGCTCGTTGGCGTGGAGGAACGTGCCACTCTGGCCGGGTGCGAACTCGATGAGGTCGCTCAGCCGGAAGCCCAGGAGGTCCTGGTACAGCCGGCTCTGGGCAGCGCCGTCGGCGGTGAACTGGAAGACGTGGCCCATCCCGCCCCGCCCGGTGAGGAAGCGGGCCCCGGTGGGCGACACGAACCGCTGGTTCGCCTCCAGGAGGCCCCAGAAGAGTTCCAGCCGCTGGCCGCTGGGGTCGTCGAACTCGACGAGCCCGCTCACCTGACGTGTTGTCACCGCGTCCTCGGCCGCCCGCTTGACGGAGTAGCCGTTGCTCTCCAACCGCGCCGAGATCTCCTCCAACTCCTTCGGGCCCTTCACCTCCCAGCCGATCGCGGTGACCTGGTCGGTGTCGCCACGGCGGATGTCGAGGCGGTACGCCTTCTCGTCCATCCGCAGCAGGAGCCTTTCCGGTGTGTCCACGGCCGGCTGCAGACCGAGCAGATCAAGGGCGAACTTCCGCCATGCGTCGAGGTCTTGAGCCTCGACGACCACATATCCAAGACCGATGACCTCAGCCATGATCCGTCCTTCCTCCTGCATTGAAGTTCTGCCGGGCGTCGGTGCCCTCGCGCTCACGGCGCGGAGACGAAGTCGGCGACGAGACGGTTGAACTCGTCGGCGTGTTCGAGCTGGAGCCAGTGGCCGCACCGGTTCATCAGGACCATGCGGGAGTCGGGGATCAGCGAGACCAGCTTCAGCGAGTTCTCGAAGTGCACGACCCGGTCGTCCCGGCCGTGGAAGTGCAGCGACGGGACCCGGATCGCGGCGATGTGGTCCGCGGTGATCCCGCTGGGCATGTCGGCGCCGAGCCCGCCCGCGAGGAAGTGGGCCAGATGGTCGGGGCGGCGACGGGCCTCGTCCGAGCGCTGGCGGACCAGTTCGTCGGTGGCGAAGGCGGAGTCGTACGTCATGATCTCGACCAGCTCGCGGATCGTCTCGGGCGAGGGGTCGTGGTAGCCCTTGAGCAGGACCTTCAGGCCCTCGCTGAGGCCGCCGCCCGGGCCGAAGAGCGACAGGCTCACCCCCGGGGCTCCGGAGCCCATCGTGACCAGGCGCGAGATCCGGTCGGGGTGCCGGACCGCGAAGGCGACGGAGATGAGGCCGCCCAGCGAGTTCCCGACGAAGGCCGCCTTGTCGATCTCCAGGGCTTCCAGCAGTTGCAGGGCCGCTTCGACGTGGTCACGGTCCTGCGGCGCGACGGCGTCGGAGGCGCCCCAGCCGGGCATGTCCACGGCGATCACCCGGAAGCGATCGGCCAGCATCGCCATGTTGGGTCCGAAGTTGCTCCAGCCGGTGGCGCCCGGGCCACTGCCGTGCAGCATCAGGATCGGCGGACCCTCGCCCGCTTCGTTGTAGTGGATCTTCCAGCGCTTCGTCCGGACGGTACGGCTGGTTCCCTCGGCCGTCAGCGTCTGCGGCATACGTCACTCCTACGTGATTCGTGCTCACCGTCCGGACCCTGGCCGACGGCCTCGGGCCGACCGCGGATCGGGTGAGCCGACATGACATTCACCCTGCTCGTGGGGCCTAGGTCACCGGAAGGGCGCTGTTCCACATCGCGGCACACCTGTGAGCCGGCCACCCCGTCCTCGCCTTGACAGCCGCCCCCGGCAGGCGTAAATGTCGTACATGTAAATGGCCATTTACATGATGGCTGTCGGCGAGGGAGGCGACTTAGGTGAGTGGTCTGATCGGTGTTCCCGCCGACGTGTCGGATATGACGTCGCGACAGGCCGAGGCGCGGACGGGCCTGGCGGACACCTCCGCCGCGAAGGTGCTGGTCATGCTCGACGCCTTCCGGGGACCGAAGACCGTCCTGGGTGTGACGGAGCTCGCGCACATGGTCGGGGTCCCGAAATCGACCGCGCACCGACTGTTGTCGATCATGGTCAAGGGCGGCTTCGTCCGGAAGATCGGCGGGCGCTACTGCCTCACCGAGCGCCTCTTCGAGGTCGGGAACCGGGCCGGCCCCACCGCCATCCGGTCCACCGGACTCAGGCGGCGGGCGATGCCCTACCTGACCGAGCTGTACGCCGGGAGCCGGGACACCGTGCACCTGGCCACGCTCAGCGGCACAGACGTGCTCTACCTGGAGAAACTGTTCGGGCACAGCACCGGAAGTTCTCCCACGGCCGTCGGAACGCGGCGGCCCGCGCATGCCACCGCGTTGGGCAAGGCCATGCTCGCGTACGCCTCGGACGAACAACTGGAACCCGTCATGGCCGGCCCGTTCCAGCGGTTCACCGCGCGGACGATCCACAGCGCCGACCGGCTTGAGCAGGACCTGGCGCGAGTGCGTGAGGAGGGTCTCGCTTACGACGAGGGCGAGTTGAGGGACGGCCTGCACTGTGTCGCCGTACCGATCCTTGATCCCGAGACCCGTACATCCGTCGCGGCCGTCTCCGTCTGTTCCTTCCGCCCGCAGAGTCTGAAGCGCTACGCGCCTCGGCTCATCTCCATGGCCCGCGACCTGTCCCGCGCCGCCGCCTGACTGTGCCGCCCCGTGGAACTCCGCTGTGTTCCGCGGCGAACGGTTCGCCGACCATCGGGGCATGACAGAGACCACCACCCCTTCAAAACCGGTACTGGAGGAGGCCGCCCAGCGGCTGCTCGACGCCGAGACACTCCGCACACCCTGTGCACCGGTACGGGACCTCATCGGTCGCGACGACCTCAAGGCCGCCTATGACGTCCAGCGGCTTGTCGTCGCGGCGCGGCGTGCTCGTGGCGCGGTCGTCGTCGGGCGGAAGATCGGTCTGACCTCGGACGCCGTTCAACAGCAACTGGGCGTGGACAAGCCGGACTTCGGCATCCTCTTCGACGACATGTCCTACCTCGGCGGCGACACGATTCCGATCGACTCGATCATGCAGCCGCGCGCCGAGGCGGAAATCGCCTTCGTGCTCGCCGAGGATCTCTCCGACGGCCCTCTCGACGTCGCGCAGGTGCGGGCCGCGGTCGACCACGCGGTCGCGGCCCTGGAGATCTGCGGGAGCCGGATCCGGAACTGGGACATCAGCTTCGCGGACACGGTTGCGGACAACGCGTCCAGCGGCGCCTTCGTACTGGGGCCGCGGCGCATGCGTCTGCACGAGTTCGAGCCGAAGGACGTCGTGATGTCGCTGTCGATCGACGGCACGGAGGCGGCGACCGGGAACGGTGCAGCCTGCCTCGGGGACCCGCTGGAAGCGGCTGCATGGCTGGCCCGCCAGGCCCGGGACCTGGGCGAGCCGCTGCGCGCCGGCCAGGTGATCCTCTCCGGCGCCCTCGGCCCGATGCGGCCCGTGACCGCCGGCGACAAGGTGACCGCGAGGATCTCGCCTCTCGGCGCGGTGACCGTGACCTTTACCGAAGGAGAATCGTGAGCGATACACATGTGGCGATCATCGGCTCGGGCAATATCGGCACCGACCTGATGATCAAGGTCATGCGGATGGCCAAGCACCTTCGGATGGGTGCCATGGTCGGCATCGATCCGGAATCCGACGGCCTCGCGCGGGCGGCCCGTCTGGGCTTCGCCACCACGGCTGAAGGCGTCGAGGGGCTGATAGCCCTGCCCGAGTTCGCCGACATCGACATCGTCTTCGACGCGACGTCCGCGAAGGCCCACGCGTACAACGCCGACAGGCTCGCGCCCTACGGCAAGCGGCTCATCGACCTGACTCCCGCGGCGATCGGCCCTTACGTGATCCCGGCGGTCAATCTGAGCGATCACCTCGACGCCCCCGACGTGAACATGGTGACCTGCGGGGGCCAGGCAACGATTCCGGTCGTGGCCGCCGTCTCCCGCGTCGTTCCGGTGGCCTACGCCGAGATCGTCGCGTCCATCGCCTCCAAGTCCGCGGGTCCCGGTACCCGCGCCAACATCGACGAGTTCACGGAGACCACGTCGGCGGCCATCGTCGAGGTGGGCGGAGCCCGACGGGGCAAGGCGATCATCGTCCTGAACCCCGCCGAACCGCCGCTGATCATGCGGGACACCGTGTTCTGCCTGGTCGACGCCCCCGACCTGCGACAGCACCAGGAGATCCGCGAGTCCATCGAGAAGATGGTGGCCGACGTGGCAGCGTACGTTCCCGGCTATCGCCTCAAGCAGGACGTCCAGATCACCGAGACCCCCGCCGACCAGCCGGTCCAGACCCTGACGGAGGGGGGCGCGACCCGGCCCACCCATCAGGTCTCGGTGTTCCTCGAAGTCGAGGGCGCCGCGCACTACTTGCCGGCGTACGCGGGCAATCTCGACATCATGACGTCGGCAGCGCTGCAGGTCGCGGAGCGTATCGCCGCCGGAACGGAGACCCGATGACCACCTCGATCTTCGTCCAGGACGTCACCTTGCGCGATGGCATGCATGCCGTCCGTCACCGCATCACCCCCGAAAAGGTCCGCCGAATCGTCACGGCTCTCGACAAAGCCGGCGTCGACGCGATCGAAGTCGCCCACGGGGACGGTCTTGCGGGCGGGTCGCTCAACTACGGCCCCGGTTCGCACACCGACTGGGAGTGGATCGAAGCAGCTGCCTCTGTGATCGAACGGGCTCGACTGACGACCCTGCTCCTGCCTGGCGTCGGTACGATCCACGAACTCAAGCGGGCCTGGGACCTGGGTGTGCGTTCCGTTCGGGTGGCCACGCACTGCACCGAGGCCGACATCGCCGCGCAGCACATCGCCTCGGCCCGCGAGATCGGGATGGACGTGTCGGGCTTCCTGATGCTTTCCCACATGGCCGAGCCCCGTGAACTGGCGCGGCAGGCCAAGCTGATGGAGTTTTACGGCGCGCACTGTGTGTACGTCACCGACTCCGGCGGCCGGCTCACCATGAAGGATGTGGAGGCAAGGGTCCGCGCGTACCGGGAGGTCCTGGACCCGGCGACCGAGATCGGCATCCACGCCCACGAGAACCTCTCGCTGTCCGTCGCCAACTCGGTAGTCGCCGTCGAGCACGGTGTGTACCGGGTCGACGCGTCGCTCGCCGGCCACGGCGCGGGCGCGGGCAACTGTCCCATCGAGGCGTTCATCGCGGTCGCCGACCTGTCCGGCGTGCGGCACGGCTGTGATCTGTTCAAGCTCCAGGACGCCGCCGACGACCTGGTGAGGCCGCTTCAGGACCGGCCGGTCCGGGTCGATCGAGAAACCCTCACCCTCGGCCACGCGGGCGTCTACTCGTCCTTTCTGCGTCACGCCGAGAACGCCTCCCGGCGCTACGGCGTCGATGTCCGTGACCTCCTCATCGAGTGCGGTCGGCGAGGGCTGGTCGGCGGCCAGGAGGACATGATCATCGACATCGCCCTCGCCCTGCTCGCCGAACGCACCCCTGCCGTGTGACCAGGGGGAAATCACTCACCCGCGGATCCGTTCCGAAGATACGGCGTCGAACTGTTCCACCCCTCTGAACGGGACGGTTCGCCTTCCGGACCCGCTGCCGCAGGCTTCTCTTCGAAAGAGTCGCATCGCCTCCACCAGGAGCGGACATGATTGACCTGAACACCATGGTCGACCCGGATCGGGGTTGGAACGACCCGCGGATCTACACCGATCAGGACCTGTACGAGCGCGAGTTGGAGCACGTCTTCGGGCGGACCTGGCTCTTCCTCGCGCACGACTCCCAGTTGCCGAAACCGGGCAGCTTCATCCAGACGTACATGGCTGAGGACCCGGTCCTGGTGGTCCGGCAGCGGGACGGCTCCGTGAAGGCCTTCCTGAACCAGTGCCGGCACCGGGGCATGAGGATCTGCCGGACGGACGCCGGCACCAGCAAGACCTTCACCTGTACGTACCACGGGTGGGCCTACGATCTGGCGGGCAACCTGATCAACGTGCCGCTGGAGGAGGCGGCGTACCGCAACGAGATCGACAAGAGCAAGTGGGGCGCGCTGAAGGTCCCACGGATCGCGAACTACCGGGGCTTCCACTTCGGCACGTGGTCGGAGGAGACGCCGGAGTTCGAGGACTATCTCGGCGACATGGCCTTCTACTTCGACGCGGTCGTCGACCGCTTCGAGGGCGGCCTGGAGCTGGCGCCCGGAACCACCAAGTGGGTCATCGACTGCAACTGGAAGTTCGCGGCCGAGCAGTTCGCCAGCGACATGTACCACGCGCCTGTCTCGCACGCCTCCGCCATGATGGCGCTGACGGACGATCCCAACGCCTCCGGCGGTCAGACCGACCCGGGCATCCCCGGCCGCCAGTTCGGCGGCAACGGACACGGGTCCGGCGGCTTCTTCAAGCCCGCACCCGTCATCAGGCCGCCCTACCTGGGTGACGCCACGTTCGCGTGGGTGAAGAGCCGGCAGGAGGAGTCCGTCGAACGCATCGGGCTGGACCGGCTGTTGAAGGTGGACAACCACAACACGATCTTCCCGAACTTCTCCTGGCTCGCCTTCGGCCTCTCGACGATGCGGGTGTGGCACCCGCGCGGACCCGGCCAGATCGAGGTGTGGGCCTGGACCTACCTCCCCAAGAACGCTCCGGACGAGGTCAAGGCCGAGCTGCGGCAGTACACCCAGCGGACGTTCAGCCCGGCGGGTTCGTTCGAGACCGACGACGGCGAGAACTGGACCGAGATCCAGCAGGTGCTGCGCGGTCACAAGGCGCGCACCAGCAAGTTCCACACGGGCATGGGCCTCGGTCACGAGGAGACCGACGTCCACGGTCTGCCCGGTACGTCGAACTACGTGTACGCCGAGCACGCGGCGCGTGGCTTCTACCGCCGGTGGCGCGACCTGGTGACCGGGACGCCGTGGGCGCAGATACAGAAGTCGGACCGAGCACCAGAGGCCGCGGACGCCGCCCTCGCAGAGAAGGCGTGACCACCATGACGACCATCGACCGCACTGACGTGGCGACCACGGCGTTCCGCACCACCGACGTACAACTCCAGCACGACGTCGAGCAGTTCCTGTACGCCGAGGCCGAACTACTCGACCAGCGACGCTTCCAGGAGTGGATCGACCTGTTCACCGAGGACGTCCACTACTGGCTGCCCACCCGTATGACCCGCACCAACCGCGAACGCCATCGCGAGATCGCCGACGAGAACGAGACCGCCCTCATCGACGACGACAAGTACTTCCTGACCGGCCGGGTACGCCGCTACACCTCCGGCATCTCCTGGTCCGAGGAGCCGCCATCGCGCACCCGCCGACTCATCACCAACATCCGCGTCGCGCCGGGCACGGAACCCGGCGAACTCGCCGTCGTGTCCAACTTCTACGCCTACCGCAGCCGCCTGGAACGCCACCAGGACTGGTTCGTCGGCGAACGATTCGACACCCTGCGCCCCGCCGACCCGGACACCGGATACCCGTACAAGATCGCGGCCCGGAAGATCGTCCTGGAGCAGACCACACTCCTGGCGCCGAGCCTGAGCATCTTCCTGTGATCGCCATGACCCAGCACACTCTTCCCTCGGCCCTACCCCAACTCCCCGACCGCAAATGGGTCCGTGCCTGCGCGCTCGACCAACTCCCGGAGGACGAAGGGCTCAAGCTCGCCACGGTTCCCCTCACCTCCGTCTTCGCGGCGGAGGACGAGGTGTTCTGCATCGACGACACCTGCACACACGAGACGTTCTCCCTCGCGGACGGCTGGGTCGAGGGCTGTGTCGTCGAATGCACCCTGCACATGGCCAAGTTCAGCCTCCGTACCGGCGACGTCGTCTCACCGCCGGCCACCAGGCCCGTGGCCGTCCACCCGGTGGAGTGCGTCGACGGTGTCGTCTTCGTCGCGCTCCCCCTGAACTACCTCGTGAAGGAGGGCTGACCATGGCACGGCTCGACAACGCGTCCGTGGTGGTCACCGGAGCCGGTTCCGGCCTCGGCCGAGCCATCGTCGACCGCTTCACCGCCGAAGGCGCGAGCGTCGTCGCCTTCGACCGGTCGCAGGAGAAGCTCGACAAACTCAAGGCCGAACTCGGCGAGTCCGTGGTCACCGTCGTCGGCGACGTCACCAGCTACGAGGACAACCACCGCGCCTGCGAGGCCGCTGTCGACTGGCGGGGAAAACTCGACACGTTCATCGGCAACGCCGGCCTGTGGGACTTCAACCGCTCACTCGTCGAAAGCGATCCGCAGTCCCTCGCCTCCGGGTTCGACGAACTGTTCGCGGTGAACGTGAAGGGCTATCTGCTCGGAGCCAAGGCCGCACTGCCGGCCCTGACCGCGTCCCAAGGATCGATCGTTTTCACGTTGTCGAACGCGTCGTTCTACCCGCGCGGCGGCGGTCCCCTGTACGTCGCCTCCAAACACGCCGGCGTCGGGCTGGTCAGGCAACTGGCCTACGAACTCGCCCCCGACGTACGGGTGAACGCGGTCGCCCCGGGCGGCATGGCCACGGACCTGCGCGGACCCGGGTCGATGGGCCTGGCCGACACCTCCATCGAGGACGCCCTCCCGATCCGGGACGTCATCCGGACCTTCTCGGCCCTGCAAATCGACATCCGGCCCGAGGACTACGTCGGCTCGTACGTCCTCCTCGCCGCACGAGAGGAGTCCGCCACCGCTACCGGGACCGTCATCGACATCAGCAGCGTCGGCACGCCCAGCCGGTCCGCGGCTCCGTGAACCGGCCGGGGTGATCTCCGGCAACCTACGCAACTTGAACGAGAGGGCCATCGTGTCCAAGACCCACCACGTGATCGTCGGCGGAAGCATCGCCGGTGTGTCGGCCGCCATGGCGATGCGGCAGAGCGGATTCGACGGAACAGTCACCGTCGTGGACGCCGAGCCGCTCCTCCCGTACGAGAAGCCGCCGCTGTCGAAGGAGCCGGACCCGGAGCAGGCCGTGCGGCCCATCCTGCCCGAGGAGCACTACCGGAAGCACGGCATCGACCTGGTCATCGGCCTACGGGTGCACAGGCTCGACGACGAACACCGGCGGGTCGTCCTGGCCGGCGGCGGTGAGCTGCCGGCCGACCGGGTACTGCTCACCACGGGGGTCTCCGCACGCCAACTTGGCACACCGGGGGAGGAGTTGGTGAACGTGCACACCTTGCGCACCGCGGCCGACGCGCGACGCATCTTCGCCGGCCTGCACCGGGGCGGCCCGCTGGTCGTGGTCGGCGGCGGCTTCATCGGACTCGAAGCCGGCGCGGTGGCCCGGACGATGGGCCTCGACGTCACGGTCGTCGAGGCGACGGACTTGCCTCTGCTCGGCCCGCTGGGCCCGGCGGTCGCCCGGCTCATGACCCAACTGCACCGGGACAACGGCGTACGGGTCATCAGCGGCCGGACCGTGGAGAGGTATGTCGGCCACGGTTCCGTAGAAGAGGTCGTTCTGGCCGGCGGCGAACGGCTGCCCGCGGCCAACGTGGTGGTGGGCGTCGGGGTGGTTCCGAACGATCAACTCGCCGCTGCCACCGGCGCCACCATCCACGGCGGGGTCGTCGTGGACGAGTATGGCCGCACCGATCATCCGTGGCTCTGGGCGGCCGGCGATGTGGCCAGCCAGATCCACCCGCGCACCGGGGTCCGTGAGCGGATCGAGCACTGGGACGTCGCCATGCGCCACGGCGCGTCGGTGGGCGCGTCGATGGTCGGCCGGCCCACGATCAACGATGCGGCGCCCTACTTCTGGTCCGATCAGTACGGCAAATCGTTGCAGATGTTCGGCCGAGGACGCGGGTCCGACCAGGTGGTGGTGCGGGAGGGAGCGACTCCCGAGCGGTTCGTGGCCTTCTGGCTCCGCGCGGGTCGGCTCGCCGCCATCGCCGGACTCGGCGAGCCGAAGGCGGTTCGCGCCGCGAAGGCGATCCTCGACACGGACGCCGCAGTGGCACCCGACGTGCTCACGGACCCGTCGACCGACCTGCGGGCACTGGCCCGCCGACTCACACGCCCCGCGGCCGTCCCGGCCCAGAGTCAGCCAGTCAAGACATGAATGACGATTGTGGCAGACTGATACGTATGACTGCCGGAGGTCCATCGGACGGGACGCGACAGGCTCGTCCGAAGGGGCGCGACGCACACCGTGCCAAGGACTCCGCCGCGACACGCAACGACATTCTGCGAGCGGCGGCGCGGCGGTTCGCGGAACGTGGTTTCGCTCACGTGACCCTCCAGGACATCGCCGAGGACGCCGGCGTCACACCGGCCCTCGTCAACCGGTACTTCGTCTCCAAACGGGCGCTCTTCGAGTTGGTGGCCCAGGCTCACGTCGACGAGGCACAACCCCTCACGGACGTCGGTGAATTCGCGTCCGACCTCATGGCGTACTGGCAGGACGTCGACCGCAGAACACCCGCACTCGCCCTCGTCCGGTCCATCGACCTGGACGGCGGGAAGCTCCTCAAGCATGAGCTGGAACGAAGGGTGCGGGGGCACTGGCGCCAGTTCCTCGCCGGGGATCCGGAAGCGACGGCCAAGATCCGCCTGCTCGAATCCCTGACCCTGGGCCTCGGCCTCTTCGGCATCGGCGCGCTCCTGGGCGAGGAGGAGGGCCTGTCCTCCGAGACCCTGACCGCGATGGAACGCCGGCTCGCCCTGATGATCGAAGCTTGCCTGAGTGACTGACGGTCCGTGAACCGGAGGACTGGCCAGGAAGGGGTGGGCGTGTCTGCCGGTCTCCGCGCGAGCGGAGGTGAACCGGACGCTGCGGCGCCCTTCTCGCTGGAGCTGACGCGTTCTCCGCGTGAGCGGGGGTGCTGCTACTGCGGCGGCCTGGGCGCTTGTTGGGGCTGGTGGCTATGAGGGGACGGCTGTTCTCGCCGCCGACGCGGAAAAGATCGCCCGCACCATCATGCCTCTGAGTGACCCGGGCCGAACCGGGGTCGAATCGGAGCGCTTTCCTCTGACTGCCTTCGATCGCCTCTGCAACCCGACCTAGCAGGTCAAGCCCAGGTCAGAGAGGTGCGTCGGTAGGACTGGCAGTCCCAGGAAGAAGGGTCTGCTGGCTGACCCGGCGGCCGGGGCGCAGGCTGGACGCATGACGACAACACTGATCACCGGAGCCAACAAGGGCATCGGCTACGAGACCGCCCGCCAGCTCATCGCCGCAGGTCACACCGTGTATGTGGGTGCCAGGGACGCCGATCGCGGCCGCCGGGCCGCCGAGGAACTGGGTGCCCGGTTCGTCCTCCTCGACGTCACCGACGACGCCTCCGTCGACGCCGCGGCCAAGACGATCGAGGCCGACGGCGGACTGGACGTCCTGATCAACAACGCCGGGATCGAGACCCGGACCGCGGACAACAGCGTGCCGACCGCCGAGACCGTGACCGCCGACCAGATGCGGAACACCTTCGAGACCAACGTCTTCGGCGTGGTCCGCGTCCTGCACGCCTTCCTGCCGCTGCTGCGGCGGTCGGCGGCACCGGTCGTGGTCAACGTCAGCAGCGGACTGGCCTCGCTGACCGCGCTCTCCGACCCCGACCACCCCGCCCACTTCTATCCGGGCATCGCCTACCCGACCTCCAAGACCGCCGTGAACATGCTCACCGTGCAGTTCGCGAAGGCGTTCCCGGGGATGCGGATCAACTCCGTCGAGCCCGGCTTCACCAAGACCGACCTGAACGGCAACACGGGCACGCAGACCGTGGCGGAGGGCGCCGAGGTCATCGTCCGGACGGCACAGCTCGGCCCGGACGGACCGACCGGCGGCTACTTCGACGTCAACGGCCCGCTGCCCTGGTGAGTCACAGGAGTCGCAGCTGAACCAGCCGGGGCGCGGTGCCCTTCGCCATCACCGGCGCCCCGGCTTCGCGGGTCGGCCAGGAGATGGTGCTGAACCACGGTCCCGGCACGTGCTGGGGCCGCCCAGGTCGTACTGACCCGGGCAGCCTGGCGGTGGTCAGCCCTTGCCGCTCTGGCCGACCTCAATCGGCCGGCGCTCGGTCGCCGGCTGTGCCGGAGCGAGCAACATCGCCGAGAAATCAGCCAGTTCCCGCAGTGGGCACATCGCCACAAGCTCGCCCGGCGCCTGGATGTTCCCAGAAGCCGGGTGGAACGGCCCAGCGTCTTCATCGAGGACGACGAGCGCCTGCGGCAGCTGTGCGCACCAATCGGATGGGCCGATCGGGCGCCCGCGGACAGCAGGAAGCCCGCGTCCGCCCCGACGCGGGCTTCCCTGTTGCCCGAACGGACCGGGCGCCTCCGTGGCCTGAGCCCGGAGGAAGCTTTCTTCAGGACTCGCGGCTGGGATCGCACAACACCATGACCGCGCGGGCGACGAGTTCGCCCGCGCCGCCCAGTTCCTGGCGGTAGCGGCCCGTGATGCCGCGTACGGTCTCCGCGAAGGCCGGGTCGGCGGCGCGGGCGCGGGCCGGGGGCGCGAGTTCCTGGGCCATCGCGCGGCGGCGGGCGAGAAGCGCGATGATCTCCTCGTCGAGGCGTTCGAGCGGGGCGAGTGACAGATCCGCCGGCGCGTCCGTAGCGGGGTTCGTCGTCACGTGAGGTCTCCGTTCTCCGAGGACGGGACCCCGGTCGTGGTTCCCGTCCGCCTTTTCACCGCAGTTGGTCCTTCATCACTGTGCCCATGGCGTTCAGCGGCAACTCCTCACGGAATTCCACGGACCGCGGCACTTCGAAGCCGGCCCCTGGCGGACCGCACGGGCAGGATCGTGGCGAGGTGAAGACGACGTCCGCCACGTCGTCACCGCTCACCCGCGTCCCGAACGGTGAAGCCGCCGCCGGGAAGGCGGACTTGGGATCGGCCACGGGCACACCCGGCGGACCGGTGAACTCCCGCCCGGGGAAACCCGGTTGGACCAGTACCCGCCGTGGCCGCGCCGCGTACGACGATGTCGTGCGGCAGTGGCGTGTCCGGAAGAACGGCGTGAACCCGTACGGTGGGCCGCCGTCGGGGCGGAGTGCCGTACGGGTTCGAGGGCTACTTGTTCTCGCCGGGTTTGCCGACGTGTTCGCCGTCGCCGGGGGTGTCGTCACCGGGCTTGGCCTGGTCCTGGCCGGGGGCGGCGGGTGCGGTGGAGCCGGGTTCGGTGTGGTTGCCGTCGTCTCCCGATTTGCCGGTGGTGCCGGAGAGGTTGAGCTGGAAGGCGAGGAGGAGGCCGGTCACGGCGAGGGTGGCGGTGATCCAGAGGGTGATGCGGCGCATGGGTACTCCCGGTCGGTGGGTCAGGTGAGGCGTGGTGGTCGCGCGGCTACCAGGCGAACTCCTCGGTGTGGACGTCGTCCCGGTGGGCGCCGGCGCCGCGGGCGGCCCTGCGGACGGCGGTGATCCAGGCGGGCGGCCCGCAGACGTAGATGTCGCGGTGGACGATGTCGGGGACGAGGCTCTTGAGGGCCTGTGCGTCGTCGCCGGGGTGAGCGGGGCCTGCGGCCTGCCAGGAGGTGTCGGCTCGGCGGGGCCCGGGCAGGAAGATGAGCTCGACGCCGCGGCGGGCGGCGATCTCGCGGAGTTCGTCGACGAAGACGGCGTGCTGGTCTTTGCTGTAGCGGTAGACGAGCGTTGTCTCGCCGGGGGCGTAGGGGGTGTCTTCGAGCAGAGCGCGCAGGGGGGTGATGCCGATGCCCGCGGCGATCAGGAGCATGCGGGGCTGGGTGCGCCGGCGGGCGGTGAGCGTGCCGTAAGGACCTTCGATCAGTACGCGGGTGCCGGGGGCGAGGCGCGCGGCACGTTCGCTGCCGTCTCCGGCGGCCTTGACGGTGATACGCAGCCGGTCAGGGGTGGGGGCGGCGGAGAGGGTGTAGGGGTTGCCGCGGGACCAGCCGGGGCCGTCGAGGAAGCGCCAGACGAAGAACTGGCCGGAGGCGGTCTGCATCCTGTCCAGCCGGTGGCCCTTGAGGGTGACGGAGACCGCGCCGGGTGTTTCGGTGACCACCGACTCCACCCGCAGGCGGTGGTAGAGGGAGCGCCAGGCGGGCAAGGCGATGCGGTAGAGGAGGGTGGCGGCGAACGCGAGGCCGTACAGGCACCACCAGTAGTCGCGGGTCCAGGTCTCGTGGAAGTCGGCACCGTCGACGAAGGTGTGGGGGAACGTGGCGGCGATCCCGGCGTAGGAGTACAGGTGCAGCAGGTGCCAGGACTCGTAGCGCAGGCGGCGGCGGGCGGCGCGGATCGAGGTGACGACCACCATGGTCAGAAGGATGGTGCCAACGGTGGCGAACAGCATCCAGGAGTCGGTGATGAACACCCGCACCAGCGCGTCCAGCATCGCCGCGGGTTCGCGTACGGCGCGTTCGACGGCGAAGAGGACGACATGGGCGACCATCAGCCAGCACGAGGCGAAGCCGATCCAGCGGTGCCGGCGGGTCAGCAGGTCGTGGCCCCAGGAACGCTCGACCCAGGGGATCCGGGCCAGCAGAACGACCTGAAGGATCATCAGGTCGGAGGCCAGCAGGCCGGTGAGCAGGCCGAGCGAGCCCGTCGCCCGATCCGGGGTGGTGAGGCTGAGCGGGCCGCCCTGGTTCATCACCCACAGCGCGACGACCGCGACGGCGGAGAGGATCGCGAGGGCGCCGAGCGGGTCGGCCAGGGTGAAGCCCCGCCGGCCCCGGCGACGGCCGGGCGGCTTGCGGTGCGCGGGGGGCAGCACGGTGGACAAGGTCATCAGCGGGCTTCCTTCGGCACGGTGGGAATCGGGCAGAGCCCCGGAGACGGGGCGTGCACTTCACCCTGGCCACGGTTCTTGTGGCCGCTCTAAGGAACCCGTGCCACCACCGGTCGGCAGGAACCGCACACGCTGCCTGTGACCTGCGCGGATGGCGACGAGGCCAGGGGGTTGTGGCGATCGGGTGGGCCCGCGTGGTTCTTAGACTTCCTTGTCGTTCACCGCCGATCCTGGGAAGACGCAGCGGCATCCGGTTCCCGGTGGTGTCGGCGGGGAAGCCGAGGTGCTCTATGGCAGCGGGCCGCAAGCCGGAGGTCCTGGTGGTCGACGACGACCCCGGCGTACGCGAGGCCCTGGACCTGGGCCTGGGCCTGGAAGGCTTCACCGTCAGGCTGGCCGAGGACGGCGAGAGGGCGCTGGAGGAAGTCGCCGCCCGTCCACCGGCGGTGATCGTCCTGGACGTGACGATGGCGGGCCTGTCCGGCGTCGAGGTCGTCCACGCGCTGCGCGCGCAGGGCCGGACGCTGCCGGTGTGCATGCTCTCCGCCCGTGACGAGATCGACGACCGGGTCGCCGGGCTGGCCGCCGGCGCCGACGACTACGTCGTCAAGCCGTTCTCCGTCGCCGAGCTCGCCGCCCGCCTGCACGCCATGGTGCGCCTGCACGAATCCACCCGCACCCGCCCCCTGGTCGTCGGAGACGTGACCATCGAACCCGCCCGGCGTACCGCCTCCCGGGCCGGGCGGGAACTGCGGCTGACCACCCGCGAGTTCGACCTCCTGCTCGCTCTCGCCCATCGGCCCGGCCAGGTCCTCTCCCGTGCCCAGCTCCTGGAGCAGGTATGGGGTTACACCTGGGACGTCGACACGAACGTCGTCGACGTCTTCATCGGCTACCTCCGCAAGAAGCTCGAGGCCGACGGCCTGCCTCGCGTCCTGCAGACGGTCCGCGGTATCGGCTTCGTCCTGCGCACCGGCTCGTGAAACTCACCCCGCGCAGCCTGCGCTCCCGGATCACGGTCGCGGTCGCCCTGCTGGTGACGGTCGTCGTCGCGCTGGCCGGCCTGGTCATCGTCGCCCGGATCGACCACCGCGACCGCACCGACGTCGACCGGCAGCTCGCCGCCCGCGCGACGAAGGTCCACCAGGACGCCGGCAAACTCCTCGACCAGGGCGACCACACCGGAACCGGCAAGGAGGCGGGCGGGGACGACTACGGCGGCCTGCTGGCCGGCAGTCAGAGCCTGGTCCGCCTCTTCTCCGACGGGCAGGTCGTCGCCCAACGCGGCGAGACGCCGCCCACCCGCCTTCCCCTGCCGACCGGCGACGGCTACGCCACGGTTCAAACCGACGGGCAGACCTGGCGCTCCCTGACCGAACCCCTCGGTACCCAAGGAGACCGCCTCGAAGTCCTCCAGGACCTCGACCCGATCGAACGCCGCCTGGCCGACAACACCGTCATCGTCGCCGCCGTCACCCTCTTCGCGGCCCTCACCACAGCCGTGGGCGTCTGGCTGATCACCCGGATCGTCCTCCAACCCCTCCAACGCCTTCGGACCGGCGCGCTCGCCATCAGCGCCGGCACCACCGGGCCGCTGCCCGCCGCCACCCGGCCGCAGGAAGTCGCCGACCTCTCCCACGCCCTGAACACCATGCTCGACCAGCTGCGCACCAGCATGGAGGCCACCCGCCGCTTCACCGCCGACGCCGGCCACGAACTACGCACCCCCCTGACCAGCCTCGGCATGACCATCGAAACCCTCCAGCGCAACCCCGACCTCCCCGCCCCCCAGCGCAGCCGCGCCCTGGACGCGATGCGTACCGAGCACGGCCGGATCACCGCCCTGCTGACCGGACTGCAGACCCTGGCCCGCGGCGACGCCCACGCCCTGCCCGAACGCACCCCCGTCCACCTCGGCGAACTCCTCGACGAGGCCGTCGCCCACGCGTCCCGCCGTCACCCCGCCGTCACCTACCACCTGGCGGCCGCCACCCCCGCAACGGTGCTCGGCTGGCCCGCCGGCCTGCGCCTGGCCGTGGACAACCTCCTGGACAACGCGGCTCTCCACGGCCGCCCCGACGGCACCGTCGACATCCACCTCACCCACGCCACCGGCAGCGACACCGTGCGGATCACCATCGGCGACGACGGGCCCGGCATCCCGCCCGACCAGCGCCACGCCATGAAGGAGCGCTTCACCCGCGGCACCCGGACCCGTGCACCCGGATCCGGCCTCGGCCTGGCCCTCGTCGAGCAGCAGGCCCACCTCCACCAGGGCTCCCTCCACCTCGGCCAAAGCCCTGCCGGAGGGCTAAAGGCCCAACTCACGCTCCCGGGCGCCGACGAGCCGGGCCCAGGCGGGCAAGTGCACAGCTGACGGCGCTCCCACGGCCGGTTCCCGACGTTCCACGCGGTGAACCGCGGAGGCACGGTGAGCATCCCGCGCGCCACCCGGCTTTCGACGGCCGGTCCGTCCCACCCGAACGCGCCCCGACCCGGGGGCTGGTGGACCGGATCGAGGAGTGGGACGGCGGTCCGGGCGGTGCGTCAGCCGAGGCAGATGACCAGCAGACAGAGTTGCGGGGGCGGGGGCGAGGGCGAGGGCGAGGTCGCGGTCGGCGCGGGACTCGCCGTCGACGCCGGTGTGCTGTCGCCGGCGGTGGGGGTGGACGTGGGCGTGGCCGCCGGTTCCGACTGGGGGGCGGTGGTGCTGCCGGATGCCGCGGCCGCGGCCTGGGGCTGGCCGGCGGACGACGCCCTGGACGGCACCGACGTGAGGGTGAGCCGACGGGGCGTCGAGGTGGCGCGGGGTGTACCGGCGGTCTGCTCCTGCGGCGCGTTGGCGGTGGCCGTCGACCGGGCGGAGGGGGTGGGGTCCGGGGCCCGGTGGCGGCCGGTCGGTGCCGACGCCGACGGCGTGGGCACCGTGGCCTCCTCGTCCGCGACTCCCATGGTCGTGTTGTCCGGAGCGCTGGCCGCCTGCGCCCGGTCCGTGGACTGCCGGTCCAGGGACGCGACGGTCAGACCGCCGCCGACCAGCGCGACCGCGGTGGCCACCAGGGCACGCCGCTGGGTCTTCTTCCAGCGGGCCCGCTGACGGCGCCGGGCCGCCCGGCCGACCGACGCGGCGGACCCGGCGGGGGAACCGTCGTACGAAACCCCGGAGGCCTCTGCCCCCTCTTCCGTCTCATCCGTGTGGTCGTGCCAGGTGCTGTCCGCCGGGGGCCGCCAGGGCGTCACAACGGCGCGGGGAGCGATGTCCGGGGCGTAGGCGCCGCAACCGGGGCACGCGAGGGCGCCGTTGAGGTGCCGACGGCACGAGGAGCAGTAGTCCATCCGCGGTCTTCCTGACTCGACTGCGCCAACGGCGTCCTCGGCCGTGGCCTGATCTCGATCGCACGTGGGATCGAACGGCCAGAACGGTAGCGATCCTTTGGCCGGGCAGTGTGCAGCCTGTGTGCTGGTTCTGCGCAGATGCGATACCTGGCTACGACCGGACACGCGGAGTCACCGCCGTACGCGAACCGCGGTGGCCCCGCTGAAAACGCGGTACGCCGACGCGGATGCGTGCACCGCGCCGTGAGTCCGCGGGTTGCCAACAGGGGGACGACGACGGGACACACCGTGTGCGGAGAGCCTCGGGTCCCCGGCAGGAAGCAGGACTACGGGAGTCCGTCGCGCGCGGCGGGTCAGCCCGCGGTCTCCTCCTCGGGTCTGCGTCCCCAGGCGGTCAGCATGCCGGCGGAGAGCGCGGCGCACTCGTCGGAGGCCAGGTAGCGGACCGCAGCGTCGACGGCCGCGTCGTCGACCAGGCCGGTGGCGAGCATCGCCGCCCGGCTCCGCTCCCAGGTGTCCGCCCAGAACCGGCTGATGGGGCTGCCCGGCAGCAGCGGCGGCACGTGGATCTCGGCGGCGACGGACACCAGCCCCGCCCCCCGCAGCAGTTGCGGGTACGACGGCACCCAGGAGATGTCGGTACCGATGGTCGCCCGCAGCCCCTGCCACATCGCCCGCATCGCCATGGTGTACGGCGTGTCGGGCGTCCGGTCGCTCGTCAGGTCGACCGCGTCGCTGAGCACCAGCACCCCGCCCGGCTCCACGAGCCCGGCCAACGCGGTGATCAGGCGGTCGTGCTCGGGCAGGTGCATCAGCACGAAGCGCGCGTGGACGAGCCGGAACCGGCCGTGGACGGAGTCCGGGGCGGCGCTGATGTCGGCCTCCAGGACATCGAGTCCGGGCCGCTCGGTGAGGAACCGTACGTCCCGGTCCACGGCGAGCACGCTCTCCACCCCCGCCTCCTCCAGGAGCCTGCGGGAGACCGTTCCCGTACCGGCGCCCACATCGAGGCAACGCCAGCCCGGGCCGACCCCGAGCGCCCGCAGTCGGGCCATCGTGACGTCGTCGTAGACGAGGGCGCCGACGTCGATGCGCTCACCCTCGCCCGCCTGATCGGGCCGGAAGAAGGTCTCGCCGTAGCGGCCGCCGCCCGGAGCGGTCGTCATGCCGCCGCCGCGGTGCCGCCGGGACGGCGGCCGAGCCCGAGCGGCCGGAACGACGGGCTGTCGAGGAGTTTCATGGCCGGGCCTCTTCACGTGGTGATGCGGCCCGTCCCGAGGCGGCCGCACACCCGATCCTGCACCGACGACCGCCCGCACCCCCGAGGCGCGCCGCGCCTGACCCGATCGGCCTCACCTGTCGCCCGCGCCCGCGCCCGCGCGCCGTACAGTGCCGATGGCCCTCACCTTCCGTACGCCGACCAGGAGTTACGACGATGACGCAAGCGACCGGCAGCCCCGATGCGTCCCTGTACGGCTTCGTGGGGCTCGGCGTGATGGGGCAGCCCATGGCGCTCAATCTCGCCCGGGCCGGTACCCCGCTCGTCGTGTGGAACCGGACGGCCGACCGTGCCGAGGCGCTGCGCGCGGCCGGGGCTCAGCTCGCGGCGAGCGTCGAGGACGTCTTCGCACGCGCACGTGTCGTGATCGTCATGCTCCTCGACGAGGCGGTGACGGACACGGTCCTCGGCCGGGGCGGCCCAGGGTTCGACAAACTGGTCGCCGACCGCGTCGTCGTGTCGATGGGCTCGACGGCACCGGAGTACGCGCGCGGGCTGGCCGCCGACGTGCACGCCGCCGGCGGCCGGTTCGTCGAGGCCCCGGTGTCCGGATCGCGCAGGCCCGCCGAGGCGGGCGAACTGGTCGCGATGCTCGGCGGCGACCGGGACACGGTGGAAGAGGTACGGCCGCTGCTCGCCCCGATGTGCCGGGAGACCGTCTACTGCGGTGGGGCCGGCACCGGCGTGCTGATGAAGCTGGCCGTCAACCTCTACCTGAACACGACGATCGCGGCACTGGCCGAGGCCGTCCACTTCGCCCAGCGGCAGGATGTGGACCTGGAGACGTTCCGGGCCGTCGTGGACTCCGGCCAGCTCGGCAGCGGTGTGACCCGGGTCAAGGTCCCGATGCTCGCCACGCACGACTTCACCGTGCAGGCCGCCACTTCGGACGCCTACGCCAGCACCCGGCTGATCGCCGACGCGGCCCGCGCGGCCGGCATCGCCACCCCGCTCCTCGACCTGAGCAGCGACCTCTACGGCGAGAGCGTACGGCTGGGCAACGGCCGCCTCGACATGTCATCGGTCCTCACCGCGATCGAGGCCCGCACGGATGCCGCCCCGGACCGGCCCTAGGCTGTGGACATGCGGATCTCCGTCTCCTCCGACATGGACGAACCTGTCGCGCGTCTCCTCGTCGAGGAACTGCGCCGCCGTGGCCACGAGGTGCGCACATACGGCGCGCTCGAACCGGGGGCCGACCCGCAGTGGGCGGTCTGCTCGGAGACGGCCGCCCGCGATGTCGCCGCCGGCACCGCCGACCAGGCGGTCGTCTGCTGCTGGACCGGTACCGGCGCCTCGATCGCCGCGAACAAGGTGGCCGGCGTCCGCGCGGCCCTGTGCGCGGACGCGTACACCGCCGACGGCGCCCGCCGCTGGAACGACGCCAACGTCCTCGCCCTGAGCCTGCGCCTGACCTCGCAGCCGGTGCTCAAGGAGATCCTCGACGCCTGGTTCGCGGCAACGCCGAGCCAGGACGCCGAGGACCTCTGGAACGTGGCCCACGTCGGACGTCTCGACGCGGGCCGGGGGGCTGTCTAGGGTCAGTGGGCGCCGAGCCCGCCACCGCCGAACGAGCCGCTGCTGCCCTTGCTCCAGCGCGGCCGGTCCGTCGACGTGCTCGGCCTGGTCTGCTGATTGCTCAGCTCGTAGGGAGTGAGCGGACGGCCGCCCTTGGGCATCCGGGGGATCTCCTCCGACTCACGGTTCTCCCGGATCTCATGGACCGCGCCCTCCGGTGGCAGCTTGGGCTGCTCATCAGGGCGCGGCCGGGGCGACTCGCGGTACTTGACACGGTTGCCCAGCCAGAAGCCCCCGGCGAGCATCGCCAGTACGGCCACGGCCACTACGAACAGCACGAGACTCAACAGGCCACTGGGAGCCGCCAGCTCCATCGGTTCCGTACTCATAGCAAAGGGATACCCCGCCCGTAACGGTACGAACCGGACACGTTGGGTCGCCGGCCGTGCCCTGACGGTGCAAGTCGGGGCGTGTCACCTCGCCCGTGTTCGTTGCCGCCCGCGTCGGCCGTCCCTGGCGGCGTCCTGTGATGGGCTTCACCGTAAACATGAGGACCCCCTCGAGTACGCTGGGCAACGCCGAACATGAGGACCCCCTCAGGATCCCTCCCGCAGCTCGGCACCCGGCTGATCCGCCACTTGCGGAATCGCCGCACATCGCAAGGAAATGACAAGGAAATGACCATGAACAGGTGGATCAGGCGCGTCTCGGTCGCTGTCGCTTCTACGGCACTGGCAGGCGGAGCCCTTCTCGGAGCCGGCGGCTCGGCGTCGGCGGCGACGACCTCGGGACCCGCGGAGCACGCGCGGACCTCGGCCGCCGCCTTCGTTGCCGGCAGCGACCGTGACAGCCACCGCGAGGACGGATACAGGAGCGGTCACCACGGCGACCAGCACTTCTACCGCATGCAGGAAGAGCGTGGGGACGGCAGCCGCCTGTACGCCTGGGACGGGCACCGTTGGCAGGAAGAGGTGACGGCGCGGTCCGGCATCGGCGGCGACCGCTGGTACCTGGACCAGGTCGCCTGGTACCTGCACCAGCGCTGATGCGGCCGCAGGCCGTCACGGTCGGTTTGACGAGCCGCAGCGCCGTAGCCGGGGGACACGTCGTTGCGGCTCGTCAAGCCGACCGCTCGCCGGGCCGACATCAGGCCCGGTCCGATGAAATCGCCTCTTGGCCGAACGGGGCCGGCACGCGTGAACCGCGGGTGCCGCTTTCGCCTTCCGGCGCCTCTGATCGCGTCGGCGAGGCCACCACGTGCCGTGCCTCGAAGCACCCGGAAAGCGATCGCGGTGCCGGGCGAGCGGGATGCAGGAGTGAGGGACAGTGAGATCGGTCAGAACCGTGGCGTACGAGCTGCCCGTGGAGCTCGTCCTGTCACACGACCTGTCGGTGCCGATGTATACGGCACTGCGGTATGAGACGGATGACCCCTATGCCGTCCGCGCCGTCTTCCACCTTCCGGGCCAGGACCGAACGGTCGAGTGGTTCTTCAGTCGCGAGATGCTGGCTGAAGCCCTGACCGGGCGCACCGGGCAGGGGGGCGACGTGCACATGTGGCCGGCCGGCGACCCGGGACGCGACGTGGTGTTCATCGCTCTGCGTTCACCCGAGGGATCGGCCCTGCTCGAGTTCCCCGCGCAGGGCGTGAAATCCTTTTTGCGCGAGACGTGGTCCGTGGTGCCGCCGGGGTCCGAGTCCGGCCGGCTCGACCTGGACGCGGAGCTGGCACAGCTGCTGGCGGGAAACTGAACGCGTCCCCTGGAGGGCGACGCCCATCGCGGTGACGAACGGGCCCGGTGCCGACTTCGGCACCGGGCCCTCCGGTTGTCCTGTTGCTCGGCGGCCTCACCTGCCGGGGCTCAGTCCTCCTGGCACTCTCGGCACTCCTCTTCGGGGCACTCGAGAGTGGTGAGGGTCTGGTCGACCTGCCGGGCGGTCAGCGGAGGCTCCGGCAGCTCATGGGCACACTGCGCACGGAACGCGTCGAGCATCAGGTGAAGGTGGCGGCGCCAGGCGTTGGGGGCGACGGCACGGGTGGCCTGGATGATCCCGGCCTGGGACCAGATCACGAAGGCGAGGTCTGCCGGGGTGACATCGTCACGGAGGACGCCCTGCTCCTGCGCGTTGCGGAAGATCTGAGCGGCCCGTTCCTGCGCGCGCTCGAACATTCCCCTGCCGAGCGCGTGGACCGGTAGCCGGGCCGAGGCCAGGTCGTTGAAGGCGCGGTCGCAGGCCTGCAGTTCGCAGAGCTTTTCCAGGTAGTGGCAGAACCCTTCCCAGGCGTCGTCCATGGCCGCGGCTTCCTCGGCTGCGGCCAGCAGGTCCGTGAACTTCGCGGTGAAGAGCTCTTCGACCAGGTCGAGCCGGCGGGGGAAGTGCCGGTAGAGCGTTCCGATCGCGACGCCCGCCTCGCGGGCGACACCCTCCAGGGACGCGTCCAGCCCCTGCTCGGCGAAGGCCTTGCGGGCGGCGGCGACGATCGCGTCCCTGTTGCGCTGCGCGTCACGGCGCAGCGCCTTGGCCGGCGCCTGAGGCGCGGGCAGGACGTGCTGGTGACTCATGCCTCCAGACTAACATGAGGGGCCCCTCAAATTCAGGATGTGGCCATGCTCACGCCACGGAAGCATGCGGCTTGCGCACGCCACGGAAGCGGTGTCGGCAGGTCCTTGGAACCCGCGGCGGTGAACTTCCTCGAGCACCTCCGGTGAGGCGGCGGGTCGGCGGGCCGACGTCCCTGTAGCTCTCGGTGGCGGGTTTGCCGGTCGGGGCCTCGGCAACCCGGGGTGCATGACGTCGACGACTTCTCAACAGGAGCTGTACGGATACCTCGAGGATCGTTTCGCCTGCGCACAGGCCTGTACGGAGTGTGCTCGACTGTGTGCGCTGGGCGCCAGCGTGTTCGATCCGGAGGGCACGGTCGAACTGGAGCGGGTGCGCCGTACGGGCATCATGTGCGCCGAGGTGTGCGACGCGACCTGCCGAGCCCTGACCGACGAGAACGTCCAGGACGAGGCCGGTCTGCGCGTCCAGCTGGAGTGGTGCCGGACGATCTGCCTCCAGTGCGCCCAGGCCTTCGACACCCGTCCCGGCGCCGAGAAGAGCGCGGCCGCGTGCCGGGCATGCGCCGCGGCCTGCACGGAGTTCATGGCGGCACTGGGCTGAACGCCTTGGCCCGTCCGCTTGGTGCCACCGCCGCGGGGAGCCGAGATGCCATCTCCTGAGACGCCGATTCGCCGACACGGTCGACCGTCGTCCTCGCCAGGTAGGGCCGGGGGCTCCCGCGCCGCGACGCCCTGGGGGCAGCACGTCGGGCGCCGCGGGGAGCCGGGGCCGGGGTCAGTCGAGGGTCGGGTAGTCCGTGTAACCGGTGTGGTCGCCGCCGAAGCTGGTGGCGCGGTCGGGAGTGTTGTAGGGGCCGCCCCGGGCGAGGCGGGCGGGCAGGTCCGGGTTGGCGAGGAAGAGGGCGCCGTAGGCGATGAGGTCGGCGGTGCCGTCCTCGATCAGCGCCAGTGCGTCCGCCCCGGTGGGCTCCATGCCCGTGAAGGGGTTGAGGACGAACGTGGTGGGCCAGGCCTTGCGCAGGCGCAGGGTCAGGTCGCGGATCTCGGGGGCTTCCATCTGGTGGAGGTAGGCGAGGTTCAGGGGAGCGAGGGCGTCGACGAGGGCGGTGTACGTGGCGTCGACATCGGTGCGGTCGCTCTCGTCGATGTCGTTGTACGGGTTGCCGGGGGAGATGCGGAAGCCGGTCCGGTGGGCGCCGATGGCCTCGGCGACGGCCTTGGCGGTCTCGACGGCGAACCGGATCCGGCCCTCGGGGCTGCCGCCCCACGCGTCGGTGCGGGTGTTGGAGTTCGGCGCGAGGAACTGGTGGATGAGGTAGCCGTTGGCGCCGTGCAGTTCCACGCCGTCGAAGCCCGCCTCGACGGCGTTGCGGGCCGCGTCGGCGTAGTCCGCGATCGTGTCCCGGATCTCGTCCTTGCTGAGCTCCTTCGGCGTGACGAAATCCTGCGGACCGGCGTGGGTGTAGACCTGGCCCGCGGCCTTGACCGCGGAGGGGCCGACGGGGGTGCGGCCCATCAGGGACGGGTGGCCGACGCGGCCGGTGTGCATCAGCTGGAGGTAGACGACCCCGCCTTCGGCGTGGACGGCGTCGGTGACCTTGCGCCAGCCGGCGATCTGCTCGGCGGTGTGGATGCCGGGAGTGTCGGGGTAGCCCTGGCCGATCACCGACGGCTGGGTGCCCTCCGTGACGATCAGGCCGGCCCCGGCGCGCTGGGCGTAGTACTCGGCCATCAGATCGGTCGGGGTGTTGCCCTCGCCGTAGGCGCGGGAGCGGGTCATCGGCGCCATCACGATCCGGTTGGCGAGGCGCCTGCCGCCGAGTTCGGTCGCTTCGAAGGCCTTCGGCATGATCATCATCCTTGGTTCACGGGAACACCGGCCGCTGAGGGCGGCCGCTTGCGGGAACAGGGCTCGGCGTGTGACGGTCGGCCCTCACTCGAGCCATTTACTGTCCGAACAAGTAAATGCCGTGATCACTTCCAAGGGTGACGTGTGGCGTGGGTCACCTTTGGGTGGCAAGGGCTGCGCTACAGGCCTGCGAGAGCCATTGAGCTGCGCGTTTTCATGCCGGGGGGATCTTGCTCGCGCAGGGTGTCGGAATCACCTCTGCCGCGAGAGAGATAAATGGTCGGCAAATGTTGCCGCCGTGTCGGGAGGCTCAGTCGCTCTCGGCGCCCGTGTGCAGATGGACGGTGATGTCCTGATGCGTCGGGGAGGGCGGCAGCGCTCGGGGGTCGTTCGGGCGCAGGCCGTCCACGAAGATGCGCACATGGCGGGTGGCCAGGGCCTTGGCCTGTGCCGCGGGCAGGTACGGCATGGGGCGGCAGACCAGCGCCCCGGTGGTGATCAGGTCCATGTGCGTGACATCGGACCGGATCGCGCCCCGTGAGCGGGCATGGCTGAGCACCTCGTCCAGGAGCGGTGCGATCCGGCCCTGGAGTTCGACCGCGTCGGGGCTGGTGGCGACCGGCCCGCCGATCAGGGGGAGTACGAGCGTGTCCCGTTCGTCGACCAGGCGGAGCAGGAACCCCTCGACGGCGGCCAAGGGGTCCTGCGGAGCGGTGTCCACGGCGCGGCGAGCAGCCTCGGCCACCGTGGCGAACCCGTCGAGGACGACCTGCTGGACGAGGGCCTCCCGGTCGGGGAAGCGGCGGTAGAGCGTGGCGATGTTCACGCCGGCGCGGCGGGCGATCTCGTCCAGGGGGGCGGCGGTGCCCAGTTCACGGAAGGCGGTGCGGGCGGCGGCGAGGATCTGATCCCGGTTGCGGGCCGCGTCCGCCCGCAGCCGTGGTCTGCCGCTGTCGCCAGGGGTGCGGGAAGCCACCGTGTGCCCGTCCTTTCTCGACCGCGCCGACCGGCCGTGATCATCGCGCCTCGACGCGTCGAGATTACGCCAGTCGGATTCCCGTGACGCCATAAGCGAAGGATTTCCTGCGTTTGATGTTACGGTGGGCGTGCCGTCGTAGGCCGACGACGTCCGGACGCACACTCCCGGGCGCGGTGCACGCTCCCGTCGGGTCGGGGCGCCGCGGCCGTTGCCCACAGAGACAGTCGCCGACGTTTCCTTGGAGAAGAGCAGTGGTGTCATCCGCGCAGAAGGCACGATTCGAAGGCAAGGTGGCGGTCGTCACCGGTGGCAGCCGTGGCATCGGCGCCGCTGTCGCCAGGCGACTGGTCCAGGAGGGCGCGGCGGTGGCCATCGGCTACCGGGGCAACCAGGAGGCCGCGGCCGCCCTGGTCGCCGAGCTCGGTGACGGCGGTGGTCGGGCCGTCGCCGTCCAGGCCGACGTGGCCGACCCGGAGCAGACCGGAGCCCTGATCGAACGGGCGGTCGCCGAGTTCGGCCGGCTGGACGTGCTCGCGTCCTGTGCCGGTATCGAGCACTTCGACGCGCTGGAGAACATCACGTCGGCCGACTTCGACCGTGTCTTCGCGGTCAACACGCGCGGGCAGCTGTTCGCGGTCCAGCACGCCGTCCCCCACCTGGGCGCGGGCGGCCGGATCGTGCTGACCTCGTCGGTGAGCGCGTCCAAGGCGTTCTTCGGGCACACGCTGTACGCCGCGAGCAAGGCGGCGGTGGAGTCGATGGTCCTGAACCTGTCCGCGGAACTCGGACGCAAGGGCATCGCCATCAACGCCATCGCTCCGGGCGGTACCGCCACGGACATGGCCCGCGAGAACGGCGCGAGCTATCTCCACCCCGACCTGGCCGGGAAGCAGGACCTGTCCGAGTGGCTGCAGGTCGGCGTCGCGCTGCGGCGGCTGGCGGAGCCTTCCGAGGTCGCCGCCGGATACGCCTTCCTCGCCTCCGCCGACGCGGCCTACATGACCGGCCGCACGCTGCAGCTCGACGGCGGGATGTTCTAGGACGGCGGGATGTCTGGACGGACAGCCGGCAGAAACAGCAACGGCGAACCCGCCCCGCACCCCGACCCCTCAGCGGCAGGCCACGAAGCCCCGGCGCTCCGCCCGACCCCGGAGGCCCACGAACGCCCAGTGCCTCGCGCGACCTCCGAAACCACGAAGCCCCGGCGCTCCGCCCGACCCCGGAGGCGGAGGCCCACGAACGCCCAGCGCTCCACCTGACCTCGGGACACCACGAAGCCCCAGCGCCACGCCCGACCCCGGAAAGCTCTCGCCCATGCACCACGGCATACCGCCCTCAGTCAGCGTGCCGCCCCAGGCGGCCCCGTACCCCCCGGGTGCCGACCCCGCGGCCGATCACGTCCGGCACGCCAGGCACGCACTGGTCGACTCCGAACCCGGACTGCCCGCCCCGGTGCTCGCGGCGGCCGCCGGTACCCGGAAGGCGATCCTCGTGCCGGTGCTCACCGCGCTGGCGATAGGCACCGTGTTCGTCGCCGTGTACCTCGCGGCCTTCCACGCCCCGTCCGCCCGCCACCAGCCCGTCGGCATCGCCGCCTCCGACAAGGTGGCCGCGCACACCGAACTCGCCCTCAACAACGCGGCCCCGGACGGGTACACCTTCTACCGCTACCCGGACGCCGCGGCCGCCCGCCGGGCCGTCACCCACGACCAGGTTCCGGCCGTCCTGGTCGCCGACGGCCGGGGCACGCGCCTGCTGGTCGCCGGCGCACAGGGGCCGTCCACGGTGTCCAGCCTCGCCACGGCGCTGACCACCGCGGTCGGCAAGCCGGTTCCCGTCAAGGACGTACTGCCCCTGGCGGCGGGGGACTCCCGCGGACTGTCGGTGTTCTACGCCTCCTTCGGCGTCGTGCTCGCCGGCTTCCTCTTCGCCCTCTCCTCCTACCAGATAGCGCCACGCCTGGGGCTCGCCGTCCGCGTCGCCTCCATGCTGGTCTTCGCCGCCGCCTCGGGCTTGATGGTGGCACTGATCGGGCACAGCGCCCTGAGCGCGCTGCCCGCCCCGTTCGCGTGGGTCGCCCTCGTGGTGGGCCTGCTGGCCTGGGCCGCCGCCGCGGCCGCCGGAGTGCTGCTTCGGGTGTTCGGGCCGCTCGGCATGCCGGTCGCCTCCGTGGTGCTGCTGATCCTCGGCAACGCCACCTCCGGCGGCATCCTGCCGACCACCTTCCTGCCCGCCTGGCTCTCCCCGCTCGCCTCGGTCCTGCCGCCGGCCGCGGCGGTACGCGGACTCCGGGGCGCGGCCTACTTCCACGACGCGCATCTCACCGGCGCCGTGACGACCCTGGCCGCCTGGGGCCTGGGCTGCCTCACCCTCCAGTACGTACTGGACCGGGTCGCCGCCCGTCGTAGGCCGGCCGGTTCCGCGGCCCTCGCGGTCGCACGCTGACGGCCCGTCATCCTGTCCTCGGAGACCGCCCGGCCTCGCCGCTGATGTTCGCCCCGTTCCCGGTCAGGTCTGCTGCGACGTGGCGCGGGCGAGGCTCTCCTCGATGCGGTTCAGGACTTCGACGGCCTCGGCCTGCCGGGCCGGGGTCATGCCTTCGGCGACCCTGGCCTCCAGGTCCGTCCAGACCTGCTCCACCTCACCGCGCAGGGCGTTGCCGGCCGCCGTGGGCTCGATGATGGAGACCCGTCTGTCGGTGGCGCTGGGGTGCCGGCGGACGAAGCCCGCGGTCTCCAGCCGCCGGACGGTACGGGTCATGGTGGCGGCGTCGGAGCCGAGCATCCGGACCAGGTCGGTCTGCCGCTGCGGGCCCCGGTCCCACAACTGCATCATGACCAGTTCCTGGCCGGGGTGGAGCCCTACCCGGCGCAGTAGTTGGCCGGCCAGCATGCGGTGCAGACGGGCCACGCGGAGGATCGCGTGATTGAGCGTGCCGGCCGCGACCGAATCCGGCATGGGCACGTCCGCCGGGGCCGTGGTTCCGGCGCTGGGCTCCGGCTGGCTCATGGGGTTCCTCGCCTGACCTGTGCGTTTGATCGAACAGGGAGAGGCTACCGCGCGGCGGGTCCCCAAGAGGGGCGCCGGCCATGCCCCGGAATAGGGGACTGCCCAGTGATCCACGGCCGGAACTACCGTCGGAGCGCGCGTGAGTGGCCGCTTCCGGGTCTTCCACGACCGCCGGTGGCGCGCTCCGTGGTCACTCCTCATCGGCTTTCCCCAGGTAGGAGCCCATCGCCGTGAACAGCGGTCTTCTCACCCCGCCCGCGGCCCGTGCCGGCGGCGCGGTACCCCGACCCCCCGAAGCGTCACTCACCTGGACCGACCCCGTCACGGGACGCCAGGGCTTCCTCGTCATCGACCGGCTCGTGCGGGGTCTGGCCAGCGGCGGCCTGCGGATGCGCGAGGGCTGCCGTCCCGAGGAGGTCAGGGAGCTGGCGGCGGCGATGAGCGTGAAGGAGGCGCTGCACTACGACCCCACGGGCCGCTACCTTCCCATGGGCGGCGCAAAGGGCGGGATCGACTGCGACCCGCTCAGCAGCGAGGCGCGCGGCGTGCTCTCCCGCTTCCTCGCCTTCATCCGGCCCTACCTGGAGAACAACTGGGCGACCGGCGACGACCTCGGCACCACCACGGAACTCATCGACGAGGTGCTCGGCGAGCTGGGTGTGGACGGCTGCATCGCCCCGGTCGTGCGCACCCTCGACGATCCCCCGGCGGCGCGGAAACGGTTCGCCGACGCGTTCGCCGTCGAGGTCGACGGCATCGGACTCGCCGAACTGGTCGGCGGCTGCGGGGTCGCGGAGGCGGTTCTCACCGTCCTGGACCGGGACGGGGTCTCCCGGACGTCCGCCACCGCCGTCGTCCAGGGCTTCGGCGCCATGGGCGGCTCCACGGCCCGCTTCCTGCACGAGGCGGGGATCCGGGTGGTCGGGATCTCGGACGTCCACGGCACCGTCGCCAACCCGCGCGGCCTGGCCGTCGAGGACATGCTGCGCCACCGCCGGGCGTACGGCGCCATCGACCGCGGCCGGCTCGGTCCGGACGACGTCCTGCTGGAGCGGGACGCCTGCCTGTCGCTCGCGGCCGACGTGCTGGTCCCGGCCGCGACCTCCTACACGGTCCACGAGGCCAACCAGGACCGGGTCGCGGCCCGCTACCTCGTGGAGGCGGCGAACCTGCCCGTGACCGCGGGCGCGGAGGAGATGCTCCGCGCCCGCGGCTGCGTCGTCCTACCCGACGTCGTCGCCAACTCGGGCACCAACGCCTGGTGGTGGTGGGTGCTCTACGGCGATGTCGCCCCGACCGCCGACTCCTCGCTGTCCAAGGTCCGGGGAGCCCTGCGCGACCTGGTGACGGAGACGCTGAAGCTCGCCGAGGACGCGGTGTGCACGCCTCGTCAGGCGGCCCGCTACCTGGCCGACGCCAGACGCGACGTGCTGCTGAGCCGGACAGGTGCCTGATGGGCACCACACTGCTGGCCGCCGTGGCGGCGCTCGGCTGGGGCGCGGCGGACTACTGCGGCGCCCGGGCCTCGCGGAACGTGCCGGCCGCGCGGGTCGTGTTCCTCTCCCAGGTGCTGTCCCTTCCGGTGATCGCCGTCTGGCTGGCGGCGACCGCCGAGCACGGGCCCGAACCGACCGCCCTCGCCTGGGGGTTCGGGGCCGGCGCCCTCGGCCTGCTGGGGCTGGTGCTGCTCTACCGGACGCTGGCGGCCGAGGGAATCGTGCTGGTGGCACCCGTCACGGCGGTGACGGTGGCCGTCGTACCCCTGGTGGTCGGACTGGCCGTCCAGACGGCGCCCGGCCCGCTCGCGCTGTGCGGGGTCTGCTGCGCGGTGCTCTCGGTCGCCCTGGTGAGCCGGGCCGGGCGGATCCGGCAGGCCACCGTCGCGACGCGCACGCTGCTGCTGGCCCTGGCGGCCGGCGGAGCGCTCGGACTCCAGCTGGTGTTCATCTCCCATCCGGGACCGGACGCCGGCCTGTGGCCCCTGGTGGGCGCCCGCGCCGTCTCCATCCTGTGCGTGGCTCCGGGCGCGCTGCGCGGGTGGCCGAAGGCGGGCGGCGCGCCCGTGCCGTGGCTGCCCGTGGTGCTGGCCGGGGCGCTCGACTCGGCCGCGTTCGCCTTCTGCCTGTTCGCCACGGACCAGGGTCTGCTGAGCGTGGTCGGACCGATCGTGTCCCTCTACCCGGCGGCCACCGTGGTGCTCGCACTCGTACTCGACGGCGAACGCGTGACGGTGCATCAGGCGCTCGGGCTGTTCCTGGGCGCCGGGGCGCTGCTCCTCGTGGCCGTCTAGCACCGCCCCCGCCCATTCCCTTCCTCCTCCGGAAAGACACCGACATGAGCGACGACCAGAAACAGGTGCTCCAGGCCGCCGACGACCTCGTGGCCGCCTACGCCGAGGGACGCCTCAACGACTACTTCAAGACCTTCGCCCCGGACGCGACCTTCGTCTTCCACACCGCCGAGCAGCGCATCGAGTCCGTCGCCGAGTACCGGCGGGTCATGGCGCGCTGGATGCTGGAGGACGGCTTCCGGGTGCTGAACTGCCTGTCCTACGACCGGATGCTCCAACTCTGGGGCGACACCGCGGTGTTCACCCACTCGGTCGAGACCCGGATCTCCACCGACGCCGGCGAGGAGACCCTCCACGAACGGGAGACCATCGTCTTCCGCCGGGAGGCCGACGGCCGCTGGCTCGGCGTGCACGAGCACCTGTCACCGGCCGCCGCCCCAGCGCTCGACCCGGACCCGCCGGTACCGGGCGATCCGGAGTAACCGCCGGCGGCGAACCGATCTTGCCGGCCATCCGTAGCTGTATGCGGAGGCGGCCGGGAACCCGCGCGGCCGACCCGTCGCAGCGGGGACCGTCACCACGGCGGACCCCCGCACGCGGGCGGCGGTGCACCGGAGGGACGGCAGGCCGCCCATGGACGTACGCCCGCGCAGGGCGGCAGGCCGTCACGGAAGGAGCAGTTCATGTCCCGCTGGGGCACTCTCTTCACGCGCTTGGCACCGGGCCGGGGCCAGCAGCCCGACGGCACGGCGGGAGAGCTCGACACGCCCGTCCTCGTCGACCGGTACGACGGGCTGACGCTGCTGCGCCCCACCGAACAAGCCGTCCCCGGCCCGGACGACGTGGCCGAACTCGCCCGGTCACTGGGCGCCGAAGGGGGCCAGACCGTCGCCACCGTCGTCGTCGGCGTGGACGGCCCGGTGCCGCCCGCGCTGTGGACCCGGCTCGGCGACGTCCTCGACAGGCTCCGGGAGAACGGTACGACCACCCTGCGCCTGGTCGTCTCGGGAGCGGGCAGCGGGGGCGCCGACCGGCCCGCGCTGGCCCAGCGGATCGCCGACGCCTGGGGGTTCGGCGTGATCGCCCCCGAGGGCAGCGCGCTGGTCGTCCCCGGCGGCACCCTCTTCGTCCCCGACCCCGCCGAGCCGTCCGGCGGCTGGCAGCTCTTCCAGCCCGGCACGGAGCCGACACCGCTCGGCGCCCGCCATCCGGCCCCCGGCTGGCAGCCTGCCTTCGCGGCGCTGCCCGAACGCACCGCCGGCGGATACACCGTCCGCCCCGTCCCCAGCGGTGTGCTGCTCCAGCCTCCGGGAACCCCGCCGCCCGCCCCCGGTGCCCTGTGCTACGCGGTGCCCGTCGACACCGGCCGCCCGACCGTGCTGGTCGGCGTGCCGGGCCCCGGCGGCGGCGCCCGCATCCCCGCCGACGACCTGGCCGCGCTGCTCGCCGCGCTGCCGCCCGCGGTGCGCGCGCGGATCCGCGTCGCCCCCGGCGCCGAAGGTGACCTGCTGCCCGCCGTCCAGCAGGTCACCGACGCGCTGGACATCGAGGTGGAGGTGCTGACCGGCCCGCCCCTGGCGGCCCGGGTCGCGATACCGGACGACGCCGACGCCGACGCCGACGCCGTTCCCGGGTCGGTCCTCGTCGACGGCTCGGGCCGGCCCACCTGGCGGCCCTATGTCGAAGCCGTGGTCTGCCGCCCCGCCGCGTCCGGCGACGACGAGTCCGCCGGTCCCCGGCTGCTGCGCTGGCGCTCCCCGGTGCCCGACGTCCGGGAACAGGACGCCGGAGTGGTCCCCCTGTCGGAGCGGTGGCAGGTCACCATGACCCGGTCCGGGCTCGCCCTCGGACCCGTCGGACAGCCCCTGCCGCTCGCCGACCGACCCGTGCTCGCGGACCAACTCGCCGTCGAGATCGGCCCGTCGGACCAGCCGCTCGACGAGACCTGCTGGTCGGCCCTGTCGCATGTGCTCGACTATCTCGATCCCGAGGCACGCGAGTACGCCGTCCTGCACGCCCCCGGCCGCTCGGCCGAGGAGAGCCGGATGCTGCGCCGGCTCGCCGTGCAGCACGGCGTCCGGATGCTGTGGCCGCCGACCGCCGGCGCCGACCCGGACGCCCTGCCCGAACCGGCCGCCGACGCGCAGGCCGCTGTCGCGCCCGCTGGGGAGGCACCCGCGCCGGACGGGTTCTCCCGCTACCGCGAGCGGATCGGCGGCATCGTGCAGGCCGCCAACGGGGGCCGGTACGACGACGCCACGGCCCTGGCCACCGCGCTCGAACGCGAGGCGTTCACCGCCCACGGCTCGGAGCACCCCACGTCACTGCAGATCCGTCAGATCAGGGCGCACGTGATGCGGCTCGCCGGACACAACGCCCTCGCGGCGGACCTCTACCGGCGGGTGGCGTTCAGCCTGCTGGTGACCGCCGGTATGGACAGCGTGGACGCGGAGCAGGCCGCCGGCAACGCGGACGCCTGCTGGCGGGACACCGCCGACATCGCCCTCGCCCTGCGCATCGCGCCGTCGATCATCTCCCTGCGGCAGAAGGTGCCGGGCCCGAACGACCGTTGGCTGCGCGCCGCGGAACGGTACCGGGAGCAGTTGGAGGCCGCGCACGCCACTCCGCCCGCACCGCATCTGCCGTCCGCCGTTCCGGTCCCGGTGACGACCCCGCCGGCGGCCCACGACCACCACCGGACGCCTCCGGCGATCAGCGCCCACCGGCCGCGCGCGGCTGCCGACGAGCCGCGGCCGCCGCAGACTGTTGGCGGGTCGCGGTCGTCTTCGGCTGTCAGCGAGCCTGAGGCGCTTGCGGCTGCCGGAGGGCCGCGGACGCCTCCGGCTGTCGCCGAGTCGCGGATGCCTCCGGCCGTCGTCGAGGCGCGGACGCCCTCGGCCGTCGCTGAGCCGCGGACGTCTCCGGTAGCCGGCGATGCCACTGCCGCTGCCACCGGCGCTGCCGCGCGGGTGCGGCGGGGGGTTGCGGAGCGGGAGCTCTTTCCGGTGGTGGCGGCCAGGCAGGCGAGGAACACCGGGGTCCTGTCGCCGCAGTCGTCGGTCGTCGGCCGGGGCGACGAGGCCGTGGCCGCCACCTCGTGCTCGGCCGTGGCGGGTCGTTCCTGATGCGGAACAGACCAGGAACGGGTGCGCGGTGCCGTGGCGGGCGAGGCGGAAGCCCCCGACCGCGCGCCGGACGCCCGTACCGGCGTCGTAGCCCGCACCGCGCCCCGATATCGACCCGAAAGTGAGCGGGGATGGCACTGGCAACCACCGGCGGAGCCACCGTGGGTGACCCGGCGGTACGCATCGAGGAGCACGACCGCCTGCTGGTGCTGCGTTCCGGCAGCCCCGTGCCGGCGGCCGATGCCGACGTCGACGATCTTGTGCGTGTGCTGCGCTGGGCCGGCGACCCGACGGTCACGCTGCTCTCCGACCCGGGGACCATGGCGCAGGCCGACTTCTGGCCCCGCCTGAGCGGACTGCTCGACTCGCTGCGCGCGTCCGGCCGTACCGCCGTCCGTCTGGCGATGGCGGGCACGGGCGGGGAACGCCCGGGCCACCCGGCGTTGGCCCGGCGGATCGCCGACGGCTGGGGCGTCACCGTGGAGGCTCCCGCCGCCGCGGTGCACGCCGTGCCCGCCGGCTCGCTGTACGCCCCCGGCGGATGGCTGGGGTTCGCCCCCGGTGCCGCTTCCCCGGTGCCGATCGGCGCGCGCTGCCCGCGACCCGCGTGGGAGGCCGCGCTCGACGCGGTTCCCGGACACACCGTGGGCGGGCACGTGATCGAGCGAATCCCCGCCGGCCTGTTGCTGCGGCCCGCGCGGGCGCCCGGCACGGTTGTGGGCGACCTCTACCACACCGTTCCGCTCGACCCCCGCCGGCTCACCGTGGTGGTGGGCGGCCTGCCGGGAGACGAGGTGGCGGCGGACGATGTCGCCGCTCTGCTGTCCGTCCTGCCCGAACCGGTGCGCGACGGCGTGCGGTTGGCGCCCGGCGGCCCCGGTGATCTGCTGCCGCTCGCCCAGCACGTGGCCGACCGGCTCGGCGCTCCGGTGGTGGCCGCCACCGGGCTGCCGCTGCTCACCGACGGCCCGTCGGGAGGCACCCGAGGTGTCCGCTCCGTCGTGCTCGGGGCGGACGGTGCCCCCCGCTGGCTGCCGTTCGTCCACGCCGCCGAGTGCCACCCCGATCGGGAACCCCGGCTGCTGGGCTGTGCGGCACCGCTCCCCGGCGCGGACGGCACGCCGGACGGCGCCGTCCGGCTCACCGACCGCTGGTGGGTGACGGTGACCCGGGCGGGGCTGTGGGTCGATGCGCACGGCGCCGTCCACCCGGGTGCGGGACTCGCGGTCGGCCCGGAGGGGCCGGTCGTCGAGGCCGGTGTCCCGGGGGAGCGGCCGGACCACTCGCTCTGGCCCGCGCTGGACCGCCTGCTCGGCTCGCTGCCGCCGCAGGTGTGCGCGAGCGCCACGCTCCAGGTGTACGGCGCCACCGCGGACGATGCTCCCGCACTGCGCGAACTGGCCATCCGCCACGGCGTGCGCACCCAGGCCGCCCCGGCCCCGGCACCGGCCGCGTCCGGCGGGGCCGAGGTCGTCCCGTACGCGCGCACCCCGGTCGCCGAAGTCGCACCAGCCGTGCCCCGCACCACGGCGGACCCGGCCGTGCCCCGCACCACGACCGGTCCGGTCGCTGCACCGGCCGTGCCCCGCACCGCCGCCGATCCCGTCGCCGCGCCGGATCTCGCCGGAGCCTGGGAGCATCTGATCCGGGGACGGGAGGAGATCGCGGCGCCCCGGCAACCGGTGGTCCCCGAGCCGCCCGCCGGGCCCGATCTCGACGAGGCGTGGGAGTACCTGAGCCGGCGGCCCACACCGGTCGACGCCTCCGCGGAGGGGCCGACAACCCGGCCGGCCCCGCCCCGCCCCGACGCCACCGAGCCGGTACGGCCGGCGCCCGCCCGGTCGTCCTTCCGCGCCGGCCACCGCAGCAGTCCCGCGGAGCACACGGCCCTGCGGCTGCTCGCCGGCCCGGCCTGGGAGCGGCACGCGCCGGCCGTCGCCCGAGCGCTCGGCAGGCTGCCGGCCATGGCCGACGCCGAACGGGAGGCCGCCGAAGCGGACCTGACGGCGCTTCGGCTCCACCTCGACGAGGCGGGCGGCCTGCTCGACCACCACGCGCTGGCCGCGGCCTGCCACGGCCGCGACGACCGGCTCCTGCCGTTCGCCGCCTGCCTGGTGTCGGCGCTGCGCCGGCTGCCGACGCACCGGGGCGCGGTCCTGCGCGGCGCGGGCTCCGCGCTGCCGCACGCGGAGGACCCGGAGAACGACCCGCTGCGCCCCGGCACCGTACTCCGGGACCGCGCCCCGCTCAGCGGCGTGCGCGCGGCCGGGGGAGCGGGCCGGCCGCCCGGCCCGTGCTACGCGATCTGGTCGGTGACCGGCCGGCTCGCCAGGCCGCTGTTCCACGCCCCCGACGGGCCCGAGGAAGTCCAGGAGGTGGTGTTCGCCCCCGGCACCCCCTTCATGATCCTCGACGTCAGGCGCGCCGGGCCGTCCTCGGTCGTCCTGCTGCGCGAACTGCCCGCCTCGGGCGGTGCACCGGCGTCCGCACCGGGCCAGGACACCAACGCCGAACTGGGCGAGGCCGACCGGGCCGCGCTCGCCGGCCTGGACGAGGCGCTGCGTGGCCGGGGCGGCCAGCCCGGCGGCGGAGGCTGGCCGGAGCGGTGCGCCGGCCCCGTGGGCGAGGGTCCCTGAACGCTCGTTCCTACGCGCATATGTGACGTCTTATCAAATCTCTTGCCATGCAGGGGACTTCCGACATGCCCCGGCGTCGCACCGCCCTGGACCGGGACGCCGTCCGGAGGTCCTCGGGGACACCGGAATGGGGATCTGTCGACCTCCCGCCGTCGCTGCGACGCTGAACTGGACCGGTATCAGGCCACCCGGAGAGGAGCAGTACGGTGACCGACTTCAAGGTGACACCGGAGCAGATTTCGCTGGCGGCGACGTCGTGCGACAGCACGGCCGCGGAGATCCAGGGGCAACTCTCGGACCTCAAGACCTACGTGGTCAACATGGAGGGCTGGTGGCAGGGCATCGCCCAGGACACCTTCCAGGCCCTCATGCAGGAGTACGACATCTACTCCCGCATGCTCCACGACGCGCTCACCGACATCGCCAGCGGGCTGCGCGGCAACTACGTCAACTACACCGACACCGAGCAGCAGAACATCACCTCGATCAACAACATCGAGGCCGGTCTGTCGAGCGCCAACCTCAGCTGACGCATCGTCAAACCATCCTTCACCGACCGTCCCACACGCCATCCGGCACCACCAGGGAGTGAATCATGGCAGGAAACGTCGACGGCGCGAACCTCATGGTCAAGGAGGAGCTCGCCGGCTCGGGCACGCACATCAACGGCGTCGCCCAGACCATCGCGGACGAGCTCCACGACCTCATCAACAAGCTCCAGCCGGTCCTCGCCGGCGGGGACTGGAACGGCGCCGCACAGCAGTACTTCGAGGGCCTGGAAGCGGAGTGGAACTACGCCGCCAACGGTCTCTTCGGCCCGGGCGGCGTGCTCGGCGAGATCGCCAACGCGATGCACGTCAACTGGAACAACTACTCCGAGGCCGAGTGGGCCAACTCCCGTACCTGGCAGCACCACTGACCGTCGCACCGGCGGCGGAACACCCCTGCATCCCCTGAGGAATCGTCATCGTGGATGAGCACTGCCGTATCACCGTCGTCGGCGAGCGCCGGAAGGTGGACCTCGCGGTCCCGGCCGGCGCCCCGATCGTGAGCTACGCCGACACCCTGGCGCGCCTGTGCGACCAGCGGGAGTCCGACATCATGCCGGCGGCCTGGACCCTGGGCGCGGCGACCGGGAGTGCCTTCGCCCCGGAGTGGTCGCTCTCGGAACTGGGCGTCACCGACGGACAGGTCCTCTACCTGCGCGATGCCACCGCCGACGAACTGGACGACCCGGTCGTGCACGACGTCGCCGAGCGGGTCGCCGAGGTCTCCGAGGGCGCCCTGGACCGCCGATGGGACGCCCGCTCCCGCACGTACACCCTGACCGCGCTCGCCCTGGGCTGGCTCGTCGCCACCCTCCTCGTGCTCGCCGCCCGGCACCGCACGGGCACCGGCGTCCTGCTCGACCTCGCGCCGGCCGCGGGGCTTGCCCTGCCCGTGCTGGCGTGGGTCGCGATGGAGCGCGGCTGGTCCGTCCCCGCGGCCCTGCGGATGACGATGGCCCTGTGCGCGGTGCCCGCGCTGGCCCTGTGCGCATGGTCCGCCGCCCTGGGCTACGGCACCGAACAGCTCGGTGTGGAAGGCGTCATGACGAGGACCGGGCTGGCCGTGGCGGCCCTGGCCTTCGGCGCGCTGCTCGGCGCCTTCCTCGCCGCCGTGGCGGCGCCGGCGGTGACCACCTCCGCCACCCTGTTCACGACCGCCGTCGCGGCGGTGCTCGGCATCGGCCTCGCGGCGCTGCGGGCCGGCGGGGTCCAGACGGCCAGCGTGGTCGCCGTGGTCGCGTTCGCCCTGCTCACCGTCGTGCCCTCGGCGGTCAGCGGCACGGTGGCCTTCACCTGGCGGCGGGTCAGGATGCGGGTGCAGGAGGAGCCCCGGGACGACGAGGTCGCCCACGCCGTACGCGCCGCGACCGTCCTGCTGGCGACCTGGAGCGGCGCCCTGAGCATGGTCCTCGGCGGCGGCCTGGTCGTCATGGCGGCCTCCGGCTCCCCCTACGCGAACCTCGCGGCCGGGCTGCTGGGGCTCGCGGTCCTGCTGCGCGCCGGGTCGGCTCGGCTGGTCGCCGAGGTGGTGCCGCTGCTGGTGGCCGGTACGGCCGGGCTGTTCACCCTGCTGATCACCGGCCCGGAGCGCTTCGGCTCGGGGAGCTGGCTGGGGCCCGTGTGCAGCGCCCTGACCGGGGCCGTGCTCCTGGTCTACGGATTCCGGCGCATGATGCGCCGCCCGGACCTGCCGGCGATGGCACGGCCGCGGTGGCTGGCCGGCTTCGGCTCGGTACTGGCCGGCGGCAGTGTCGCTCTGGCGGTGGCGACGTTCGGCGCGTTCGGCGCCATCGTCAGCCTGGGGCACCACATCTGACGGAGCGTCATCACGATGTGACCGTACGACTGCGACCGCCGACCCGCACGAGGCTGTGCGAGTCGGCGGTTCGGCGGGGCTTCACAACGCGGGTCTCCACGACGGGACTTCACGACGGAACTTCACGACGGGAAGGACGTGGCGCGATGTCAGGCGGCGGAGGAGTACCCGGCGGGGGAGAAGCCGCCGGCGAGCGCGGGGCTGCGGAACTCGTCCTCCTGGAGCAGGCCGAGTTCGATCGCCTTGCGGGTGAGGTCCGCCTTGTTGCGGACGTTCAGCTTGTTCCTGATCCGCTTCACGTAGGTGCTGACCGTGGCCTCCGTCAGCCCCATCCGCCGGGCGATCTGACCGTGCGTCAGCCCCGTGGCCAGCAGCCGCAACGCCTCCCGCTCCCGGTGGGCGAGGGCCGGGGAGGGAGTGCCGGCGGGCAGCCGCAGCTCGTGGTGGAGCCGGGTGGCGAGGCCGGGCGCGATGTGCAGACCGCCCAGCGCGACCGTCTCCACCGCGCGCAGCAGCTCCTGCTCGCCCGCCTGCTTGCCGACACAGCCGTAGGCCCCGGCGCGCAGCGCGTCGGTCACCGGCTGCCAGCCCGCGAAGTCGGCGACCACCAGCACCCGTCCACACTTCGTGAGGGCGGCGACGGTCTTGGCGAGCGACGGTCCGGGCTGCGGCGGAGCGCCGTAGACGACGACGTCCAGGCGCTGCGCGTCGGCTTCCGGCAGCTGCGCGGGGTCCGCGGCCAGCGCGACCACCCGCAGCAGGGAGCTGCCGGAGAGCAGGGTCTCCAGACCCAGGCGCACGAGGCTGTGCTGCTCGACAACGGCGATCTGAGAAATCTGGGGGGACATTGCGCTCCTGCCATTGTCAGGTTCGGTGAGTTCCTGAGTAAGAACGTAGCCGCCGCGTCAGCCCCCATCTCCGCTCCGGGCCCCGTGAGAGAAAACACGTGAACCTGCCCGTGACCTCGTACGTAACTCAAGTTGGGTGCCCTGCGGCCGAGTAGCCCACCCGTGCACCCGCACCACGGCATTCATCCGGCCGTCCCATTCCCTTTGCCTTTCGCAGGATTATTCAGACACTCAACATCGAGGGGTGCTTTCCCGCATGATTGATGAGGACTGGCGCGAGTTCTCCTCCGCATTCGCCGAATCAGTGCGGCCGGAGGACCCGCGAGGCCGGACCGGCAAGCGCATGCTCGTGGTGAGCGTCTCCACGCTCCTCGCCGTCGCCCTCGGCGCGCTGGTGTACGGCGCGCTCGGGGGCCCTGCCTTCGCACTGCCCAGTGAGGTCAAACCCATCGTCCCCAGCCCGGACGCCACGCCCTACCAGGCCGGCGGCCAGAGCTCGGGACAGACCTGGAAGGCCATCGCGGGCCCCGACTGCGCGGCGAGCAGTGACGGTTCGACCAGCTTCGCCGCCTACGGCTACTCCACCGGGACCGACGCGGACGGCACCACCGCCTGGACCCAGTCGGACAGCGGCGCTTACACCGGCGAGGCCTGCACCGGCGGCTACCTCTCCATGCCGGTCTCCGGCAAGGCGAGCGCCTTCGACGCGAGCCGGTACGCCCTGTGGAAGTACGACTTCAGCTCCCGCTTCACCGTCGCGTCCTGCCGGATCTCCAGCTTCGTGCCCACCAACTCCTCCCGCACCCTGGTCGGCGGCTCGCCCGCGTACTTCTACTACTACGGAGACGACTACGCCGCCGGCGCCGAGACGGACAAGCAGCCCAAGGCGCTCGGCGGCTTCATGGTCGACCAGGTCGGCAAGAAGCAACAGGGCCGGTGGTTCACCTCGCCCTCGTTCACCGTCCGGACCGGCCGGGTGACCGTCAAGCTCGTGGACGCCGGTGCCGAGAGCGCCGACGCGGCCGAGGGTGTCCATGTCGCCGCCGCGCAGGTGCGGCTCACCTGCACCTCGACGTGACGGCCGGGCTGCGCGTCGCCCCCCGCGGCTGGGGCACGTACAAGACCATCGTCGCCGCCGTCCGCGAAGCCCCCGAAGGGGCCGTGATCTCCGTCCAGCCCGGCACCTACACCGAGAGCGTCGTCCTGGACCGCGACATCACGCTCGCCGCGGAGAAGGGCCGCGGCACGGTGAAGATCGTCGCCGGTGGCCACGGCCCGGCGCTCACTGTGCAGAGCCCCGGCGGCCGGGTGCAGGGCCTGGTCCTCGAAGGACGTGGCAAGGAACCCGCCGTCCTCGTCACCGCCGGCGCGGTGGAGATCTCCGGCTGCGAGATCACCGGCGGCGGCGCCCGGGTCACCGGCACCGCCACACCCGTCTTCCGGGACTGCGAACTCCACCACACCGGCGACATCGGCCTCTGTCTCGTCGGAGACAGCCGCGCCGTGGTCGAGAACACCGGCATCAGCGACGTGGACGCCGTCGGCATCCTGGTGGACCACGGCGCGGCCCCCACCCTCACCCGGGTCTCGGTGACCCGCACCGGCGGCCACGGCATCCGGATCACCGGCGCGGCCCGCGCCACCCTGGAGCTGTGCGCCGTGACCCACACCGGGGCGGCCGCCGTCGCCGTGGACGACAGCGCCCGGCCCGTGCTGCGCACCTGCCGGATCGGGGACAGCGAGGCCGGGGGAGTCGTCATCACCGGCGACGCCGGGGCCGACACCGCACCCGACGACGACTCTGCCGGTGAAGCGCCGTCCGCCGGCGGCGAGTTCGGGGTCGCCCTGCGCGGCTGCGAGATCGCCCGCACCGGCCGGGACGCGGTGCATGTCACCGGCCGCGCGGTCGCCTCCCTCATCGACTGCCGGATCAGCGACATCCGTGCGGCCGGCGTCGTCGCCACCGGGGCCGGCCGGCTGCGGCTGCACGACACCACCACCACCGACACCACCGGTTCCGGCCTCGCGGCCGGCGGCGAGGCTCAGGTGGAGGTACGCGGGGGAGCCTTCACCCGTTCCGGCGCCAACGGCGTCTATGCGGCCGACACTTCACGGCTCAGCCTCGTCGACTGCGCGGTCACCGTCTCCGCCTTCACCGGCGTTCACGCGGGCGACGGCAGCCGGGTGACCCTCCACGACAGCCGGGTCCAGGGCACCCCGGAACACGGACTGCGCAGTGTGGGCCAGGCGATGCTGACCCTCACCGACACCAAGATCGACGACGCCGAGCTGTGCGGCATCGAGGTGGACGGCGGCGACCTCTCCGCCCGTGGCTGCCGGATCACCAAGGCCTCCACCGGCATCGCCCTGCGTACCGAACACCGCCCGCTCGTCGACGACTGCTCCGTCAGCTCCTGCTCCGGCGTCGGCATCGACATCGGCGCCGGCACCGCCGCCCTCGTCGTCGACACCCGCGTCACCGGCACCGGTGCCGCCGGGGTCTTCGTCCGCGAGGGCGCCGGCGCCTGGCTGACCGACTGCTCCATCACCGACACCAAGGGCACCGGCCTCGTCGTCCAGGCGAAGGCCACGCCCCGGGTCCGCGGCACCACCGTCACCGGCACCGCGAAGAACGGCCTCTACATCGCCGACAACGCCGCCGGCCGCTTCGAGGACTGCGACATCAGCGCCAGCGGCTTCCCCGCCGTCTACGTCGGCAGCGCGGCGACACCGCTCCTGCGCGGCTGCTGTATCCACGACACCGACGAGGACCTCAAACTCGCCGACGGCGCCGACCCGGTGATGGAACGCTGCCGCGTCGACGACGTGAAGATCAGCACGATGCCGGAAGAGGCGCTCGGTGGCGAACCGGTGCCCGCTCCGGGCGCCGGGGCGCTCGCGGTGGCACCGGGCGGGCGGGCCGGCGGCCCCCCGACACCGGACGCCAAGAGCACGGGAACCCGGCAGACCCGCGCCGAGAGCCTCTCCGAGGTGCTGGCCGAACTCGACGACCTGATCGGCCTGGAGAGCGTCAAACAGGACGTCAGCACCATGGTCAAGGTCATGCAGCTGGTCCGTCGGCGCACCGAGGCCGGCCTCGCCGCCCCGCCGCTCAGCCGCCACCTGGTCTTCGCCGGCAACCCCGGCACCGGCAAGACGACGGTGGCGCGCCTGTACGGCCGTATCCTCGCCGCCCTCGGACTGCTCTCCCGCGGCCACCTCGTCGAGGCCGACCGCGGATCCCTGGTCGGCGAGTACGTCGGCCACACCGCGCCCAAGACCACCGCCGTCTTCAAACGCGCCCTCGGCGGCGTCCTGTTCATCGACGAGGCCTACGCGCTCACCCCGGCCGGTCAGGGCAACGACTACGGCCGGGAAGCCATCGCCACCCTGGTCAAACTCATGGAGGACCACCGTGACGACGTCGTCGTCATCGTGGCCGGCTACCCCGACGAGATGGAACGCTTCGTCGACATCAACCCGGGCCTGGCCTCCCGTTTCACCCGCACCCTGATGTTCGACGACTACGGCAGCGAGGAGTTGGGCCGCATCGTCGAGTTCCACGCGGCCAAGCACGAGTACGAGCTGCCGGACGACACCCGCGAGGCCCTGCTCGGCTACTTCGGCGACCTGGTCCGCGACGACCGCTTCGGCAACGGCCGCACCGCCCGCCAGATCTTCCAGCGCATGACGGAACGGCACGCGCAGCGGGTCGTGGAACTGGTGGAGCCGACCACGGACGACCTGGTGACCCTGCTTCCCGGCGACCTGCCTGCCGTCGCCGTGGAGTGAGGTACCGGCAGGCAGCACAGGGCACACGGAACGGCGCCCGGCCGAGAAGTCGGCCGGGCGCCGTTCGACAGGCGCCGTTCGTGCTAGATCGCCGAGGACGACTCCGTGTCACTTATCTGCACCGCCGGCTGAGCGGTTGTCGGATCCGTCATGGACGACTTCGCGTCCGTGGCCGCGTAGGTCTGGCCGGCGTTGTTCAGCAACGCGGTGAAGCTGCCCATCAGTTCGATGCCGCCGGCACCGTCCTGCATGACCTTCGTCAGCTGCGGGTTGATCGCCTCGGCGAACTGGGCACCGCTCTCGGCGAGTTCGTCCGGGACCCAGCGCGTCAACCGGCCGCCGTACTCAATGTGACCATTGTCCTGGCCGAACAGATTGGGGTCGTCGATGGCGGCCTGCACCTTGGTCCGTAGCGTTTCGTACGCGCTCGTCACGTTCGAGACGGCATCGAGGAAGGTCTGCTCCGCGGCCCGCAGCGCGCCCAGGTCGATCGAGAAGGCGTTGGTGTCCGGAAGCGGGGGTGGACTGTCGCCCGACCCGCCTCCCGGCCCGGTGGGCACCAGGTCGGGGGACGTGGTGTAGGCCATGCTCAGCTTCGGCATGGTCACCATCTCGTCCGGCGGTTCGTCGTCGTCCGAGTCGTCGGACGGGTCGGTCGTCGCCGTGACTCCATAGATCTCGGAGTAGGTTTCGGCCGCGTCTTCCTGGTCGCCGTGATCGCTCGCGTCCGGGTCCACGTTCGGTACCCAGGGGTCGCTCTGGTATTGCGATGCGTGCGGGCTTACGTCGTCGCTGTCGCTGTCGCCCATGGGACACCCCGCATTCTTCGGTCATCGGCCTTCTGATCGGCCTTTCCATGGTGCCGGGATATCGAGCGCCGCTCGACGTCCTCATTCCAGGACGTCCCCCTGGTCAGGAACAAGGATCTACGAAATCTCCTGCCATTCCACGAGCCTTAACGTGCGGACACATATGAAGTCGCCGGCGGGGCGGGGAGAGGAGAAGGGGCGATATGACCGACGCGCACACCGACGGCGAGGCGTTGATCTCCCTGGACCGGGGGCTGTTCGAACCCGCGACCGTGTCGACGGACCAGGAGAGTCAGTCGCCGGATGCATCGGATGCACCGGATTCCGGGAGTTCCACTCTGGCGGAACCGGTGGTCGACGGTCACGGTTCTTTTCCCGACGCGCCCGGTCAATCGCCTGACGGCAGCCAACTGATCGACCTGGACAGGTCATTCTTCGCCCGGGCGACCGGCGAGACAGATGCGACAGCCAACCCCGGCGATGAAGACCATGCGGACCATGGAGTTCACGAGAGCCATACGCCACCGGATCACACGGACGCGGGCAACAGGGTGTGGGTCCGCGACAACACCCGGCCCGATCACGGCACTTCGCAGCCTGAGCCGACGTCCACCGCGAACGAGGGCGAGACCCATTCGGCCGAGTCCACGTCACCACAACCGGATGCGACGACGACCGCCACGGGCGCCGGCGGCACAGATCCCGGCCAGCAGGCACCGGACGACCAGCCCCTCACCGAACGCACCATCGACGGGGAGCATGTCCTGGGCTCCGACACCCAGGACGGCGGCTGGATCTCCCAGGACGGGACGGTCTACGTCTCCGGCGACGGCACGGTGGAGCACGGCTTGACGGCACCGGACGGCGCGTTTCTGGCACATGGCGAAGTGCAGCAGATCGACGGTCAGGCCGTTTACGGCACGCGGTTGGATGACGGGTCGTTCCTGTCGGAGGACGGGACGACGATGGTCACGGCCGGTGGGGTGGTCGAGCACGGGCAGACGACGTCGGACGGGCAGTTCGTCACGGAGCGGGTTGTCGATGGCCAGGATCTGTGGGGTTCGGACACCCAGGACGGTGGCTGGATCTCCCAGGACGGGACGGTCTACGTCTCCGGTGATGGTGCGGTGGAGCACGGCCTGACGGCGCCTGATGGTGCGTTTCTGGCGAATGGTGAAGTGCGCACTGTTGATGGTGCGGAGGTGTATGGGACGCAGCTGGATGACGGGTCGTTCTTGTCGGAGGACGGGACGACGATGGTCACGGCCGGCGGCGTCGTGGAGCATGGGCAGACCACGTCGGACGGGCAGTTCCTGACCGAGCGGACCGTCGACGGTCAGGGTCTGTGGGGTTCGGACACCCAGGACGGTGGGTGGGTTTCGCAGGACGGGACGGTCTATGTCTCGAGTGAGGGCGAGATCGAGCATGGGCTGACGGCGCCGGACGGTTCGTTTCTGGCGAACGGCGAGGTCCAGCAGATCGATGGGCAGACGGTTTATGGAACGCAGTTGGATGACGGGTCGTTTCTGTCGGAGGACGGGACGACGATGGTCACCGCCGACGGCGTTGTCGAACACGGGGAGATCTCGTCCGACGGGCAGTTCCTGACCGAGCGGGCCGTCGACGGTCAGACTCTGCTGGGCTCGGACACCCAGGACGGTGGGTGGATCTCCGAGGACGGGACCGTCTATGTCTCGGCGGACGGTGAGGTCGAGCACGGGCAGACCTCGTCGGACGGATCGTTCGTGGCAGACGGCGAAGCGTCCAGTGCGGACGGCACGACAACGGTCACGGATGACGGCACCACGACGGTCGCGGACGACGGTACGACCACGGTCTCGGATGACGGCGCCACGACGGTCGCGGACGACGGTACGACCACCGTCGCTGATGACGGTTCCGCCGATGGCCAGACGACCGCGTCGGACTCGGTCGAGGTGACCGGCTCGGACGAGTCCGAGGAGTCGACGTCGGACAGCACTTCCTCGCTCACCGCGCGAACCGTCGGGGGGCAGACGCTGCTGGGCACCGGTACCCAGGACGGCGGCTGGATCTCCCAGGACGGCACGGTTTACGTCTCCCCCACGGGTGAGGTCGCGAACGGGCTGACCTCGTCGGACGGATCGTTCCTGCCGAACGGCGAGGTGCGGACCGTCAACGGTCAGCAGGTGTACGGAAGCGTCCTGAGTGACGGCACGTGGGTGTCGGAGGACGGCACGGTCGAGATCCAGCCCGACGGCACGATCCTGAACGGACAGACCACGGCGGACGGGCAGTTCCTCGTCTCACGGACCGTCGACGGCCAGACGCTGCTGGGGAGCGCCACCCAGGACGGCGGCTGGATCTCCCAGGACGGCGCCGTCTACGTCTCGGCGGACGGTGAGGTCGAGCACGGCATCAGCACTCCCGACGGCAGTTTCCTGAAGGACGGGGTGACCAGGACCCTGCCCGACGGCACGGTTCTCTACGGCTACATGTCGGGCGGCGACTTCTACTCCTCCGACGGGACCACCGTCGTCCTGGCGGACGGCACCGTGCTCACCGGCACCCTCGACACCCAGACCGGCATCTTCACCGCGTCCAACGGCTCCACCTACCTCGTCACCGACAACGGAATCGACAGCGCCACCCTGCAGAGCGACGGCTCCTATGTGCTCGCCGACGGCACGACGGTGATGACCCCCGGAGCCTGGACCGTCGACATCGGTCAGTTGGGTGAGTCCATCACCCTGGTCCGGAACCGGGCCGATGTGATCGAGGACAACATCAACACCATCCAGGATCAGTATCGCGTCGTCGAGGACGCCTGGAAGGGCCCCGCCGGAAATTCGTTCAGCGATATCTCCACCCAGGTCAACAAAGTCATGAGAGACCTCCAGGATCTCCTCACCGACATGATCGAGCGCATGATGACGAGCAAGGAGAACTACATCTCCGCCGAGAACGCCAATGTCTCCAATTCGCAGGGCTCCTGAGGAGGTATCAGCCAATGTCGCACATTCCCCACGACTACAACGCCGTCACGCTCTCGGTGGATCCGAACAGTCTCACCGCCGCCTGCGACCAGGTGTCCTCGGCCGGTCAGAACATCAGTGACGCGCTCGCCGACATCATGAACTCCCTGAGCGAACTGCGGCTTTCCTGGACCGGAGACGCGGCGGACGTCGCCAACGATTTCAATACCCGCTGGACGACGGTGACGGAACAGCTCTACGGCACGCAGGCGGAGCCCTCCAAGGGCGTCCTCAACATCCTGACCTCGGGCATCGCCAAGGCCGCGCAGAATTACGCGAACTGCGAGGGCGCCATCAAGGCGATGTTCGAGCAGTTCCACACCGGGATAGTGCAGGCCGGCAGTGGCTCGGCCTCCTCCGGTTCGCCGACCGACGTGGTGGACCAGCCGAGCGGCGCGCCGGACAAGAACTACCACACCACCGCGGTCAACGAAACCGGATTCTGAGGTAGCCCCCGATCATGTCTGACTCGTTTTCGCCCAATAAGGACTGGGACCCCAATCCGGTTTACGAACTCGGCAACGCCCTCATCGACTTCGGTGACTACCTGGACGAGCAGGCCGCCAGGATGACCAGCGCCGAGTTCGATCTGAACCTCGGGGCATGGCAGGGCGACGCCGAGATGTACATGACCCAGGCCTTCGCCGACCAGCGCGAAGCGGTGATGGAAATCATCGAAGAGTTCTGGGACACCGGCGAGATGATCAACTATTACGCCATGCTCCGTACCGAGCAGGAGGCAACGCTCGCGAAGCAGGCACTGTCGGAGCTGATCGCGGGCCTCGTCGGTGTCTTTCTGGGCGCACTCCTGTTCGTGGCACCGGAACTCCTCGGCCTCCTCGGCGCGGGGCTCGAACTCCTCGCGAACGTCGGCGGGTGGGTGGCGACCGCCGCCTCCTGGCTGCTGAGTGTGGGGACTCGCGTCGGCGAGTTCGTCGGCAGCGCTGTCACCGCAGTCGGCAACGCCCTGCCCGACTGGGTGGTGACGATGGCCGGCGTCACCGGGAACGTCGCCCGGTTCGGCATCGAGTTCATGGGTGTCAACGCGGCTTCGGTGGCGGCGGGCAACGCCGCCGCCGGTCTGCAGACGACCGCCCAGCAGCTCATCCCCGTCCCCACCTCCCTGGAACAGATCCCCGGCTTCATCTCGGACCTGGTGCTGTGGGGCGGGATCGGCGTCGCCGTGGCCTCCGCCGCCAAGGGCCTGGTCAATGTGGCCAGGGAGAAGCTGGACATCCTCAAGGCCGATCTGAACGTCGGCGACGTGAACGTCGGCGCCGGCGACGTGGGCACCTCGGTCGGCAACTCGTCGACGGGCAACGGCACCGGTAGCGGTACGGGCCTGACCCTGCCGTCCTCGGTCACCTCCGTGACCTCCGTCAGCGGGACGATCGCCGACTCCTCCAAGGGCCTCACCAAGTCCGACCTGACGCTGTCCTCGGACATCGAGGTCAACTCCGCCGTGACCCGGACGCTCACGGGCACCACGGTGCGCACGTCGGTGGACACGACACCGGCGCCGACGCCCGTCAAAGTGACGCCGACCGGCGCCCCCGACGGCCCGAGCGCCGGCGACGGGACGGCCGTACCGAACAAGGTGACCCCGGTGGACGCCGGCACCTCGCCCGGGAGCTCCTCGGCGGTCAGGACGGTCACCGACGGCGCCACCCAGTCCGTACAGCCCGCTCCGAAGACCGAGACGGCCGGCGGGAACACGAACACGATCACGAGCGGCGTGACGGACGCCTCCACCGGCCAGAGCGTCCTGCACGACGTGGGCTCCGGCCTCAGCGGTGTGGCCAGGACGGCACAGGCCGCGCAGCGGACCGTGGACGCCTCGACGGTAGGACAGTCGACGGGCGGTCAGGAGTCGGTGGGCGCGTCCGGCGCGGAGCGCGTGGTCCGGACGAACCTGGATGCCCAGCCGGCCACCGCCGCCCCGCACGAGGTGGCTCCCCAGACGCCGAGCCCGACGACGGACGCCGCCGGCGGCACGGCGCAGGACACGAGTGGCAACGCGATACCTGGCGTGGGAAAGGCGGTCGACGCCGGGGCGAGGCAGGCGCAGAGCGCGCTGCGGGCCATCGGCGACAACCATGCCGCCACGCCCGGCACGGGCGCCCGCACCGCGGGTGCCGAGGAGGCGGTGTCTGCGGTGCAGTCCGTCGCGTCGGGGAAGCCGGAGGTCGTCCATCCGGCCGGCCCGGTGCGCGAGACGTCGGTCGGGCGGATCGAGGGCGGCACCCGTACGGGCCCGCCGGACGCGACGGGAAGCACGGCTCCCAAGTCCGCGGTAGGAGAGCAGGGTGCCCGCGGAACGGCGGACGGCAGCGCCGCCGCGAAGGGGATCAGCAGCCAGGCCAACCTCGGGGACACGGCGGTACGTTCGGGGGCGGACCAGGGACAACGCGCCTCCGGTGCCGTCGAGGGGACACGCACGGTTCCGAACGCGGGACGTGAGCCGCTGAAGTCGGCCGCCGGTCTGGGCGGTCGGCAGGTGCGGCCCGTGGGCCGGGCGGACGCCAGGTCCGGGTCGGGCGACGGCGGCGACACGGCCGCGTTCGCCGGGCCGGCGAAGGACAGGACCACGCCCGTGGAGGCGGCCGAGGGGATCGTGCGGGCCGACGGAACGCTGCACGGAGCGTCGGCCAAGGCCACGTCCGAGGCCGACGGGGCCGGGCAGACCCGGACGGGTGCGCCCGGCGAGACGACACACGCCCAGCGGGGCGCGGCGGAAGCGCGGTCGGCCACCAGGTCCGAGGAGGCCGGCTCCGGGCGGACGGCGTCGGACGGGAAGTCCGCCGACGGCAGGTCCGGGCCCACCGCCGCGCAGGCCACCGACGCGACCGACGCGTCGAGGGCGGCGCAGGAGACACAGGGGCAGGTCCGGGACCACGGCTCGGCGGATCAGGCGGCGCGGCACGAGTCGGCCGCCACCGGCGCCGAGGCCGACCCGGCACATGCCCAGTCCGGGGACAGGGCCGGGGAGCAGCTCGGGCACGAGCAGGTTTCCTACGACTACCGGCACGACGTGTCGGACGCGAAGAACGCCGCGTACGAGGAATCGCAGCGCCGGCAGAACGAGACGTATGAGGGCAGGCTGGCAGAGGAGGCGGCACGGGCCGAGCAGCGGCTGCAGCACAACCAGCGCCTGTGGAACGCCTTCGAGGACGTCCGCGGCGATCTGTCGCACGAGTACCCCGCGGTCAGGTCCGAGGCGGTCAGTGACATCGAGGCCGTCGTCAGGAGCGAGGGCGTCTCGGACCGCTACGCCGAGGGGATGGCCGGCGCCTATCGCAAGGCGATGGAGGAGCACCGGGACTACCTGAAGGAACATCCGGAGAAGCGGGCCGACGAACTGCAGGTCGGGATGGACAGCGAGACCGGCGCCGTGTCGCACTCCCCGTTGCAGGCCAAGCTCGTCAAGGCACTGGAGTCGGTGCTGGACGACAGCTACCGGGGTCCGTCCCCCACCGAGCTCGTCGAGGCGATCCAGCGGTCGTCGGACGAGAGTTCCGGGCCGAAGGACTGGGCCCGCAAGCTCGGTGTTCCGGAGAACCTCGTCTCCACTGTGGCCAGTGCCTACCACGAGGCCCGCCACGAGCAGCACCGAGCGGGAGAAGCCGACCTCGGCACCGTCGCGTTCGAGCAGTCACTGGCCGCCAAGCTGGAAGACCACCTCGGGAACCTGGAACACGGCCTGTCGGCACGCTCGTTGGCCGACCAGATGATCCGTGAGGAGAACAGGGTCCAGAGCGGTCAGCCGCGGCCATGGCGGGAGGAGGTCAAGCAGCGGCTCGAAACGCGGCTGGAGGGCATCGAGGACGCCGTCCGGCAGGGTGACATCAGCGCCCGGCAGGGCGAAGCCGCGAAGCAGAGCCTCTACGAGGGACTTCCCCAGGAGTTCGCGCTGGAGGCCGCGGTACGTCAGCTGCGCGACGCGGCGTCGGAGGCCTTCGACCGCGCACTGACCCATCCGGACCGCCCCGGTGAGAACCTGTTCGTCTCCGAGGCACTGTTCGACCGGCGGCCGTTCTCGGCGAAGGACGAGGCGAACTTCCGCACCGACTTCCTGGACGAGTTCACCGCCGATCTGCGCGACATCACCCAGCAGGTGGAACTGGACGGGAACCTGGTCCACCGGGACTTCATGACGGACCTGGTCAGCGGGGCCCAGCCGCGGTTCGACGCCATGGTGCGCGGCCTGGAGACCCGGCTGACGCTGGCCGAGGACGCCACGCGCACCTTCGACGCCATGGCCGACACCAGAGGCCTGGACCGTACCTCGGACGACATCGCCACGGTACGCAAGGACTTCCTCGACGAGTACGCCCAGACCACCGGCGAACTCTCCGACGGCCGTTCGGTGCGCGAGCTCACCAGCGCCGAGTACGCGGACGCGGCCCACCAGTTCGACCGCGCCCTGAGTGAACTGACGGACCGCTGGGCGGCCCGGCTGGACGCGAAGGCCGCCGAGCGCGCCCTGCGCGAGCAGGCCGATGAGCTGCGTGGTAATCGGTACGTCGCCTCCGAGAACGTCGCCGACAAGATCCTCGCCGACCACGGCAAGGCCTTCGACGACGAGATGACCGGGATCCTCGGCTCCCGCAGGCCGGAGGAACTGTCCGCCGAGGACTGGGCGACGTACACGGCCGAACTGAGTCAGGCGCACATTCAGCTGATGCAGAAGATGGCCGCCCGGCACGACCTGCACACCGGCCTGGAGAAGGCGCTCACGCAGGCGGACGACTGGCTCCACGCGGCAGCCGGCGTGCGGAAGGGGACCGAGCTGGGCCCGCAGGCCAGGCGGGTCCAGGACGACATGCACAAGACACTCACCGACGCCTACCGCGAACGTGTCGGGATGCCCGAGGAGGGCCAGTGGTCCGCCGACGAGCTGAACGCACGGGAAACGGCCTTCGGCGATGAGGTCCTGGATCCGTACACCCGGTCCCTGGGCGACCGCCTTGCCTACGAGGGCGCCTTCGACGAGGCCCTGGCCGCCGGAGGCCGCCGGTTCAACGAGCTGACCACCAAGGTCGACGAAGAGGCCGGAACGGTCTCCGGGCGCTACGCCCTGAACGGGTACGACCTGGGCAAGGTGGCCGACGACTTCCGCAACGATGCCGCCCAGGCCCACCAGGAGATCTACGGCCCGAACGGCCGCGACGTCGAAGCCGCGCTGGACACGGAGCGGGCGGTGGGCGACGTCTTCGGCACGGCACGCGGTCAGGCGTGGCGCGACCTCGTGCACGAGGTGGAGATGCCCCGCCAGCGCGCCGAACAGGAGGCGTGGCGGGCGCAGCTGCGGCAGAGGTTCACCTCGCTGGAGGCGGAGTCCGACGTGGGCCGGCAGGTCGAGACGCATGCGTCGGCCATCGGCTCCCAGAGCGTTCGCGAGACCTTCCGGCAGGACAGCCGGCAGGTCCTGGACTCCTTCAAGGAGGAGATGACGGGGGCCCGGACGCCCGACGACCGCGGTACGGCGGTGCGCACCGCGCAGGAGAGGATCCAGTCCCTCTACGACGACGCCGCGAAGCTCGACGCGGAACACCGGCAGTGGCGGCAGAACCCCGAGTGGAAGGCCGACCTCTCCCGGCTCACGATCGAGCGGACCCCGTTCAAGCAATCCGACCGACCGCAAGAGCAGGCCGACGTGACGGCCACTCGGGGCACCGAGTCCCCCGACGCGCAGACGCAGCGCGTATCGCTGCCGATGGAAGGCCCGGGCAGGGCGCTGGCGGACCTCCGTGCCGGGATGGCGCTCCGCGCACAGGTGTACCAGGAGTTCGAGCAGCGGTTTGCCGACACCCCGGTGTTCCGGCAGACCATCCCGTACGCGGAGCAGGTGAAGTCCCGGGAGTGGTTCGCCGACCGGTGGACGCAGGCGGCACAACACCAGGACGTCGACCACGACGCGCTGCGCGCCGAACTGGACGCGAGGCTCACGCAGGAGTACGGCCAGGCGCAGGCCACGGCACAGGTGTACGAGGTCTTCGACCGCGAGGTCGCCCAGTCGTCGGGGAAGCTGCGCCTGGCGAACACGTACTTCGGCAGCTCGCCCGTGGCCCAGTCGATCCGGGAGGACTTCCGCCAGGCGATGGCCGCGGCGATCACCACAGGCAAGGAGGACTCCGCCCCGGAGCTGGTGGAGCAGTTCCGGCAGCAGTACCGGCAGGCGTCCAAGGACTGGTGGGCAGAGGAGGTCTCGCGCGAGGAGTTCCGGAAGGCGCTCTCTCTCCCCGACGGGGTCGACCTCGCGCACGGGCGCCCGTCGTGGGCCCAGGCGCAGCGTGCCTGGTACGGCAGCCGGCTTCGGGAGCTGCGCGACCAGTACACCGCGGAGTGGCTCGCCGCCGGCCAGGGCCGGCCCCCCGCGGAGACGGTGAACCGCCTGGATGCGGCTGTCCGCCGCGCGGCGGCGCGTCTCCTGATCCGGGCGGAGTCCATGGGCGACGTCGTCCAGCAGGCCGCCGAGCTGACCCGGGCCCGGAGCGTGGACTCCGACTGGTCCGAGGAGCTGGCCTTCTGGCACAGGACACAGCAGGCGGCGCTCGTCGACGACTTCGTCGCGTACGCGGCAGGCCCCGAGCCGGACGCCCGCATCCCGGCCACGGCGGAACTCGCCTTCGCGCTCGACGCGTTGCAGGAGGCGGCCCGCGTCCGTCATCTCGCGCACCAGGACCTGGCCGGCGCACTGTCCGTCGTGCGGATCGAGCCCGTGACCGTGACTTCGGACGCGGTCGCCGGCTGGGCCCGCCAGGAGATCGAACGTATCCGTGAGGAGCACGTCCGGGCGTTCGAGCAGACGTACCAGAACACGACGGCGCCGGTGCCGTCGCAGCAGGAGCCGGAACAAGAACAGGTGTCGTTCGACCACGGGCTGTCGGCCTTCAAGCTTGCCGCGCTCGAGGCCGGCGTGAACAGTGAACTGCGTCGGCAGAACTGGCCCAAGGGCCCCGTTAGTGCCGCGAAGGTGGCGCGGGTGTACGCCGCGCTGCCGTCGTACTGGAAGAAGGATCCGCAGTCGACCGCGGACGTGATCGTTCGCGCGGTGATGGCCATGAAGTCCGACGAGGAGATCGTCGACCTCGCGGAACTGAAGCTGGGCATGGGACCCGGCGGTGCCCCGCGTGGGCCTGAGCCGATGCAGGCCCGGACCGCGATCCCGGACATCGTCATCACCCCACCGGCCGAAGACGTCCCGTCCCCGCCGGTCCAGCGGCCCAGGTTCCCCGGTGCGCGGATCGACGAGGAGCTGGAGCTGCACCGGCCGGCCCGGCTGGACGGGGCCCTGCTGCCGCCGCCCGTCCACCAGGGCCCCCACCGGTTCGAGGACGGCAGCAGGATGCCGGACTACCTCAACCTCCTGACGTTCATGGCCGAGGGCGATCCGGACGTGCTCACCGACCCCGACCGCCTGGCCGTGCTCGACGACGCCGTCGCCTTCGGCCAGAGCGAGGTGACGCTGCGCGGCGCCGACCAGGTCACGGCGGAGATCGAGCGGCTGCTCGGGCAGACCGCGGCGACCCGGCCGCAGGACGCGCAACCGCGCGGAACGCGCCCGTCCCGCAGCGGCACCGACGACCTGCTCGGCCGGGTGGGACGAGCCCTGGCCAGCGCACCGCGGACCTTCGCCGGAGACGGGCGTGACTTCGTGTACCGCACCGCCGAGGGGCGGATCCGCACGCTGCACGTCAGGACCCGCAACTACGGGGAGTGGGAGCGGTTCGGCGACGGTGCGGGAAAGGTCACCAAGGTCGACAACCTGAACCGCAGCCAGGTCACCACCGGGGCCGGCAAGACGGTCGCCACCACCCGTCAGCTGGCTCCGGGCGTGCCGGCGGGGCCGCCGAGCGCGCTGTTCGCCGGGTTCGGCCGGATCTCCGCGCGGTTCGGATACACGCGGGCCTTCGACTACCTGATGAGCCAACAGGTGGTGCGCCAGAGCGAGAACCGCTCCGCCGGCTCCTCCCACCTGCATCTCGACGATGTGTACTACGAGTTGACCGTCACCGACGGGCCGCTGCGGGCCGCTCGAAAGGGCGTCCTGGGCACCCCCTGGCGGCGCAGGCCCGCCGAGCAGCCCCTTCCGGACCAGGTCTTCGGCTTCGGAGTGCGCGACGGTCTCGGGGTGCGGCTGCCGGACAGCCTCACGGACACGCCGCAGCCGGGCCGCACGCCGAGGACGATGCAGCTCAGCGCGGAGTCCGACTACCGGATGGTGTACACCGAGGACTTCGGTCCGGTCCGGGAGATCCGGGACTGGGCGACGAGCAGGATCGGTGCCCAGCCCGGCAGTTCCGCCTACCAGGAGCTCGACGCGCTCTTCTCCTCCGACAGCTTTCAGCAGTTGTCCGGGCGGCTGAGCCACTCCCGGGTGACCAGCGTGCCGCTGCTGGCCGACGACAGGAAGCGCACACCCCTGGGCGCGTTCGTGATCGACCGGGTGATACCGGGACGGGCGAAGTTCGTCACGGAGACGGACCTCCAGGAACTGCGGGAAACCGGCCAGTTGACGGTGCGGAACGAACGCAGGGAGACCAAGTCGGTCAATCAGGACTTCGCCGCGGTCGCGGGTCCGACCTTCAACCTGCCGAGCCTGTTCGGCCTGACCGACGCGGTGAAACTGCGCCTGCAGTTCGGGCCGAGCGCACGCTATGGACACTCTTCGGGGCGCGCGCAGGCGACGGGCGGTTCCGGCGCGCTCAAGACGGTGGGCCAGGTGAAGGACACCGCCACCGATCTGTACCTGGTCGAGAAGACCGTCCATGTGCGCAAGACCGGGGACGCGCAGGCGACACCGTTCGTCACCTGGAGTCTGGACCGGATGACGCACACCGAGGCGCGCCGACTGGCCGGATGGGACGACGGCACGACCCTGCGCGTGCAGACCGGCGCGGAGCCGTTCGCCCCGGCCTACCTCACCGAGGACCACCCGCCCACCCTGGGTATGAGCCGGGTGGAACAGTTCACCTTCGCCGACGGCCGGTACAGCGGCCAACCCGCCGGAACCGCCCCGGCGGTGGAGGGCGCCGACGGCATCGAGCTCGCCGAGACGGCCGGCGGACCCGGGCGGACCCTGCTCGACACCCTCATCGACCAGGTACTCGAGGTGGTCAGCCAGAAGTACCCGGAGATGGTCGCCCCGCTGGCCGAACTCGGCGATCCGTCCGTGTGGCGGAACGCCGCGCAATACCAGATGGTGCTGTCCAACACCCTGACCGTCATCAACACGCTGTCCCACCACAGCATGGCCGGGAACCTCGAGGCGATGAGCACGACCGGCATCCGGGTCGGTCTGGTGGAGCCCGGCCGGGCCACCCGCGGCTACCGGTACATCTGGCTGGACGCCGAACTGACCGGCCGTCGCTACGAGGGCACCCAGAACGACCTCAAGATGCGGCAGAGCGCGCCGGGCGCCACCTCCGTCGCCGGGCAGCAGAGCACGTCGCAGAGCGCGGGCGGCGGGTTCGAAGCGCTGGCATCGGTGCGTGACCAGGCCGTCGACAACGTCGGCGCTCCCACGCACGGTGGCACCGGGCAGGTGGGCTACCAGGCGGACAGCCGGACGCAGCACGGGACCGGCTACGGCCCGAGCGCGACGTTCGAGCCGATGGCGGTCAGCACCAAGCCGTCCCACCTGTACAGCTACGATTTCAAGATCACCGCGAGCACCGGTGGCTACTGGCGCTTCCGCAGCCTGCTCCGGGGAATCGCCTCGCTCGGCATCCTGGGCACCCAGCCCTTCGTCTTCAGCCAGGCCAAGACCGAGATCCTCGGGGACACCGCCGCCGACCCCGCCACGCGGGGCCGGGTACTGCTCAGCGTCCCCTCGGAGCACATGCCGGCCCGGAACCCGCACGCGGCGGGCGCCGTCAACCCGTACGCGGGCACGGACGCCGACCGGGTCACGCGCGAGCCCATGACCTCCGCCGAGGCCAAGGCACTGACGGAGGGCTCGCTCTCGGCCATCGATGCCGACCGCCAACCCGGGCCGCTCGGACAGCACCCCCACCACACGGTGTCCGTGCTGGCGCTGGGCGGCGAGCCCGGCATCGTGGACAGGGTTCTGAAGAAGGCGTCGGGAGGGCTGTGGCACCTCACCGAGGAGGGCGCGCCCGCGCACGACGCGGCGGTCCGCTCGGAGCGGGCGCAGTTCCTGACGGCGGACTTCGACCAGAGTTCCGGCCCGCTGGGGTCCCGCACCACCGGGCTGTTCGGCAAGGGCCCGTACCTGAACTACCTGGGGACCGTCGTGCACCGGGTGCGGGTGACCGCGCTGCGGGCCCTGGGCCGGCCCACTGCGCTGAAGACCGAGGCGACGGTCGGCGGCAGCACCCAGGCGTCGGGGTCCCAGTCCAAGTCCTTCACACAGTCCTTCGGCGGCGCCCTGATCTACAACCACTCCCACTCGGCCGGCCCGGGGGTCACCGGCGGTTACGGACTGGTGGTCCGTCCGTGGTGGCGCTCCCGGGGGCAGTCGTACCAAGTCGCCCGGACCATCACCTCGGACATCAACCGGGTCGACGCCGGGCACCAGGTGCTGGTCGCCGGTGACGCGGAACACGAGGTCGCCGCGGGGGTACGTACCGCCGGCCTGCTGTCGCCGCTCTCCCGACTGCTGCCGAGCCGGGTGCACGACTGGGCCGGGGAACGGTGGCAGGTCAGCGGCGGCTGGCTCGGACACCTTCCCGAGCGCAGCGCCCACCTGCTGAAGGTCATCAAGGACGCGGCAGGCGCGGTGCCGATGTACGACATCAGCCGGTGGACGCAGCCGGAGTGGTTCCGGAACAACCCCTTCGCCACGTATCCGGTGAACTCCCTGGACACCACCAGGGTGCTGGACGACTTCGACCGGAAGACCCGTGACCTGGGGATCGACGACGCGAGCCGGGAGGCCATCCGGCAGCTGGTCTCGGCCCGGGTCGTCCGCGCGCTGCGCCGCGAGATGGCGGGCATCGGGACCTCGGCGCCGGCCACGATCGGTGGCCCCGGCTGGAAGCGGATCAGGATCGGCGCGCGGACGGTGCGGGTGCGGGCGCGGCTGGTTCCGGACGCGAACGGTCAGGAGTTCACCGGGCTGTGGCCGGGCATCGAGCTGGAGGACCACCGGGTGGCGGTCGAGACCGTCAGCGAGGCGTTCGACGCGACGAAGGGCCGCGACATCGGCGTACTCAACACCGAAGGTGTGCACACCCCCAACCCGGAGGTCAGAGCGGCGGGACCCACGTACGCCGAGACGGGCTCCAACCGGCAGACGACGTCCGGGTCCCGGTCCGCCACCCGCACGAAGGTGCTGTCGACCTACACCAATGAGCCGCACGCCCAGTTCGCCACCCGGTACCGGCTCGAACTCAGTATGGAGATCGAGGGCGACAAGGCGGAGTCAAGCCTCGGGAAGAAGCGGAAGGCGAAGAAGAAGCAGCATGTCTTCACCGACGGCGACGTCGGCACGCTGACCGAACTGGTACCCACCAGCCTGATGCTCCCGGACACCTCGGCGACCACCGCCCAGGACGCCGCCCCCGACCCGCTGGCCCCGCCGGAGCCGGCCGCCGGCCCACCCAGCGTGAACGTGCTGACCGGAGATCAGGTCCCCACGACGCCCGAGCAGCTCGCCCAGTGGCGCGCCACCCCGCACCCCGACGGCACGACCAGGCCGTTCACGATGCCGGCCGAGGGATTCCAGGTACGCACGGTGGTCGGAGCGGAGCGGGTCCAGGCGGCGAACGTCATCGCGCTGGCCAAGGCCTACGACAACACGCTCTCCGGCACCCGAGGAGCGCTGATCGGCGCGGCGCTGGACGGGGTACTGGACAAGGCGACGGTCAACGGCCTGACCGCACCGGGCACCGGCTCCGCGCAGGCACTGGAGGACGGCACCGGGAAGGGCGCGCTGTCCGCGTTCTTCCACGACAGCGCGAGCAGCGACGGCTATCAGGTCGCCGGGCTGACCGAGGACCAGTTCGCGGACCGGTCCGACGGCGCACTGGCCATGTACTCCAGGCCGCACTTCGCCGGTGCGGAGTTGCTGACGGTGGCCGACAACGTCCGCATGGAGGCGGCCGACCGGTACACGGAGAGCGACAACGTGACCGCGTCCCAGGGCGGTACCCAGGACTCGTCGATCGGCGTCTTCCCGGCGGTCAAGACCGACATGGTCGGTCTGACCGGCCCCGGTGCGAGCGGCACGGGCTCCGACACCATCGAGACCGACGGCCGGTTGATCACCGAGGAACTGGCGCAGCAGGACCGGGTCAAGCCGAAGGCGGCCCGCGCGTTCGCGTTCGCCGTCCCGGTCACCTGGCTGAGCGTCGCCGACGTGAACCGGCAGTTCAAGGACGGCTCGATCGCCACCTGGGTCCGGGACCACCTGATGGGCCCCTTCGGCGGGGTCAAGCCGGGCCCGCAGGCCGTCGAGTCCGAGAGCCATGCCATCGCCTGGGTCCGCGAGGACGTCGCCCGCGATCTCGGGCTGATCACCGACGCCAACTTCCCGCCGCAGGTTGCCAAAGCCTGGGACAGGGTGAAGGACGCCGGCAAGGCGTGGTCCGACGCCGACGGGAAGTACTGGAAACTGCGCCGCGGCCTCGCCGATCTGCAGGACGCCCTCGACGCGGCCGGGGCAGCCAGATCCGTCAGCCGCCGTGATCGCGATCAGCTCCGCGCGGCCGCGCGGCGGGAACACATCGCCGCCCACGCCGAACTCGTCGCCGCGATCACGGCCGCCGAAGCCCGGCGCGACCGCCCGCCGTCCGAACAGCTCGCGGAGGCCCGGACCACGGCAGAGAACACCCGGGCGACGGTCGAGGCGCTCGACGCCGAGCGGGAGGCGCTGAGCGCATCGCAACCCGAGCACGACGGCTGGGCGGAGCTCGGACGCGACCAACTCGACGCGCTCGACGGGCAGATCGACCTGGCGCGCAAGGCGCAGGACGTCGCGGACAAGCGGCTCGCCGAATTCGAGAAGGACGAGTTCGAGACGCGGCGGGCCGAACTGTTCCAGACCGTCAAGGCGGCCAGGCAGGCGGCCGGCGCACGGCGGGCCGCGGCGGACCGGCAGGTGCAGGCCGCCGACGAGAACGTGGCGACCGCGGTCCGGGCCTTCCGGGCGGCGCAGGAAGCTCTGGACACCCGTGTCCGGGAGGTGGGCGAGCAGCAGACCGCCGCCGAGGGCGCGGCCGCCGCCTTCCACCAGGTGCGGGCCGAGACCGACCGGCTGACCCGCTGGCACCGGCTGCCGGACGACCCGCGGACCGGTGACGACCCGGACGCGGTCCGGACCCGGGCCGGAGTGCCCGAGCCGGTGCTGACACCCGCCACCGCCAAGGCGAAGTCCAAGGCCGCACCGCGCCCGCGCTACGCCGACGCCGTCACCTCCGACGGCTCGCCCGCGCTGATCGCACCCGAGGACGGCACGGTGCACCGCCTGGTCGACGTGCCGAAGGACGGCAGGTCCTTTTTCCACGCGCTCGGCGCGAGCCTGCGCCCGGCCGGTGACGCGGACACCCTGCGCCGGGAGTTCGCCGACCGGCTGGCCGCGCTGCCGGACGACTCACCACTGCTCGCCTATGCGACCCCGGACACGAAGGACACCTTCACCGACGCCGAGTTGCGCGCCGCCGGAGTCGACCTCGGGGCCGACACCCCGCAGCGGCGGGAGTTCGACGCCCTCGGTGTGCTCCCGCACTCGGCCGGACCGGAGCCCATCCCCGATCAGCGCCATCGGCCACTGACCGCTGCCCAGCGCCGCGCCATCGCCGTGGCGCAGCTGCGCCGCCCGGCCGGCGCGGACGACGAGACCGGCGCCGACGGCGAGACCCGCGCGGACAACGAGACCGGCTGGGACCACAGCGCCGCCGACCTCCTCGCGTCGCTCGCCGCCCAGCGGTTCGGTGTCGTCATCCGGGTCGTCGCGGCGGACGGTTCCTTCCAGGACTACGGGCCGGATCCCGATGCCCCGGCCGCGGCCGACGCCAAAAGGGTGGAGCTGTACCTCGCGGACCGGCATTTCCGCCTCGTGGAGCCGACAGCGACGGAAGGAACCGCCGGCAAGGCCGCGCCGCCCGCGAAGGCCTCGCCGCCCGCGCCCGTGGGCGACCTGCCCGCACACGCCACCCGCCCCTGGACCTGGGAGGGTCTGGACGACGCCGCGTACGAGGGCCGGCCCCGCTTCGACGCGGCGTCGCATCCCGGGCAACTGACCGACCCCGACGGGTATGTCTCCCACCTGGTGGAGCCCCCCGGTGACGGGAACCGCTTCTACGCGGCCGTGACGACGGCGCTGGCGTCCGCCCGGGACCAGGCTCCCGACGCGTCCGCCGTGACCGTCCCCGGGCAGGCCGAGGCACTGCCCGCCACCGCCCGGCTCGCCCCCCGGACGACGTTCCGGCTGCCGGAGCTGACGGCCGCCGGGCTGAAGCTCACCCCGGAACAGCTCCGTGAGTTCCGGCAGAGCGGGGGCCGGCTGCCCGCGTCCCTGACGCTCACCCGCCCGCAGGAGGAGGCCCTGATCCGGGCCCAGCTGACCGCGGCCCGGCGCTGGGACGGGGCCACGGCACTGCTGGCCGCCGAGCTGACCGCGCGGGCCAACGGGATTCATCTGACCCTCGTCCACGAGGACGGCACGGTAGACACCTTCGGCACCGTGGCCGTCCGCGGTGCGAACACGGCGACGGTGTACGAGCGCGGGGACGAGTACCTCGCGGCCGTTCCGGTCGGCCTTCTCAACCCCGCCCCGCCCCTGAACCACCGCTCCGACAGCGGGCGGTCTCCGGAGCAGGACCAGCTCCTGACGCCGGACCCGGCCGCGGAGCGGCGGACCGGCACCACCGGCCCCGACGCCGCGGCACAGCCCCCGACGACCTCCGGGCGCGCCGAAGAGCAGTCTCCCGCCGGGCGCGGCAAGCAGGCCGTGCGCGACGAGCGCCCTCCCGCTGTGCGCGACGAGCAGACCGTGGCGCAGACACCGGAGGAGCGCGCGGCCGCTGTCACCGAGGCATGGGAGGAGCGAGCGGCCGCTGCCGCGGAATGGGAACGGCTGAACGCCGTGCTCCGTACGGCGGAGGAGGCCAGGGGCACCGGTGCCAGTTCGTCCAGCGCACCCGACCCGCGGGTGGCGCCGCGGCAGCGTCAGGACGATGCGGCGGCCCGCATGCAGGCGGCCGAACGGCGACTGGCCGAACTCGGGGTCGACGTCCAGCAGAGCCTCCGGGCCCCGGCCCCCAGGCCACCGGTCATCCGTGACCTGCAGGACGTACCGCAGCCCGAGCCCCAGGCACAGGACACCGAGCCGCAGCCGACGCCTACGGCCGAGCCGCTGGTGCATCCGTCGCAGGAGAACCTCGTCGCCGCGCCGCTCCCGGCGGTCGACGGGCGGACGGTCGTCCAGGTACCCGGCCAGGAGGGGCTGCTTCTGCAGGCTCCTCGCGGCGCGGCTCCGAAGCTGCTGGGGAGCGGTGCCGATTCGGGCTTGTTCACTGTGGCGAACGTGAGCAACAAGGTCGTGGTCCAAGGGCTGGCGGCGGCCGGTGGTCCGGCCGTACACACCTGGACGTTCGCTCGCCTGGGCGGTCTGCGCCTCGCGGAGGAGAACGTCAGGCTCAGCGAGGGCTCCTTCCACGGCTCCGTGATCACGATCGCGGCCGGAAACGTCGGGGACGTACCCGCCGACGGTGCCGAATGGCCGGCCAAGCTGGGCGAGGGCGACGAGATCGTCATCGCCTCGACGACCGGCAACCAGATCTACCGCCGGACCACGGGTGAGTTGGTCAGGGTGTCCGCACCGGATCTCGCCCCACCGGTACGGCCCGCACACTTGCCCGACGCGCAGGGTGAACGCTGGGACGCGGCCGTGAGCCTGGCCCGGACCCATCTGGCCGCGGCCGCGGCCGACCAGCAGCTGATGATGTACATGCGGGATGTCACCGTCAGCGCGTTCACGTCCAAGAAGGGCTACGGCGGTTACGTCACTCCCCGCGCCCTCGCGGACGACACCGACCTGGTGGCCAAGGCCCGGACCTTCAGCAAGATCACCAGGGGTCTGCTGTACGAGGGTCCGAACCAGCGCGTCACCCTGTGGCGCGGTGTGTCCATGGACCCCGATGCCGCACAGGCCGACCAGTTCATCGAGCGGCTGCCCGCCTCCACCTCCAACTCCCGTGCGTTCCAGGCCACGTGGGCCAGGCACGGCATCAACAGCAACCGCGTGATCTTCGAGATCGACGTCCCGGCCGACCACGGCAAGCTCGCCATGGCCTACCCGCCCGGTTACGCCGCGACAGCCGATGACGCACCCCCGATCAACCAGGGCCAGTGGGAGGTGACCCTCGCCGCGACCAGGCTGATCCGCACCGGCCCGTCCTGGCGCGAGGAGGGCATCACCGTCATCCCGGTCCGCGCGGAACAGATCCCGGCCGGTGAGCTGGAGAGCGTGATCACCGAGCCGTGGCCGGGTCTTCCGTCGGCGACCGCGTTCGACGATTTCGGCAGGGCGTTCGAACAGGACTCCCTCCGCAGGTGGCACGGTCTCCAGGACGCGACGGTCCGCGAGGTGGGCACCGACCCGCTGGTCCGGTCGTTCGTGGTGAGCCGCCCCGGCCTCGCCGACGAACTCACCATCACCGTCACCCACAAGCCGGCCGACGACGCGGTCTCCCTGACGTTCTCCGGCGACGGCGTTCGGCTCTCCAGCCAGGAGTGGAGCGGAACCGGCTTCAGCGATCTCGCGTCCGACCTGCGCGGCGACGTTCTGTACAACAACGATCTCTTCCCAACGCTCCCGACCCCCGCCTCCTGGCAGGACCTCGCCGCCGGTCCCGAACTGATCCCCAGCATGTCCGCCGGCCCCCTGACCGGCCCGGGGAAGAGTGCCCTTGCGACCCCCGCGCAGTCGGACGCGGCCGCCGGCGGCACCTTCGCCGGTGGCCGGAGCGCCGTCGATCCTGCCGTCACCGAGGGGACCGCGTCGTCGGAGCCGTGGACCACCGGAAAGGTCACCTTCAAGGAGGGCTCCGAGGACGTCGACGCCCTCCAGCGCGGCTACCTCGCCCATCTGGCCCGCAAGGTGGTGAAGGCGGGGCTGCGCGACATACGGGCGGGACTGCCGGCACCCTGGATCACCATCACCGGGCATGGCAACGGCTCGTGGCTCACGCCGGGGCGCCCCGGTTGGGGCGCCCAAAGCAGGGGCCAAGGGCGCGCGGACGCCGTCGCCACGTTGTTGCGGACCGAGATATCGAACGCCCTCCACCAGCTCCAGCAGAACGACCGGTCGGACAGGCACGTCGATTCCAGTGCCTTCATGATCGTCAGCGACAGCGGGGGGCGGAACGTCGCCGCCGACGGTCCGTCCGGTGGCGCCGACGTGGAGGCCCTGCGGCGGCAGGCGACCATCGAGATCGACCTGGCGCCCCGCTCGCAGGCTGTCGCACGCCTCGACGCCCTACGGTCGGCCGACACCGATCCCGGTCTGCGCGAAGGCGCCTTCGATCCGGATCCGCTCGCCGGGCGGATTCTGCACCTGGACGCGCAGCACACGGTGCAGGACACCGACCGGCACGCGCTGTACGCATTGGTGGACGAGGCGATCGCGGCGGGCCGGGCCACGAGTCTGGCGGCGCTGGGCGCATACGACCTGTGGCGGCGGGGAGCGCTGTCCGACGCGAGCCGGATCACCGGCGCGGACGGCCGGGCCCTGGGCCGCAACTGGACGGGCACCCCGGCAGGGGACCTGCCCACGGAGTCCTACCTCGTGCTGCGCGAGGGCAGCGCCGCCGAGAGCCCGACGGCGTTGTGGCTGCAGCGGGGACCCGATGACAACCGACCGTACGTCGTCGCGGCCAAGGGTGATCACGACCATGTCGGGGTTCGGCTGGCGGACGGATCCCTGACCCGGGTGCCGTTGGAGGAGTTCGCAGAACTGCTGGCCATGGACCCGGACCTGGCCGCGCTCGACGACCAGCTTCCCGTCGTCCTCGCCGTCCCGCACGCGGGCGCCCGGAGTCCGCGCCTGCCGCGCACCGCCGCTGCCCGGACCGGCAGGACCGTGTGGTCGCACACCGGCGAGGTGAGGCTGCATGAAGACCCGTCGACGCGGACGACCCGGATCGCGGTGGTCAACCGCCGGTCGGCGGGGGAGCCGTTGGGAAGCTGGTTCGCCAGCGAGCCGGACCGTCCGGGGCTGGTGGACCGGGCGCCCGGGACCGAGGAGCGATTCCTGCGCGCGATCGATGGGATGCCGGTCCCGGACGACGAGATCATGAGCCACACCCTCGCCACCAAGGGGCGCCCGTACGGCCGTGCCATCCTCACCAAGAGCGATGTGATCGAACGGGAGCGGCACTTCGATTCGGTGCCGCATGCGAACGAGTACATACACATCGACCCCGTCTCCCAGAATCAGTACGGTGACGCGGAGGACGTGCCCTGGTTCGGCCGGGACGCGTACTTCTTCTACCTGCACGGGAACCCGGGCTCGTTCCAGATCGTGAGGGCGGACGGGACTGCCAGGACCACGCCGGGCGACCAGATCGGTGGATATCTGCAGCGGCGCCCGAGTCTGCGGCGGCTTGCCGCCGACGGCGTCGTCGTGCTCATGTCGTGTTGGGTCGGCGCGGCCTCCGACGACATCTCCGTCCCCAGCGAGGCCGCCCGCGCCCCCTTTGTCGCCGACCCGCTGGCGACCGTTTCCGAGGCCCAGCAGGTGGCCGACCAGGTCGACCGCACCGTGTTCGCGGTCGATCGGGTCCACTACGTCTCGCGCATCGGAGGGCAGAGCCGGCAAGGCATCGCCATGACCGCCGAGGGGGAGCGGAGCGGCTGGAAGGAGTTGCGGCCGGAGCCGACCGGGGCGGCGCTCGACGAACTGGCCCGTACGGCGGGCCTGCACACGGGCGCGGACCCGGCTTCGGAGGAGAACAGGGCCTCGACCCTGCGGCTGGTGCGGGCACTGCGACAGGTGTTCGGCGCCGCGGTCGAGGATGACAAGGACGATGCCTACGGGGAGTACCAGCGACTGCTCCGCGGTATCGGCGCACTGGAGACGATGCGCCGCGACGATCCGGACCTGCGGGACAACGGTGCGTTCACCATGGATCTGCTGGACCGGGTCGCCCGGTCGCATCTCGAGCAGTCCGCGGGACGCGCCAAGCCCCCGGGTACGGCCTTGGACTCGACCGAGATCCTGACCGTGCTGGAGGCGGCGGGGACCCAGCCGGCCGGGGTGGCTCTGCGGGACTTCGTTCCGCTTCCGTCGGTGGACGCGGCCCTCTCGTTGCTGGCGAAGGACGATCCCGAGCAGCGGGCCGTCCAGGTCCTGGACCTGGGGTCCGGTCCGGTCACGGCGGTCCACCGGCAGCGGCTGCTGTGGGCGACGGCCAAGGCTGTCGAGGGCCTGCTGGCCGCCGCCGACGTGAACGCCCTGGCGGTGCAGGTCCTGCACCTGGATGGCTCCGCCCTGCCCGTGGACGACGCACGGCGTGGGGAACTCCTGTGGACGATGACCGGAGCGGCCGCGGCCGGCCGTGACGTCCACAACCCGACGGCGCTCGCCGCGTACCACCTCGAACAGGTCGGTGCCCTGTCTCCGGACACGCTGTTGCTGTCGTCCGGTGGCCGGGGGGTGGGCCGCAACTGGACCGGCAGGCCGATGACCGATCCCCTGGTCAGGGACAAGTACCTCGCCGTGGACTCGAACGTCGGTGCGAGCAGCGCCGTGCTCCACCGTATGCCGTGGCGCGTCCGCGGAGCCGGCACAGGTGGGAACGCCTTCTTCGTGCTGGCCGACGGTGGTCGCGACCACATCGACATGCCCTGGCCCGACGGCTCCAGTCGCCCCGTTCCCCCCGAGGAGATCGCCGAACTACTCGCCAACGATCCGGTGTTGAGCGCTCGCCCGCCGGAGGACCCGATCGTGCCGATCATGCCGCACATCCGGCGGAGCGGCCCGCTGATGAGGGCCCTCACGGACCGGGCGGCGACCGGCAGGACCGTGTTCATGCCCGTGGTGAACGTCGAACTGTTCCACGACCCCAGGAGGAACGAGTACGACATCATCGTGGAAGAGCCCACCAACCCGAGCTCCACGACCGGCTGGGTCCGCAAGGACCCTCCGGCTCTGGTCCCACCCGCCTCCGCGTCACCGGCGGCGCCCGTCACCACCGCGGTGTCGGCAACCGACGCGCCCGCCACACCGCTCACGCGGTACGTCGAGGCGAAGTCCGCGGCCGGCGCCATCGGGTCCTCGGACCTCGGCGCGCGTCCCGAACTCCTCCCCACCATGCCCGCCCCGTCCCCGCGGAACCTCCGCCCGGAACAGACGAGCGCGGTCGGCACAGTCGGCTCGGCCACGGGCCAGGGTGCCGTCGATCCGGTCATCGCCGACGCGGCCGCGTCATCGCAGCCGTGGACCAGGGGAAAGATCACCTTCGAGGAGGGCTCCAAGGAGATCGACTCCAGCGGCCGCGGCTACCTCAGTACTTTCGCCCGCAAGGTGGCGGAGGTGGGGCTGCGTGACGTACGGGCCGGGCTCCTGGCCCCCGAGATCACCGTCACCGGGTACGGCAACGGCTCGTGGCTCACGCCGGGACTCGGCGACTGGGGCGCCCTACGCACGGGCCAGGAGCGCGCGGACGCCGTCGCCAAGAAGCTGCGGACCGAGCTATGGAACGCCCTGTACCTGCTCCAGCAGAACGATCCGCCCTCCGCCAGGCGCGTCGGCGACGGCGAATTCGTGATCACCACGCGCAGCCGGGGCCAGGACGTCGTCACCGACGGCTCGTCCGGCGGCGCGGAACTGCGGGCCCTGCGGCGGCAGGCGACGATCGAGGTCGAGGTGGCGGCTCGCTCGTCGGCCTTCGAGCGGTTGGACGCCCTGCGGCTGGCCGATCCCGATCCCGCGCTCAACCAAGGCCTCTTCGATCCGGATCCGCTCGCCCGCCGGATTCTGGGCCTGTCGCCGGCCCAGAAGGTGACGAGCGCCCATCGGCGCGAACTGCACGCGGTGATGGACGCGGCCGCCGCGGCCGGCCACGCGACGAGCCTGGCGGCGCTGAGCGCGTATCACCTCGTACGGCAGGGAGCGCTGTCCGCCGCGACCCGGATCACCGCTCCGGACGGCAGCGCCCAGGGCCGCAACTGGACGGGCGAGCCGGTCGTGGACCTGATCTCGATGTCGTACGCCACCGTGCGCGCCACCCGCCTCGTCGACCTCGATCCCGCCCTGTGGCATGCGGCGCCCGGTGACCACCACCCCTTCGTCATCGCCGCCGAGGGGGACCAGGACCATGTGACGGTGCGCCTGGCGAACGGTTCCCGGCAGCGCGTCCCGATGGCGGACTTCGCCGAACTGCTCGCCATGGACCCGGACCTGGCCGCGCTCGACAGCGGGGCCGCCGTCGTGCTGGCGGTACCGGGAGCGGGCGCCGGGAACCTGCGTCTGCCGCGCACGGCCGCCGCCCGGACGGGCAGGACCGTGTGGTCGCACAGCGGCGCGGTGTCCTTGTACCAGGACCCGAAGGACAAGCGGACCCGGATCGCGGTGACCCATCGCGAGGACGCGCAGGAGCCACTGGGGAACTGGTTCGCCGGCAAGCCGGACGAACTGACGGCCGGGGACCCGGCGGTGGAGGCCGAGGACCGCGTCGTACAGACGATCGACGGCACGCTCGTCCCGGACGACGAGATCCTGAGCGAGACCATGGCCGACGACGGCGTCCCGCACGGCCGCGCCGTCTTCGACAAGGCGGACATGCTCAGCCGGGAGTTGTACTTCGTCGCGGCGCCCGTGATGACGGAGAACCGGCATCTCGACCCCCTCACCGGGGAGCGGCACGGTGCCGTGGACGACGTGCCCTGGGCGGGCCGTAAGGCGTACTACTTCTTCCTGCACGGGCAGCCGGGCGGGTTCTCGCTCGAACGGCGGGACGGCACCGCCAAGTGGGCCCGCGGCGACCAGGTCGGCGGGTATCTGCGGCGCAGGCCGAGCCTGCGCGGGCTGGCCGCCGACGGCGTCATCGTGATCATGTCGTGCTGGGCCGGCGCCCCCGCGGAGCGGTCCACCACCGTGAACGCCGCCAGTCGCGCACCCTTCGTCGCCGACCGGCTGGAGACCGTCTCCGAGGCCCAGCGGGTGGCCAACCAGACCGGCCGCACCGTGTTCGCGGCCGACCGGTCGCACTACACGGCCAGGGACTCCCTGCCGCCACAGCACGGAATCGCCACGACCGCGGACGGCAAGCGCGGCCAGTGGGCGGAGCTGCGCCCCGAGCCGGGTGAGGCGGAGCTGGACGCGCTGGCCCGCACGGCGGGTCTGCACACCGCCCAGGGCCCGGCCTCGGCGGAGACCAGGGTCGCGACCCTGCGGCTGGTGCGGGCCCTGCGAGAGACCTTCGGCGTCTCGGTGGAGGACGACAAGGACGAGGTATCGGGGCGCTACCAGCGGCTGCTGGGCGGTTTCGGCGCGCTGGAGACGATGCGCCGGGACGATCCGCTGCTGCGGGACACCGGGCAGTTCACCCTCGACCTGCTGGACCGGGCCACCCGGTCCCGGCTCGGACAGTCCCCGGCCCCCGGCACCGCCGTGGCACCGGACGACGTCGAGACGCTGCTGGACGCGGCACGGACCCAGCAGCCCGGAACGGCCCTGCGTGACTTCGTTCCGCTGCCCTCCGTGGAGCAGGCCCTCGCCACGCCCGCGGACGCCGATCCCGACCTGAGGGTGCGGCACGTCCTGCGTCTGGGATCGGCACCGGTCACCGCGGCGCACCGGCAGCAGCTGCTGTGGGCGATGGTCGAGGCCGTCGAGACACTGGAAGCCGCCCCGAACGTGGACGCGCTGGCCGCCAAGGTCCTGCACCTGGGTGCCCTGACCGGTCCGGTGGACGACGCGCGGCTCGAGGAACTCTTCTGGACGGTCGCCGGGGCCGCCGCGGCCGGCCGCGACACCGGCAACCCGGTGGCGCTCGCCGCCTTCCAGCTCGAACGCAACGGCGCCCTGTCGTCCCGGACGCTGCTCCGGTCGGCGAGCGGCGCGGTGCTCGGGCGCGACTGGACCGGCGGGCAGCCGACCGACCCGCTGGCCACGGAGAGGTACCTCTCCGTGGCGTCCGGCGCTGATCCGGCCCGTGCCCAGGCCAGGAGTGCTCCGTGGCACGCCTCCGCGAACAGTGGAGACCGGACCCCTCAGGCCTACTTCCTGCTGGCCGACGGCGGTGCCGACACCATCGACATGCCCTGGCCCGACGGCACCCGGCGCCCGGTACCGCACGACGAGATCGCCGAGCTGCTCACCAACGACCGGTACCTGACGGCCGTCGAACCGACCAGGCCCGTCGTACCGGTCGTGCCGCACTCCGGCAGCGGCACCTCCCTGACGAAGGCCCTCACCGACCGGGCGGCGACCGGCAGGAAGGTCTACTCGCCCGCCGTGGACATCCAGCTGTTCCACGACACCACGGCCGGCGAGCACGTCATCGTCGTGACCACGCCGCCTGTCGGGCCGGGCTCCGCCGACTGGGTCCACACCCGCCCCCCGAAGCTGGCCGCGGCGGCCGCGGCAACGACCGTCGCGAACGGCGGGACCGACGTCGCCGACGGGATCGACGAGGCGTTGCACGCCTCCGCCGCACCGCCCGCGCCGCACGTCGAGCCGACGCCCGTCGTCGACGCCACCGGTTCCCCTGACTCCGCCACCACGGAGACGACCGTGGCTTCGGGGCCCTGGCCCACCACGAAGGTCACCTTCGCGGAAGGCTCCAAGGAGGTCGATCCCGGCCAGCGTGGCAACATCGCCGCTCTGGCCCGCAAGGTGGTCGAGGCGGGTCTGCGCGACATACAGGAGGGGTTCGCGACACCGTGGATCGCCGTCACCGGGCACGGCAACGGCTCGTGGCTCAAGGTGAGAAGCAGTCATCGGGGCGCCGTACGCACGGGCCAGGAGCGCGCGGACGCCGTCGCCGACGTGCTCCGGACCGAGATCGGCAATGCCCTGGACCTGCTTCAGCGGAACGTTCCGCGCGCCGACCGTGTCGGCGCCGACGCTTTCAGGGTCGTCAGCCGTAGCAAGGGGCGGAACGTGGCCGCCGACGGCTCCGCCCTGCGGGACCTGCGTCGGCAGGCGGACATCGACATCGAGCCGGAGCCCCGCTCACCGGCCATCGAACTGCTGAACAGACTGAGGCTGGCCGAGCCCGGATTCGGTCTGGCCGACGGGGCCTTCGACCCGAATCCGCTCGCCCGCAGGCTCCTGCACCTGGATCCGCAGGAGCCGGTATGGCAGGCACAACGCCACGCACTGTACGACCTGGTGGACGAGGCGAACGCGGCCGGCCGGGCGACGAGCCTGGCGGCGCTCGGCGCCTTCGACTTCTGGAAGCGGGGGGCGCTGTCCGACGCGACCCGGATCACCGGGCGCGACGGCAGGGTCCTGGGCCGCAACTGGACGGACACGTCGGTCCGGGACATGATCACGGCGTCCTACCACCAGGTGGGCGGGAGCAGCGTGCAGACCCCCCCGGCGTCGTGGGAGCAGCAGGGAGCCGGTGACCACCGCCCCTACGTCGTCGCGGCCAAGGGCGATGACGACCATGTCGTGGTGCGGTTGGCGGACCGTTCCCGGCCGCGCGCGACGCTGGAGGAGTTCGCCGAACTGTTGGCCATGGACCAGGACCTGGCCGCGCTCGACGGCCGGCTCCCCGTCGTACTCGCCGTTCCGCGTGCGGGTGCCGGGAGCCCGCGTCTGCCGCGCACGGCCGCCGCCCGGACCGGCAGGACCGTGTGGTCGCACAGCGGCAAGGTGAAGCTGTACGAGGATCCGTCGACGCGGCAGACCCGGATCGCGGTGATCGACGACCAGTCCCAGGGGGAGCCGCTGGGAAGCTGGTTCGCCAGCGAGCCGGACGATCCGCCGCTCACGGCCCGCCGGGCCTTGGGGCACGAGCACTTCGTGCGCATGATCGACGGGACGCTGGTACCCGACGACGAGATCATGAGTCACACCCTCGCCGCCGACGGGCGCACGTACGGCCGCGCCGTCCTCACCACGAGCGACCAGCTCGAACGCGAGCGGTACTTCGGTTCTCTGCCGACGATGAACGAGTACATTCACATGGATCCCTTCTACTGGGATCAGCAGGGTGATGCGGAGAACCTGCCCTGGGTCGGCCGGCCGGCGTACCACTTCGTTCTGCACGGGACCCCGGGGGCGTTCTCCCTGGTGAAGTCGGACGGGACGCGCCGACAGGCACGCGGCGACCAGGTCGGCGAGTACCTCCAGCGGCGTCCGAGTCTGCAGGGGCTCGCAGCCGACGGAGTCGTGGTGCTCATGTCGTGCTGGGTCGGCGCGGCCGCGGAGGGCCTCCCGAGCGTTCACGAAGGCAGCCGCGCCCCCTTCGTCGCCGACCCGCTGGCGACCCTTTCCGAGGCTCAGCAGGTGGCCAACCAGGTCGACCGCACGGTGTTCGCGGTCGACCGGGTCCACTACCTCACACAGGCCACCGGGGTGAACCGGCAGGGGATCGCCACGACCGCCGAGGGAGAGCGGCGCACGTGGCTCGAGCTGCGGCCGGAGCCGACGGGGGCGGCGCTCGACGACCTGGTCGGTACGGCGGGTCTGCACACCGTCCAGGGCCAGGGCTCGGCGGAGACCAGGGTCGCGACCCTGCGGCTGGTACGGGCCCTGCGTCAGGTGTTCGGGCCCTCGGTCGAGGACGACAAGGCCGATGCCCACGGGAAGTACCAGCGGCTGCTGCGCGGAATCGGCGCGCTGGAGTTGATGCGCCGCAACGACCCGACGCTGCGGGACACCGGACCGTTCACCATGGACCTGCTGGACCGGATCGCCCGGTCGTATCCCGGACGGTCCGCGGGCCCGGCCTTGAAACCGGCGGACGTCCAGGCCGTTCTGGAGGCGGCGGCGACCCAGCCCGCCGGGGTGGCGCTGCGCGACTTCGTTCCGCTGCCCTCGCTCGACGAGGCCCTCGGGTTGCTGGCGGACGGCGATCCCGACCAGCGGGCCGTGCAGGTCCTGGACCTGAAGGCCGGCCAGGTCACGGAGGTCCACCGGCAGCGGCTGCTGTGGGCGACGGTCAAGGCCGTCGAGACCCTGGAGGCGACCACCGACGTGGATGCCCTGGCGGTCAAGGTCCTGCACCTGGACGCCTCCAGCCAGCCCGTGGACGAGGCACGGCGAGCGGAACTCCTGTGGACGACGGCCGGGGCGGCCGCGGTGGGCCGTGACCTCCGCAACCCGACGGCACTCGCCGCCTACCACCTGGAACGCAACGGTGCCCTGACCTCGCGCACCCTGCTGTTGTCCGACGACCGCGAGATCCTCGGCCGCGACTGGCTCGGCATGCAGATGGCCGACCCGTTGGTCCCGGACAGGTATCTCACCTCGGCCAACGGCACCGACGGAGCCAACGCCAAGGTGCACGATGCGCCGTGGCGCGCCGACGGAGCCTACCGGGGCCAGCGGCCTCCCGCCTATTTCGTGCTGGGCAAGGGCGGTCCCGACCACTTCGACATGCCCTGGCCCGACGACTCCCGGCGCCCGGTGCCCCTTGACGAGATCGCCGAACTGCTGGCCAATGACCCGGTGCTGAGCGCTCGCCCGCTGCACGAGGCACTCGTGGCGGTCGTGCCGCACACCGGCCGCGGTGAGGCTCTGGCGAAGGCCCTGTCCAGCCGGACGGCCACCGCCAGGACCGTGTACACGCCCGCGGTGGACGTCGATGTCTTCCGCGACACCTTGAGGGAAAAGAACTTCGTCGTCGTGGCCCCGCAGCCCCAAGGATCCGCATCCGGATCCGACTGGGTCCGCACCGACCCGCCCAAGCTGGTCACCCGCGTCCCGGCCGCGCCGGCGGCACCCGCTCCCGTTGTGACCACGGCCGGGGCGCACAGCACCGGCGGCGAAGAGCTGCGGCCGCTCGCGGCCGGGCGGGCGGTGGAGGCCGCCCCCGCCGTCCTGCAGCTGGTCGAGGGGCCGATGCCGAACGCCGCGATCCCCACGGACGCGGCCGACATCATCCCGCCGCCGATCCCGTACCCGGGACGGCCGGTCTTCGTCGCGGACACTGGCAACCCCGAGACGGTCCGCACCCAAGGGCTGGTGCCCGGCGGCACGGGCCTCGACCTCGTCGCCTATGCCCAGGTGGGCGGGGCCGGCCATGGATTCGTGAGCGCCGACACCTCGCCCGAGGCGGCGGCGCAACGGCTGGGCGAGGGCCATGTCTGGGAGGTCGACACGCCGGGCGGTATCGACATCACCGCGACGCTCGACGCCTACGGGATCCGGCCGGACACCACCGGCCGGGACGAGGTCCTCTTCGCGGGCGGCGTCGCTTCCCGGTTCGTCAAGGGCGGCTGGGCGATCGTCCCCGGCGGCGAGGCGAACACCCTCGGCGAGTGGATCCCCAACCCGCACTACCGGCCGCACACCGACGTCCCCGACGCGACGCCGACCGCTCCCGGGCGTCGGCTGCCCGTCGAACCGCTGCTCGAAAAGCGGGTGTTCCGCGTGGAGGACGTGGTGACCCCGGCTGAACTTCAGGTCCTGTCCGAGGCGCTCGCCGCCGTGGACCCGGCATCGGGCGAACAGTACGCGCACGAGCTGGGCACCAGGCTGACCGAGCACATCGAGGCGGGGCTGGCGGCGGAGGACCTGGCGGTCGGCCATGTGGACCTGCACGTGAGCATGGAGGACCCCGACCACTCGATGGCGGGCATGGCACTGGCCCGCACCGTGGCCAACGGTCTCGGCCGCCGGGCCATGCTCACCGTCGGCGCCCTGCGGACACCCACCGACATCTGCCCTTCACGAAACTGACACAGACCCGTTCTGACCTCGGATCCGTATCTCTGAGTGGAACCCCTGAGCGGAACCCCCCGAGCGAACAACGGCCCCCAGGAAGGGAGACGCCCGCATGCCCGAGTACGAGCAGATCGACTTCTCCGCGCTCGCGAACCATGCCCGCCGGATGCAGGGCAGTGTGGCGGACGCACAGCTCGACCTGCGGAACATCGAGGCCACGGGCCACAGCACGGACGGCATGGTCAGTGCGACCGTCTCGGCCGAGAGCCGGGTCGTGGACCTGCGCATCGACCCGTCGGTGATCGACCCCGACAACCCGGAGCGGCTGGTCCGGCTCCTCGTCGAGGCCATCGACAGTGCGCACGACACCGTCGCCGAGCAGCGTGCCGAGGTCATGTCGGGGATCACGGGCGGCCTGCAGGACATCCTGGCCGGCCTGAACGGCGAGAAGAACGAGAAGAAGACGCCCTCCGTCGTACCGCGCTTCCCCGAGCGCCGTCCCCGGCGACGACCCCGCCCGTGAGCCCGACCGACGAGGAGATCTGATGTCCCGGGTCATCTTCCACCGGCCCGCCAGGGTCGTACCGCCCCCGCTGCCCACCGACCCGGTGGTGCTCTCCGCCCCGCCGCAGCCGGTCGGCAAGGACAGCAACGCCAGCTGGCTCATGCTGCTGATGCCGCTGCTGTCCAGCATCAGCATGGCCGCCTACCTGATGTCCGGCGGCCGTCGGATGCTGGTCCTGCTGGGCATCGCGTTCGTCGTGATGTCCATCGGCGTCACCGTCGGCGTGCGGATGCAGATGCGCGGCCAGGCCCGTAAACAGAAGGTGCGGGCCCGGGACCGCTACCTGGACCATCTGGTCGAGGTGCGGCGGACCGCCCGCCAGGTGGCGGAGAGCCAGCGCACCGTCGCCGCCTGGCAGTTCCCCTCCCCGCACCGGCTGTGGGCGATCGCGTCCCAGCGCCGCCGGGTGTGGGAACGCCGGGTCACCGACGCGGACTTCCTCAAGGTGTCCGTGGGAACGGGCAACGCGCCGCTGTCCACGCCCATCCGGATGTCCACCCGCAACGACCCGACGGTGGAGTACGACCCGCGCGCCAAGACCGCGGCCGACCGGCTGGTCGACTCCATGTCCGTGGTCGGCGACCAGCCCGCCGTGCTGGACCTGGCGAAGGCCGGTGTGGTCAGCGTGCTCGGGCCGGCCAAGGCGGCCCGCGCGGCCGTGCGCGCCCTGCTCTGCCAGATCGCCGTGCTGCACGCCCCGGACGACGTGGGCATCGCCGTCGCCACCGGCGGCGAGGACTGGAACTGGGCCAAGTGGCTGCCGCACACCCATGAACCGGACACCACCGGGGACGCCGGCGTGGTGCCGCTGGTCGCGGAGGACTTCGAGGGCATCGCCGACCATGTGCAGCAGGCCCTGGAGGCCGCCGTCCCGCAGCCGTCCCGCCGAGTGAGCCTCACCGACCGGGACGCCCCGGACACCCGCCGCCGCCTCGTGGTCGTCCTCGACCGCTACCTCCCGCGGGCCGCCTGGGCCCGATCGCCGGTCGCCGCCGAACTCCTCGCGGCGGCCGGCCCGCAAAGCGCGATCACCGTGATCTGCCTGGTGGAGCAGGAGAACGACGAGCCCACCCGGGCCGACGTACGGGTACGGCTCGACGCGCACGGGGCGGTCACCGTGGAGGGCCGCCGCGCCGACACCCGTTCGGCGGTCGAATCGGCCGTCGCGGCCCGCGCGGAACTGCCGCTGTGCGAGGCCGTCGCCCGGACGCTGGCCCCGCTGCGGCTGTCCGCGGAGGGCGAGGAGATCCTCGCCCAGACCATGTCGCTGCCCAGCATGCTCGGCATCTCCGACCTGGAGAACTTCAGCCCCGAGTCGCTCTGGGTCGACGCGCAGGACGAGGAGGTGCTGCGCATGCCGATCGGATTCGACAGCAGCGGCCAGCAACTCGTCCTGGACCTCAAGGAGTCCGCACAGGGCGGCATGGGCCCGCACGGCCTGATCGTCGGCGCCACCGGCTCCGGCAAGAGCGAACTGCTGCGCACCCTGGTCACCGGCCTGACCATGACCCACTCGCCGGAACTCCTCAGCCTGGTCCTGGTCGACTTCAAGGGCGGCGCCACCTTCGCCGGCGTCACCGACCTGCCGCACGTGGCGGGCCTGATCACCAACCTGGTGGACGAGGTCGCCCTGGTCGACCGGGTCAAGGACGCCCTCGTCGGCGAACAGCAGCGGCGGCAGAAGCTGCTCCGCGACGCCGGAAACATCGACAACGTCCGCGAATACCAGCTGCGGCGGGCCGCCGGGGCCACCGGACCGGACGGGCGCCCGCTGGAGCCGCTGCCGTATCTGCTGGTCATCGTGGACGAGTTCGGCGAACTGCTCGCCACCCGGCCCGACTTCATCGACCTGTTCGTCCAGATCGGCCGAGTCGGCCGATCGCTCGGCATCCATCTGCTGCTCGCCACCCAGCGCCTGGAGGAGGGGCGGCTGCGCGGCCTGGAGGCCAACCTCTCCTACCGGATCTGCCTGCGCACCTTCTCCGCGGCGGAGTCCCGGGTCGTCATCGGCACCCCGGACGCCTACCGGCTGCCGCCGATCCCCGGCTCCGCCTACCTCAAGGTTGCCGAGACGGTCCTGGAGCGCTTCCGCGTCGCCCATGTCTCCGGCACCCACCTGTCGGAGGAGCAGCGCGCCCTCGCCGCCGGACCGCCGCCCACCGACCCTGTGCACTTCGCGCTGCGGCTGCCGCCCGACCCCGACGCGGAGCCGGAGGAGGAGCGCGAGCGGGTGCGGCCCATGCTGGACGGACCGAGCGAGATGCAGGTCATCGTCGAACAGCTCGGTACGGCGGGCCAGTTGGCCCACCAGGTGTGGCTGCCCCCGCTGCCCGCCGCGCTCGCCCTGGACGACCTGACCGGCCCGGTCGCGGTCCGCCCGGAGCGGGGCATGTCCGCCGACTGGTGGACGCACAAGGGCGCACTGCGCACCCCGGTCGGCGTCCTGGACGTACCGCTCCAGCAACTCCAGCAGCCGCTGGTGCCCGACTTCGCCAAGGCCGGCCACCTCGCGGTGGTCGGTGCCCCGCAGTCCGGCAAGAGCACCTTCCTGCGCACCCTGATGCTCTCCACGATGCTCACCCACACCCCCGCCGAGGCACAGTTCCTCTGCCTGGACTTCGGCGGCGGCTCGCTCCAGCCCTTCGAACGGGCGCCGCACGTCAGCGGAGTCGCCGGCCGGCACGACCCGGCCCGGGCCCGGCGCGCGCTGGCCGAGGTGCGCCAGCTGATCGCCGAGCGGGAGCGGCTCTTCCGGCACCTCGGCATCGACTCCGCCGACGAGTTCCGGCGGCTGCGCAACACCGACCGGCTGCCCAAGGGGATACGCTCCGCCGACGTCTTCCTGGTGATCGACAACTGGGGTGCGATCCGCGGCGAGATGGACGGCATCGACGCGGTCGTCCTGGACATCGCGGGCCGCGGCCTCGGCGTCGCCGTCCACCTGGTGCTGACCGCGGGCCGCTGGGCCGATATCCGCACCGCGCTGCGCGACGCCATCTCGGCCCGCCTCGAACTGCGCCTGAACGACCCGGGCGACTCGGAGATCAACCGCCGTGCGGCCCGTGCCTTCGGGCTCTCCGCCCCCGGCCGCGGCATGGCGCCGCCCGGCATCCAGTTCCAGGTCGCCCTGCCCCGACTCGACGGCAGGGACACCGCCGACGGCCTCGCGGACGCGCAGGAGGAGGCGATCGGCAAGCTCGCGGCCTCCTGGTCCGGGCCGGTGGCGCCGCCGATCCGGATGCTGCCCGAACGGCTCACCGCCGCCGAGTTGGCGAGCCGGATCCGTGAGGACGACATCACCCCGGGCGTGCCGATCGGCATCGCCGAGACCGACCTCGCCCCGGTCCGCCTGAACCTCACGGACGCCGACCCGCACTTCCTGGTCTTCGGCGACGCCGGCTGCGGCAAGTCCACCTTCCTGCGCGGCTGGATGAAGGGCCTGGCGGCCCGGCGCTCCGCCTTCGAAGCGCGTTTCATCGTCGTCGACTACCGGCGGGCCCTGATGGGCGCGGTGGACGAGGAGTACATCGGTGCCTACATCGGTGACGCCAACGCGGCCCAGGTCTACGTCGAACAGGTCGTCGCCAAGCTCACCGAGCGGCTGCCCCCGGCCAACGTGACCATGGAGCAGTTGCGCAACCGTGACTGGTGGACCGGCCCGGAGTTCTACGTGGTCGTCGACGACTACGACCTGGTTTCCAACGGCCGTACGTCACCGCTCAATCCGCTCCTGGACTTCCTGCCGCAAGCGCGTGAGATCGGCCTCCACCTGGTGGTGGCCCGCCGGGTCGCCGGCAGCGCCCGTGGCTCGATGTCCGAGCAACTCCTCACACGGGTCAAGGAGTTGGGGACCGCAGGCCTGGTCCTGTCCGGCGATCCCCGCGAGGGCGTGGTGCTCGGCAGCGAGCGAGCGGCCCAACGGCCGCCCGGCCGCGGGGTCCTGGTCGGCCGCCAGGCGGCGCCGACCCTGGTCCAGGTCGCTCTGGACGCGTGAGAGAGAGCCCGGCCGGACGGAGGGGAAGCGGGAAACGTTCATCTCCGCGGAACCTCCGTCTTCCGGGTGATCGCTACGCTCCGCCGCGTGGCGGTGCACACGACGACCTGGATCGTCGGCCGGGGGGCCGAACTCACCCTGAAACGCGCCTTTTTGCCGGATCCCGGCATGCGGCGTGGTCGCGCTGTGCCCATCGGAGGCGGCGAGCCGGGGCCTGGCCGGCCCGCACCCGTCCTGGCCGGCCTCGGTGCCGTGCGGGGATCCGTACGCCAGGTGCCGTGCACGACCCGCGACGAACCGGCCCGGCGGTCGCCGTTCCAGGTCCGGGTGAGGGTGCGGGTGAGGGTGCGGAGACCGGACGCGCGGCCGATGCCGGGTGGCCGGACCGCGACCGAAGAACCGGTGACCTCGGTGGTCGGGCAACTCGCGGGCCTGACCGACCGGTTGCGCCGTAACCGCCCGGAGACGCCCGTTGCGGGGGACCCGCACCGACTGCCGGGTCGCCCTCGCCATGGCACAACGCCGACCGCCCCTCGGCCGGCGGTGCTTGCGGCGGCCGAGGAGCGGTCGGCGGGCTGGATCGCGGAGAGAGCGGAGACCGTGCAGCGCACGGAGTACGCGAAGACCCCCGAGTACGCGAAGACCCCGGAGTGCACGGAGGACGTGGAGAAACCGGACAACCCAGGGGGCACGGAGAACGTGGACGCTCCGGCAGCCGGTGTGTCCGAGAACGTGAACCGGGTGGGCCGGGCCGTTGCGCGGGATGTCGGCTCGGCGGCGTCGCGCGGCCGCGGGTGGCCGGCCGCGGGCTCGGTCCCAGCCGCATCCGGTGACAACGTTGTACATCCGGGGCGAGGCGACACCGCAGCCCTGCGGTCGACCGCCTCCGTCCGTACGGTCCGCGACCGGCGGGTCAGGCAAGCCACCGGGCGGACCCGGCACCGATCAGGGCGCGACCGGACCGACCAGGTCGGCCGGGGTCGTCGGAGTCGCCGGATCGGGTCGGCCGAGTCCCGGTGCGGCCGGGTGACCGGCGCCGTCCCGGCGAACGTTGGCGGCTCCTGGCTCGTGGCGGGAACTCATCGAACCGGAGACCGGCTTGCCTCGCGAGGACACCTGGACGCGGAGGCCCGTGTCGGTCCGGAGCGGGGAGTGGTGGGCCGGGATCCGGTACGGTCACGGCCCCGGCGTACCGGATCAGTACGCGGCGACGCCGGTTCATGCAGCCGGACGCAGGCCCGGGTGTCGCGGCGTCGGCGCCGAAAGACCGTGCCGGGCGCGAAGGGTCGCCCCGTTGCGGTCGCCGAGCGCCTCACGCAGGGCCCGCAGCGCGTTGTGGGTGCGCGACTTGACCGTGCCCTCCGGGACGTTGAGCACCTCGGCCGCGTGCCGCACCGGCTGGTGCAGGAAGTAGACCTGGGCCAGCACAGCACGGTGAGTGGCGGACAGCTCGGCGAGCGCGGTGCGCAGCACCTGGCGGTCGAGGACCTGCTCCAGCGGTTCCGCCGCCACCGGTATCGACTCCAGCGGATCGTCCTCCACCTCGGTGGGGCGCGAGGAGCGGGCCCGCAGCATGTCGATCGCGAGCCGTCGCGACACTGTCAGCAGCCAGGGCCGTACCGCGCGCGGGTCGTCGGGCAGGATGTCCAGATTGCGCCAGGCCCGGAGCATGGTCTCCTGGACGAGGTCTTCCGCCGTCTGCCGGTCGCCCTGGGTCCAGCCGAGCAGACTGCGCATCAGGGAACCCTTGTTGACGTCGTAGATCATCCGCATCCTCTGCTCCGGGGACCCCGGGGTGGGAGACGCCTGCGGTGCGGAAGTGTGTGCCTCGGGTGCCAGTGCCGTCGTCATGAGCTGCCCCATCTGTTGCCGACCGATGGAACGAGCCTGCGGCAGCGCGGATACGGAGACATCCGTGAGCCTCACTGAGATCCCGGGGGCTCCGGGGACCGCCGACTCAGTGAGCCGGGGGACCGCCGACTCGGTGAGCCGGGAGCGACCGTGTGGGTGAGGCCGCAGTTTCCCCAGACGTCATCTGAAACGGAGTGGGACCTCACAGAAAGGCTCTAGAGTCATGCGCATGCTCGGGCAACAACTGCACCCGGTGATCGGGCGGGAAGCGGAGCGGGCCACGTTGGATCGCTTGGTCTCCGATGTCGCCGCAGGCCGCGGCGGGAGCCTGCTGATCGAGGGTGAGCCGGGCATCGGCAAGTCGACGTTGCTTGCGCACGCCCTGGCCAAGGCCCGCGCGGCCGGTTGCGAGGTCTCGACCGGCCAGTGCGACGAGCTGGGCGGACGGCTGCCGCTCTCCGTGATGACCCGGCTTCTCGGGGTCGAGGCCGGCTCGCCCGATCCCCGTCGCGCGGAGGCCGCGCTCGCCCTGGAGCAGCCCCAGCAGGCGCCGGGCTGGACGATGCGCCTGCTCGCCGGGGACCCGGTGGTGGCGGCGACCGAGCAACTGCTCGTCCTGGTGGACCGGTTGTGTACGACCGGCCCGCTGGTGCTGGCGGTGGAGGACCTGCACTGGGCCGACGAGGCGAGCCTGCTGATGTGGCGCCGGCTGTGCCGGGCCTCGATCCAGCTGCCGCTGCTGGTCGTCGGCACCTGCCGCCCGGTGCCCGGGCGTACCGAACTGGAGCCGCTGCGGCGCGATCTGCGGTCCCGGGGCGGGCAGTTGATCTCCCTCGACCGGTTGCCCGAGGAGCGGGTCGCGGAGCTGACCGGCCTGCTCGCGCGCGGCGAACCCGGGCCGGTGCTCACCGAGCGGCTCCGCTCCGCGGCGGGCAACCCGCTCTACGTAAGGGAGTTGCTGGACGCCCTGGCACGGGTCGGTGCCCTGCGGTCCGCGGACGGCCGGGTGGAGCTGACGGCGGGCGGCCGGGACGTGGAGAAGCTCACCGAACTGCGGGACGTGATCGCGGACCGGCTGGCCGGGCTCTCCGCCGACACCCAGGAGGCGCTGCGCGCCGCGTCGCTGCTCGGGCCGGAGTTCTCGGTGCGGGACGTGGCGGCGGCGGTGGGCCGCGGCACGGGATCCCTGCTGGTCGTGGTGGAGGAGGCGCTCGGCGCCGCCGTCCTGGAGTCCGCGGGGTCCCGGCTGCGCTTCAGACACGGCCTGCTGAGGGAGGTGCTGTACGAGGCCATGCCGCCCGCCCTGCGGACCGTGTTCCTGCGGCGCGCGGCGCAGGAGCTGATGGCCTCCGGAGCCCCCGTCGAGCGGGTGGCCGAGCTGATCCTCCCGGTCCTGGAGACGGCCGAGGACCGGGAGTGGGAGTGGCTCGCGGACAACGCCGAGCGACTGGTCGTACGGGCCCCGATCGCCGCCGCGGAACTCCTCGAACACGCTGTCCGCCAGGCGGGCCCGGACGATCCGCGGCTGTTCGTGCTCACCGCGCAACTGGCCGCGCTCTACTTCCGCATGGGGCCCCTGGACCGTGCCGAGGAGCTGGCCCGGACCGTGCTGCGGCAGTCGTCCGACCCCGAGCTGCTCGGCCGGGTCAGATGGCTGCTCAGCACCATCGGGATGCGGACCGGCCGCTACGAGATCGTGATCGACAACTGGCGCGCGGCCACCGGCGACCCCCGGATCGGACCGGTCTGGCGGGCCCGGCTGCTGGCCCTGGTGGCGCTCGCCCGGCACGTACTCGGGCAGATCGGCCGGGCCCGGCTGGCGATGGCGGAGGCGCTGGACGAGGGCAGGAAACTGGGCGACCCGATGGCCGTCGGATACGCCCTGAACGCCGCCTCCGTCATCCGCAGCTGGCACGGTGACCAGGCCGGCGCCCTGGCCCTGAACGACGAGGCGCTGGCGGAGGTCGGCAACGACCCGGACCTCGTCGACCTGCGGCTCATCCTGCTCGGTCACCGGGCCACCGACCTGGACGGCGTCGACCGTCTCCAGGAGGCGGAGGAGACGCTCACCCAGGCCCGCACCCTCGCCGAACGGGTCGGCGCGACACGGCTGTCGATGACCCTCGTCCAAGGGGCCGAGCGATACTACGAGCACGGGCGCTGGGACGACGCGCTGGCGGTGCTGGACGAGGTCACCGACCTGCCGCCGCTGTGGCGGCTGGCCCGCCGGGGCCTGCAGGCGCTGATCAGCGCCCGCCGCGGGCAGTGGGAGAAGGCGGCCGGCGTCCTCGACGCCCCGGGTGGCGGCCGGACTCCGGGGCAGGGCCCCGTCGCCGCCGGTCATCTGCTGCTGGCCCGCGGCCTGGTCGCCGAACGGTCGGGCCGGCTCCCCGAGGCCCTCTCGGTACTCACGGAGCTGATGACCGACACCTACGCACACGACCTCGGCAACCACCCGGAGTGGCTGCCCGCCCTGGTCCGGCTGACGCTGGCCGCCGACGACCGGCAGACCGCGGCCGCGGCCACGCTCGCCGCCCGCCAGGCCGCCGACCGCCGGCCGCGGCCACGCACCCAGGCCGCCGCCGACTGGTGCTCCGGACTGCTCGACCAGGACCCGGCCCCGCTGCTCGCCGCCGTCGGCTACCACCGCATCGCCGACCGACAGCCGGATCTGGGCAACACCCTGGAGGATCTGGCCGTGGTCCAGGCCGGGGCCGGGGACCTCGACGCGGCCCGTGCCTCGTTCGGCGAGGCCCTCGCGGTCTTCGGCGAACTGGGCGCCGACTGGGACGCCCGCCGGGCCGCCGCCCGGCTGCGCCCCTGGGGCGTGCGCGCCGGGAGCCGGGCCGCGCACGTGCGCCCGTCCTTCGGCTGGGAGGCGCTGACCGCGACCGAGCGGCGGGTCGCCGATCTGGTCGCCGAGGGCCTGTCCAACCCCGACATCGCCACCCGGCTGCTGCTCTCGCGGCGCACCGTGGAGACCCATGTCTCGCACATCCTCACCAAGTTGCAGGTACGGTCCCGTCGTGAGGTCGGCCCCGCCGCTCCGCCCCCTGCGCCGTAGACCGTCGGGAAGAACCCGCGCCGCCGTTCCGGCCCCGAAGGACGTGCGGCGCCAACCTTCCCTGATGCGGACGCGGTTGACACAGCACAAAAGGTAGGAACCCGGCCCCACGGTCCGACAGGTCCCCGTTCGGGGATCTGTGCCTGTCCTCGTGGTGCGGCCGTACCGTGGCGATGCGCTCGAAACGCCGAAGGCGCTCACCGAACCCGGCCGTGTCACCTCGCGCGGACGCGGACTTCGCAGCCGGCGGGCAGTCCACGCCAAGCCCGCCCCGAACCGCCGGGCGTTGCCGGGCGGTTCGCGCTCCGCCGGCGCCGCGCTCGCTCTCGCCCGCACTCCCCATCGTGTGTCCACACCGCCGCCCACACCCCAGGAGGTACCGCGTGACCAGCCCCCACCCCGAGGCCGTGACACTCGACAGCGACGGCGGCAGACGCCTGTACGAGCAGGCCGACGAGCTCCGTGCCGCCGGCCCCGCCGTCCGCGTGCGCATGCCCGAGAACGTCGTCGCCTGGTCGGTCACCCGCGGCGACATCGCCAAGGAACTCCTCATCCACCCGCACGTCTCCAAGGACGCGCGCAAGTCCTGGCCCGGACATCGGCCAGGGGCCATACCGTGGCTGTATCCGTGGGTCGACGTGGTCAGTATGTTCACCTCCGACGGCGACGACCACACGCGGCTGCGGCAGCTGCTCGGCAAGGCGTTCACCCCCCGCAGGATCGAAGCGATGCGGCCCGCGATCGAGTCCGTCGTCACCGGCCTCCTGGACGCCCTGGCGGACCGGGGTGCCGACGAACGCGTAGACCTGCGTGCCGAGTTCGCGCACGGGGTGCCTACCCGGGTCATCTGTGAACTGTTCGGTATCCCCGCCGACCAGCGGCCCGGGATGATCCGCGTGATAGGCGCCGTGTTCGCCACCGACGTCACGCCCGAGCAGTCCGAGGCCGTGGCCAACGACCTCTACCGCGCGATGCAGACCCTCATCGAGGCCAAGCGCCGCGCCCCCGCCGACGACATGACCAGTGTGCTTCTGACCGCCCAGGAGGAAGACGGCGACCGGCTCAGCGAGACGGAGCTCATCTCCACCCTCATCGCGGTGATCGGCGGCGGCTTCGAGACCACCGTCGCACTGATCGGCGCCGCCGTGCGCGAACTCCTCACCCACCCCGACCAACTCGCCGTCGTCCTCGCCGATCCGGCCCGCTGGACCGACGTGATCGAGGAAACGCTGCGTCTGCACCCGCCGATCATGCACATGCCGCTGCGGTACGCCACCGAGGATATCGACCTCGGCGAGGGTGTCACCGTGCGGGCCGGCGACGCCATCCTCATAGCCTTCGGCGCCCACGGCCGCGACCCGGGCGTCCACGACGACCCCGCCGCCTTTCAGATCGACCGTGCCGACAAGCAGCACCTGGCCTTCGGCCACGGTATCCACTACTGCGTCGGCGCCCCGCTCGGCAGACTCGAAGCCGAGATCGCCCTGCCGGCCCTGTTCGACCGCTTCCCGCGGCTCACCCTCTCCATCGCCCCGGACGAACTGGAGCCCCAGCACTCCTTCATCGGCAACGACGTCGCCGGGCTGCCCGTGATCCTGGGCCCCGCCGCATAGCGGAAGCGCCACCCCCGGCCGGGCTCCCCAGGCCGGGGGTGGCGCCGCTCTGTCAGGCGACCCGCACCTCCAACGTGCCGAAGCCGCGCAACGCGTTCTTCAGAGCCGGCTCGGCCTCGATCAGCTCGAACCGCTCCACCCGCGGAATCAGCGCCTCGAACAGCGCGCTCGTCTCCAGCCGGGCCAGGTTCATGCCCACGCAGGCGTGCTCCCCGCGCCCGAACGCGAGATGGTCCGACGGCCTGCGCCGGATGTCGAACCGGTCCGGATCGGGGTACTTGCGCTCGTCCCGGTTGGCCGAGCCGTGCAGCAGCGGGTCGAGACTGTCCATCGGAGGGTCAGACCGCCTTCGCCTCGGCGATGCGCATGGTGCCGGAGGTCTCGGTCATGCCGGTGAAGCGGAAGCCGGCGCCGTCGAAGAGCGCGGACAGCTCGCTCTCCGTGCGTTCCCGGCCAGGGGTGAGGGCGAGCATGATGACGTCCATCGTGACCGCCGCCGGGGTCGGGTGCACGTCGGGCAGCACGTTCTCGATGACGAGCAGGGTGGCTCCCGGCGCGGCGGACTTCCGGACCGTGGCGAGGATCCGCGCCACCTGCTCGTCGCCCCAGTTGTGCAGGACGTGCATCAGGATGAAGGCGTCGGCGGCGGGCACCGTGTCGAAGAAGTCGCCGGGCCGCAGCGCCAGGCGCGGGTGGTCGGGGAAGGTCAGGGCCTCGATGACGCTCGGCTGGTCGAACAGGACGCCCTCGGCGCCGGGCACGGCGTCCAGGACGGCGCGCAGCAGGTGCCCGCGGCCGCCGCCGATGTCGGCGATCACCCCGAACGGCGTGAAGTCGTAGGCGCCGACGACCGCCGGCACGTCGGCGGCCGCCTTGGAGGTCATGGCCCGGTTGAAGATCTCGGCCTGGTCGGGGTGCTCGGTGAGGTAGGCCCAGATCCCGCCGGGCTGGAGTTTGTCGAGGGCGGGCTCCCCGGTCAGCACGGTGTGCTGGAGCAGCGTGAGGCTGTCCAGATGCATCGGCAGACCCGTCAGCCGGATCAGCGGACGTGCGCTCATCGGGTGGTCGTCGCGCAGGACGCGGGAGGCGACGGTGTGCGCGAAGCCGCCGTCCCGCTCCTCGAAGACGTCGAAGGAGGCGAGCAGGCGCAGGATCCGGGTGAGCGTGCCGGGGTCGGCGCCGCAGGCCGCCGCGAGCTTGCCGACGGGCACGGGTTCGTCGTCGATCCGGTCGGCGACCCCGATCTCGCAGACGACCTGGAGACAGCGCGCCGGGTAGGCGCCGTAGGCGAGCGCGTGGACGGTTTCGACAGGTTGCTGTGTCATGACGGGCGGGGGCTCCATCTCGTGGGTGTGACACGCCGCGTCGACCCGGGTGCGGGCTCGGCGGCCCGGCGGAGCGGCGGGGACGCCGCGGCCGGCCACGTCCGGGTCGCGTGGGACAGAAAGGTAGGAGCACGGCCGTGCCGGCCGACAGGTCTTCGTTCGGGGATCTGTCGGTGTCCCCGTGGTGCGGTCGTACGGTGTCGACCGGCATCACCCCAGGGCCGCGGCACGCTTCCGGGCCCGGGTCCCGGACCGAGAGGCGGCCGATGAGCTCGCACCGCAACGGGTTCGTCCGCGGCACGGCGACGACCGTGCCCGCCGGAGAACCACCCCTGCGCGAAACGGAGTTGTCCGACACCGTAGGCGGCCTGCGGCTCCCGCTGTCCGGGCGGGGGCCGGCCCGTGCCTGACGACGTCCGGGTCCTCTTCGTCCCCGGCGCCGCCGCCTGGGGGCCGTACAACGCGCTGCGGGCGATGGCCGAGGTGGTCCGCGACCGCGGCCAGCGACCCGTGTTCGCGATGGACGGCAGCTTCCGTGGGGTCGCCGCCGCGCACGGCTTCGACGAGGAGATGTACGACGCCTCGCCCCCGCCCGCCGACCCGGCCGAGGCCGGACCGGAGATGTGGGCCGCCTGGGTGCGCGAGAACGCCGTGCACTTCCGCGGCACCACCCTGGAACAGCTCAGCACCGTGATCCGGCCGCAGTGGGCCGAGCTGGCACGGGCCGCCGAGTACGCCCACCCCCGGCTGCGCGCGATCATCGACGAGGTGCGCCCCGACCTGATCGTGGTGGACGACGTCGGCGCGGACCCGTCGGTCGCCGCCTCCGGCATACCCTGGGTGCGGTCGATCTCGGCGAACCCGCTGGAGCTGACCGACCCCGAACTGCCGCCCGCCTTCTCCGGCTACCCGCTGCACGACCGCTCCGGCTGGGACGCCTTCCGCGCCCAGTACGCGGCCCTGCACACCGGCCTGCACGCCGAGTTCGACGCCTACTGCACGGCCCAGGGCGCCCCGCCGCTGGAACCGCTGCGGTTCTCCTACGACTCGCCCTGGCTCAACCTCTACACCTACCCGAGCGCACTGGACTACCCGCGCCCGGCTCAGTTCGCGCAGCGCTGGCACCGGCTCGACACCGTGGTCCGTACCGGCGAGCGCAGGTTCCGGGTGGCCGACCACCTGCCCGGCACCGGACCCGTCATCTACCTGTCCCTGGGCTCCCTGGGGTCCCTGGACACCCGGCTCCTCCAGCACGTGGTGGACGTCGTGGCCCGTACCGGACACCGCACCGTCGTCTCCATGGGCCCCTGCCACCACGAGGTGACGCTCGGCCCGAACATGTACGGCGAGCCGTTCCTGCCGCAGCCCAGCGTGCTGCCCGACTGCGATCTCCTCATCACCCACGGCGGCAGCAACACCCTGGGCGAAGGCGTCGCCGCGGGCCTGCCGATGATCGTCCTCCCGCTGTTCCGGGACCAGTACGACAACGCGCAACGCGTCGCCGATCTCGGGTTCGGGGTCCGGACGGACACCTACGGCTTCGACCCCGACGTCCTGGTGGACACCGTCGAGGACCTGCTCGCCGACGACGACCGCCGGCAGCGCCTCGCGGAGGTCGGCGAGAACATCCGCCGCGCACCGGGCCGCGAGACCGGCGGCACACTGATCGCCGACCTCGCCGCCTCGCTGACCGCCGCCCCGGCCCGTGGCGTGGCGATCCCGCGGACCGGCACCTGAGGAAACCACACCGCCATGTCCCTCGAACCGGTCAGCGGAGTGGTCGCGGACCGGTTCGGCGCCCAGTACGTCATCGCCGCGTCCTGTCTGCTCACCGCGGCCTGCGAAGGCGCCCCTGCCACCATCGGCATCCGCCCGGACCAGTCGCCGCGGTATTCCTGGCCGTCTGCGTGTCGCTCCTCGCCCTGGCACCGAAGGAGGTCCGCACGGACGTGGGCTGGGCCGGGGGCCACGGCTGACCGGAACGGACCGGGTCGCGCACCCGCGTCGCCATTCCCAATTTCTGGAACACGTTCTACGGTGTGCGCCGTCAGGACCGCCCGTGGGGACCCTGGAGGCGCCGTGCACCTCGACCACACGCCCGAGCAGCAGCGGCTGCGCACCGAACTGCGCGCCTACTTCGCCGGCCTGGTGCCGGACAACGCCTACGCCCGCTACGCCGACCCGGCCGCGCAGAAACGCTTCTACCGGGAGACGATCCGCCGGCTGGGCACGGACGGCTGGCTCGGCGTCGGCTGGCCGAAGGAGTACGGCGGCCGTGGCCTGACCGCGATGGAACAGTTCATCTTCTTCGACGAGGCCGCCCAGGCGGGCGTACCGCTCCCGCTGATGGCGCTGAACACCGTCGGCCCGACGATCATGCGCTACGGCACGGAGGAACAGAAGGCGTACTTCCTGCCCCGTATCCTCTCCGGCGAGATCGACTTCGCCATCGGCTACAGCGAGCCGGACGCCGGCACCGACCTGGCCGCGCTGAAGACCCGGGCCGTACGAGACGGCGACGAGTACGTGGTCGACGGTCAGAAGATCTGGACCACCAACGGCGACACCGCCGACTGGGTCTGGCTGGCCACCCGTACCGACCCCGAGGCCCCGCCGCACAAGGGCATCACCATGCTCCTGGTGCCGACCTCCGACCCCGGCTACTCCTGCACCGTGATCAACACCCTCGCCTCGCACGACACCACCGCCAGCTACTACGAGAACATCCGGGTCCCCGTCTCCCGCCGGGTCGGCGAGGAGAACCAGGGCTGGCGGCTGATCACCAACCAGCTCAACCACGAGCGGGTCACCCTCGCCGCCCACGGCACCATGGCGATCCGCGCCCTGCACGACGTCCAGCGCTGGGCCATGGAGACCAAACTCGCCGACGGCCGCCGCGTCGTCGACCTGCCCTGGGTGCGCCGCAACCTCGCCCGTACCCACACCCGCCTCGACGCCATGAAGCTGCTGAACTGGCAGATGGTGACCGCCGTCCAGGAGGGCACCCTCACCCCGCAGGACGCCTCAGCCGTCAAGGTCTACGGCTCCGAGGCCCGCCGCGACGCCTACGCCTGGCTGATGGAGATCGCCGCTGCGGCGGGCCCGCTGAAGGAGGGTTCGGCCGGCGCGGTCCTCCACGGCGACCTGGAACGCGGCTACCGCTCGGCGGTCATCTTCACCTTCGGCGGCGGCAACAACGAGATCCAGCGCGAGATCATCTCGTGGATCGGACTGGGGATGCCACGGGTCCGGCGTTAGTCTGCGGTCATGGGCGGCGACCCCGGGCTGTTCACCCCGGACTCCGTGACCTGGCAGGCGCACGGCGACCCGATGATGTGGGTCGCCGGTATCCGCGCGCTCTACCTCCAGGCCCTGCACCCGCGCGCGGTGCGCGGCGTGATGGAGAACTCCGACTTTCGCCGGGACGCCTGGGGGAGGCTGATGCGGACCGCGAACTTCGTCGGCACGACGACCTACGGCACCACGGAGGCCGCCGAGCGGGCCGGGGCCCGGGTCCGGAAGATCCACAGCATGCTGGGCGCGACCGACCCGGGCACCGGCGAGCGGTACGGCGTGGACGACCCCGAACTGCTGCTGTGGGTGCACTGCGCCGAGATCGACTCGTATCTGCACGTCCTGCGCCGCTCCGGTTTCCCCCTCACCGACGCCCAGGCCGACCGCTACCTCGCCGAGCACCGGGTCAGCGCCCGCCTGGTGGGCCTCGACCCCGCCGCCGTTCCGGCCGACCGGGCGGACATGGCCGCCTACTTCCGGAAGGTACGGCCGCTGCTCGCCGCCGGAGCCGACGCGCGCGCGGTGGACGACTTCTTGCTCCGCCCCCCGACGCACCCGCTCCTGATACCGGCGCGCGAGGTGCTGTGGCGGCGCGTGGCCCACCTGGCGTACGCCTCTCTGCCGCCGTACGCCCACGAGTTGTACGGCAGACCGGCCCCCGAACCCGCCGTCGTGACCCGTCGACTGCGCGCCACCGGCACCCTGCTGCGCAGTGTTCCCGCACGTCTGCGCTGGCAACTCCCGCCCAAACACATCCTGCGCGCCATGGCGAGGCTCGGCCCCGACGCGCGCCCGGCACCGTACAAAGTCGGGCATTAGACCGCCATACTGGACGACCGGGGGAGTGTGTCACGGAACGGGCCGGTTCGGCGCGGCCGCACCTTGACCGCGACCCCCTGGGAGGGCGGGGCTGCAGCGACGGGGGGCGACGGCGCGCGATGGCTGACACCAGGCTGGTCCAGGGGCGGTACCGGCTGCTCGACCTCATCGGACGGGGCGGGATGGGCGAGGTGTGGCGGGCCCGCGACGAATCCCTCGGCCGCCAGGTCGCCGTCAAGTGCCTCAAACCGCTGGGCCCGCACCACGACCAGGCCTTCACCCGCGTCCTGCGCGAACGGTTCCGCCGTGAGGCGAGAGTGGCCGCCGCCCTCTCCCACCGCGGGGTGACCGTCGTCCACGACTTCGGCGAGCACGACGGCATCCTCTACCTCGTGATGGAGCTGCTGGACGGCCGCAACCTCAGCCAGCTCATGGAGGACAACAAGCACCATCCGCTGCCCGTCGGTGACGTCGTCGACATCGCCGAGCAGGTCGCCGCCGCCCTCGCCTACACCCACCAACAGGGCATCGTGCACCGGGACCTGAAACCCGCCAACATCATGCGGCTCACCGACGGCACGGTGAAGCTCTGCGACTTCGGCATCGCCCGCCTCGGCCACGACATCGGCCTCACCTCCCGGCTGACCGGCACCGGCATCGCCATGGGCACCCCGCACTACATGTCACCGGAGCAGATCGGCGGCACCGAGGTCGACCAGCGCAGCGACCTGTACTCCCTGGGCTGCGTGCTGTACGAGATCGCCACCGGGGCGCCGCCGTTCGACCTGGCCGACGCCTGGGCGATCCTCATCGGCCACCGTGACACCCCACCCGCTCCGCCCCGCGACCACCGCGCCGAACTGCCGGGCTGGCTGGAGAAGGTCGTCCTGGACCTGCTGGCCAAACGGCCCGAACAACGGCCCTACGACGCCAAGGAGGTGGGCCGCCGGATCACCTCCGGGCGTACGACACCCACGTACATCCCCACCGTCGTCACCCCGCGGCCCCAACTCAAGGCCCCGGAGCCGGCGTTCCGCGAGGCCCGGCTGCCGTCCTGGACCCGCTCCATGACCACCGGCCACAAGGCGATCGGCACCGGTCTGCGCACCACCCCGCCCGACCCCGCGGCCGGGCTCACCGGGGAGTGGACGCCGCGGCCGGGCGCCGGCCCCGCCGAACCCCTTCCCGCGGCCCCGGAGGCCGTCGCCGCCCTGGCCGGGCGGCACAACGCCGGGCTCAGCCTCGGCCGGCTCGGGCGCTGGGCCGAGGCCGGCGAGGTACACCGCGCGGTCGCCGCCGAGCGCGCCCGCCTCCTCGGCCCCGACCACCCGGACACCCTCGCCAGCCGCTACGAGATCGCCTTCACCCTGAGCCGCACCGGGCGCGCCGCCGACGCCCTGCGCGAGTACACCGAGGTCGCCCGCGCCCGGGAGCGCCTGCTCGGCCCGGACCACCCCGACACCCTCGCCGCCCGCCAGGAAACGGCCTACGTCCTGGGCCAGTTGGGCCGCCACTTCGAAGCCCACCAGGCGTACACGGCCGTACTCGCCGCCCGGCAGCGGCTGATGGGCCCGGACCATCCCGACACCCTGCGCTGCCGCCACAACCTCGCCTTCAACCTCAGCAGGCTGGGCCGGCTGGAGGACTCGTACCGTATGGCCCACGACGTGGCCGTCGCCCGCGCGCGCGTCCTCGGCCCACAGCACCCCGACACCCTGGTCACCCGCTACGAAGTCGCCTACGCGCTGGGTCAGCTGGGGCGCTGGGAAGAGGCCCTGCGGACCTACCGCGAGGTCGCCGAGGATCGCGCCCGGGCCCTCGGCCCCGACCACCCCGACACCCTCGCCGCCCGCTACGAGGTCGGCATCAGCCTGGGCCGCCTCGGCCGCAGCGCCGACGCGCTCACCCTCTACCGCGCCCTGATCGACGATCGCACCCGCGTCCAGGGCCCCGCCCACCCCGAGACCCTGCGCGCCCGCCACGGCCTCGGCGTCAACCTGGGCCGCCTCGCCCGCTGGGAGGAGGCCCTCGCGGAGTCCCGGGACGTATGTGCCATTCGCGAACGTGTCCTCGGCTGCGACCACCCCGACACCCTGGTCAGCCGCCGTGAGGTCGCGGTCGGCCTGGGCTGGCTGGGCCGCTGGGCGGACGCACTGACCGAGTATCGGCGCGTCGCCGGCGCACGGGAGCGCGTCCTCGGTCCGGACCACCCGGACACCCTGGCCAGCCGGAACGACGAGGCGCACTGTCTGGAGCAATTGGGCAGAGGTGCCGAGGCGGTCGAGCTCTACCGACGCGTGGCGGTACTGCGCCAACAGCAGGCATCGGGCGGACGTCTGTAGAACGGGCGCGCCTGTCAGGGGCGCGGGGGTGTATCCGTGTGCGGCTCCGCCGCGTGGGCGCGACCGGCCGTACACAACCGGCACTGTCCGAACGGCCCTCCCCGCACAACGAACCGGCAAGCCTCTTACCCGCCTAGATCATCATGTGTTACGAAGAACCATGCCCCCTGCCACCGAACCATCCAGGACCTACGACGCCATCATCGTCGGCGGCGGCCACAACGGCCTGGTCGCGGCGGCCTATCTGGCCCGGGCCGGACGCACCGTGCTGGTGCTGGAGCGGCTGGCCCGCACCGGTGGCGCCGCCGTCTCGACCCGCCCCTTCACCGGTGTCGACGCGCGGCTGTCGCGCTACTCCTACCTGGTCAGCCTGCTGCCCAGGAAGATCGTCCGCGACCTGGGCCTGGACTTCCGGGTCCGCGGCCGCACGATCTCGTCGTACACGCCCGTGGAGCGCAACGGCCGGTCGACCGGACTGCTGGTCGGCGGCGGCGAGCGACGCATCCGCGAGGCGTTCGAACGGCTGACCGGGGGCAAGCAGGAGTACCAGGCCTGGCAGCGGTTCTACGGCATGACCGGCCGGGTCGCCGAGCGCGTCTTCCCGACGCTCACCGGGCCGCTGCCCTCGCGCGAGGAGCTGCGCCACCGGATCGACGACAAGGAGGCCTGGCGGGTCCTGTTCGAGGAGCCCATCGGGGTCGCCATCGAGGAGAACTTCACGGACGACCTGGTGCGCGGGGTCGTCCTCACGGACGCGCTGATCGGCACGTTCGCCGACGCCCATGACCCCTCGCTGCGGCAGAACCGCTGCTTCCTCTACCACGTCATCGGCGGCGGCACGGGCGCCTGGGACGTGCCGGTCGGCGGCATGGGCGCCCTCACCGACGCACTGGCCGCCGCCGCACGCTCGGCGGGCGCGGTGCTCGCCACCGGGCACGAGGCGGTACGGATCGACACGGACGGCCGGGCCGCCGAGGTCACCTACCGCACCGCCGACGGCGAGGGCGTCGTCGCCGCCCGGCACGTACTGGTCAACGCCGCCCCGCAGGAACTCGCCGCCCTCACCGGCGACCCGGCCCCGGAGCCCGCCGAGGGCGCCCAGCTCAAGGTGAACATGCTGCTGAAGCGGCTGCCCCGGCTGCGCGACACCGCCGTCGACCCGCGCGAGGCGTTCTCCGGCACCTTCCACGTCGCCGAGGGGTACGAGCAACTGGCCACCGCCCACGCCCAGGCGGCGGCCGGCCGGCTTCCCGCCGCCCCGCCCTCGGAGATCTACTGCCACTCCCTGACCGACCCCACGATCCTCGGCCGGGACCTGGTCGAACGCGGCTACCAGACGCTCACCCTCTTCGGCCTGCACACCCCCGCCCGGCTCTTCGCCGCCGACAACGACGCCGTACGCGCCGAACTCCTCAGATCCACCGTGGCCCAGCTCGACGCCCATCTCGCCGAGCCCCTCGTCGACTGTCTCGCCCTCGACGCGGACGGCCGACCCTGCATCGAGGCCAAGACCCCCCTGGACCTCGAACGCGACCTGCGCCTCCCCGGCGGCAACATCTTCCACCGGGACCTGTCCTGGCCCTACGCCCAGGACGGCGCCGGCCGCTGGGGCGTGGAGACCCGGCACGCCAACGTCCTGCTGTGCGGGGCGGGCGCGGTGCGCGGGGGAGGGGTGAGCGGGGTCCCCGGGCACAACGCGGCGATGGCGGTGCTGGAGGGGGAGTGACGGGCGGCCCGCCCGGCCCGGTGGCCGCCGGAGAAACAGGCAGAGCCGAAATCTGCCACAGCAGAAAACCGACACAGCAGAGAACAGGCGGCAGAGCAGAAATCTGACGGAGCATCAGAAAACCTCTTCCGTCGGCCGGTCGACTGCGGCATCCTGCGCCCATGCAGACGGAGCTGAGCAAGACCCTGGGAGTCGAGCACGCCGTCTTCGGCTTCACGCCGTTCCCCGCCGTCGCCGCGGCCATCAGCCGGGCCGGTGGGTTCGGGGTGCTCGGCGCGGTCCGCTACACCGCCCCCGACGACCTCAAACGCGACCTCGACTGGATCGAGGAGCATGTCGACGGGAAGCCCTACGGGCTCGACGTCGTGATGCCCGCCAAGAAGGTGGAGAACGTCAGCGAGGCCGACGTCGAGGCGATGATCCCGGACGGGCACCGGCAGTTCGTGCGGGACACCCTCGCCAAGTACGGGGTGCCCGAGCTTGCCGAGGGCGAGGCGTCCGGATGGCGGATCACCGGCTGGATGGAGCAGGTCGCCCGCACCCAGCTCGACGTCGCCTTCGACTACCCGATCCGGCTGCTCGCCAACGCCCTCGGCTCCCCGCCCGCCGACGTCATCGACCGCGCCCATGACCAGGACGTCCTGGTCGCCGCGCTCGCGGGCAGCGCCCGGCACGCCCTCAAACACCGGGACGCGGGCATCGACGTCGTGGTGGCACAGGGGTACGAGGCGGGCGGCCACACCGGCGAGATCGCCACCATGGTGCTCACCCCGGAGATCGTCGACGCCGTGGCCCCGCTGCCCGTGCTGGCGGCGGGCGGCATCGGCAGCGGCCGGCAGGTGGCGGCCGCACTCAGTCTCGGCGCCCAGGGTGTATGGCTGGGCTCCATATGGCTGACCGCCACAGAGGCCGACCTCTCCTCGCCCGCCGTGACGCGCAAACTGCTCGCCGCCGGCTCCGGCGACACCGTCCGCTCCCGCGCCCTGACCGGGAAACCGGCACGTCAGCTGCGCACCGAGTGGACCGACGCCTGGGACGACCCGAACGGTCCCGGCACCCTCCCCATGCCGCTGCAGGGCCTGCTGGTCGCCGAGGCCGTCACCCGCATCCAGAAGTACGAGGTCGACCCCCTGCTGGGCACCCCCGTCGGCCAGATCGTCGGCCGCATGACCAGCGAACGCAGCGTCCAGGCCGTCTTCGACGACCTCACCCGCGGCTTCGAGCAGGCCGTCGACCGCATCAACCGCATCGCCGGAAGGAGCGCCAAGTGACCAGCACGCCCCCCGCCGGATTCTGGGCCCAGGCCGCCGACGAGCCCGACCGCACGGTGCTCGTCGCACCCGACGGCGAGGAATGGACCGCGGGCCGCCTGCACGCCGCCGCCAACAGACTCGTCCACGGACTGCGCGCCGCGGGCCTGGAGCGCGGCGACGCCTTCGCGGTCGTGCTGCCCAACGGACCCGAGTTCTTCACCGCGTACCTGGCCGCCACCCAGGCCGGCCTCTACCTGGTCCCCGTCAACCACCATTTCGTCGGCCCGGAGATCGCCTGGATCGTCTCCGACTCCGGCGCCAAGGTGCTCCTCGCCCACGAACGCTTCGCCGGCCCCGCCCGGCACGCCGCCGACGAGGCCGGCCTCCCGGCCACCCACCGGTACGCCGTCGGCGCGGTCGAGGGCTTCCGGCCGTACGTCGAACTCCTCCACGGACAGCCCGAGTCGGCACCCGCGGACCGCGAGCTCGGCTGGGTCATGAACTACACCTCGGGCACCACCGGCCGCCCCCGCGGCATCCGCCGCCCGCTGCCCGGCAGGCTCCCCGAGGCGGCCTACCTCGGCGGCTTCCTCGGCATCTTCGGCATCCAGCCCTTCGGCGACAACGTCCACCTCGTCTGCTCGCCGCTCTACCACACGGCCGTACTGCAGTTCGCGGGCGCGTCCCTCCACATAGGCCACCGCCTGGTCGTCATGGACAAGTGGACCCCCGAGGAGATGCTCCGCCTGATCGACGCACACCACTGCACCCACACCCATATGGTCCCCACCCAGTTCCACCGCCTGCTCGCCCTCCCCGAACAGGTGCGTTCCCGCTACGACGTCTCCGCCATGCGGCACGCCATCCACGGCGCCGCCCCCTGCCCGGACCACGTCAAGCGGGCGATGCTCGACTGGTGGGGGCCCAGCGTCGAGGAGTACTACGCGGCCAGCGAGGGCGGCGGCGCCTTCGCGACCGCCGAGGACTGGCTGAAGAAGCCCGGTACGGTCGGCAAGGCCTGGCCGATCAGCGAACTCGCGGTCTTCGACGACGACGGCAACCGGCTGCCGCCCGGTGAACTCGGCACCGTCTACATGAAGATGAACACCGGCGGCTTCTCGTACCACAAGGACGAGGCCAAGACGGAGAAGAACCGCATCGGGGACTTCTTCACCGTCGGCGACCTCGGCTACCTGGACGAGGACGGCTACCTCTTCCTCCGCGACCGCAAGATCGACATGATCATCTCGGGCGGGGTCAACATCTACCCCGCCGAGATCGAGTCCGCGCTCCTCTCCCACCCCGCCGTCGCCGACGCCGCCGCCTTCGGCATCCCGCACGACGACTGGGGCGAGGAGGTCAAGGCCGTCGTCGAACCCGCACCGGGACACGAACCGGGACCCGACCTCGCCGCCGCCCTCCTCGCCCACTGCGCGGAACAGCTCGCCGGCTACAAACGGCCCAAGACCGTCGACTTCATCGCCGAGATGCCCCGCGACCCCAACGGCAAGCTGTACAAGCGGCGGCTGCGCGACCCGTACTGGGAGGGCCGCACCCGTCCGGTGTGAGCCCCGACGGCCTCAGACGTGCCGGCGAGGATGGTCCTCCAGGAACCCGGCGAGGCCGGCGGCATCGGTGCCGATCTTGCGGTAGACGCGGGACAGCAGCTGCCGTACGCCCTGCTCGGTGAGGCGCAGCTCCTTGGCGACCACGGCCACCGGGTGCCCCTGGACGGTCAGTTCGGCGGTCCGGAGCTCCTGGGCGGTCAGCGTGTCCGCCTGCACATAGCGCAACGGCAACGGGCGCATCCCGGCCGCCGACAGCTCCCCCCTGGCCCGCGCAGCGAGCACCTCGGCCCCGCAGTGGACGGCTCCTTCCAGCCCCTGGTACAGCCGGTCGGCGGCCTCCTGGAGCCGCCCGTTGCGGGACAGCGCGGCACCGTGGCCCACCTGGGCACGGGCGAGTTCGTAGGCGGCGGGCGACTGTTCCAGATGGCCGACGGCCTCCGCGTACAGATCGACGGCCGCGGGCCCGCCGGTCACCTCGGCGAGGGTGTGCAGGGCCTGGCCGATGGTGGAGGCGGCCCCGAACTCCCCGGCACGCCGCACGGCGTCCTGGGCGTGACCGATCGCCTCCTGGGGGGAGGTGGGGGCGAGCGCCGAGGCGAGCCGGAGCTGCCACGGGCACCACGCCGGATTGCGCCAGCCCCGTGCGTCCAGCCAGTCCCCGACCGAGGACAGCAGCCGGACCGCTTCGGCGTGCCGTCCCTCCGCCAGGAGCAGTTCCGCGTACACGGTGCGCGGGTCGGGATAGATGACGGCGTTCACAGGTGCCTCACCGAAGTTGTGCTCGTCGGCGAATGCGCGAGCTTCGGCGATGCGCCCGCGGGCCAGCAGGGTCTTGATGAGAATGCTCACGCCGAACCACTGGGCGGCCACCACTCCGTCCACCTTGTCGGCGATGCGCAGACCCTCCCGTACAAGGTCCTCGGCTTCGGCCAGGAAGCCACGGCGGTAGCGGATGTAGCCGGCGATGGTCTGGCCGAAGGCCAGGTGGGAGCCGTGCCAGCCCTTGGCCACGCATTCGGCGATCCCTTTGCTGAACAGTTCCTCGGCCCGTTGCGGACGGTCGCCGTACATGAACACCAGGGCGACGGAGAGGGGCACCTCGAACCCCCGGTTCTCGTCGGTCCAGCTCATGCCGCCGCTCAGGGCCTTCTCGGCATACGCGAGGGACGTCTGCCTCGGTTCGCCGCGCATGGCCGCGTCCCAGGCCCGCAGTCCCAGGATGTAGCGTTCCTCCAGGCTGCGACCGGGCAACTGCTCGGCCAGACGTGCCAGTGTCCGGGAGCGGGCGGGCGAGTTGCCGTCGTCCGGACGCACCATGCTCCACACGAACTGATCGGCCTGCATACGCAGTCTGATGCGCGGATTCGTGGCCTGCCGTGCCTCTTCGGCCGCCACGGTCACGGCCTCGGCCAGCTGATCGGTGTGGGCCATGGCCGTCGTCAGCCGATAGACGATGGAGGCGCGCAGATCGGGGTCGACGTGGGGCTGCGCCAGCGCTTGGCGCAGATGCCGCACCGTGGCCGTGGGCTCGATCAGGAACGTGGCGCACGCGAGTTCGTGAAGTACCGCGGCACGGTCCTCGGGCAGGGGTGGCTCCTGCAGCGCGCGGGTCAGCAGACGCCGGGCCGCCTCGGTGGCCCCGGAGCGAAGGTATTCACGAGCGGCCTCGCGCAGACAGGCGACCGTCTCGGGACGGTCGTCGCAGGGGACTTCCAGAAGGTGCCGGGCGGCTTTGGTGGGGCCGTATCCCGCGGCCAGGACGGCCTGCGCGGCCGTGTTGTGCAGACCGGTGCGGAAGCCTGTGCGGATGGACCGGTAGATCGTCGTGGTGATCAGGGGGTGCACGAACGCGAGTTCGCCTTCGGGGCCGTGACCGTCGGCCAGGATCCGGGCCGCGCGCAACTTGTCGGTCGCCTCGGTGACGGCCTCGTCGCCGAGCACCGCGATGGTCGCGGCGAGCTGTGGCGAGAAGGGCGACCCCAGCACGGCAGCGGTGTGCGCGAAGCGGACGGTCGCCGTGCCGAGCTGCTCCAGACGCTCGATGAGCCCAGGGCCCTTGATCGTCGCGGCCAGCTCACGCATCGCGGGCAGGTCGCCCTCGGTGCCGCTCAGTTTCCGCTCGGCCAGTCCGATGGCGAGCTCCACCGCTTCGAAGGGGCTCCCGCTGGTGGCCGACCAGCATTCCTTGCAGAACTGGTCCTCGGCCTCCTCTCCGATCTCGTTCCTGACGATCTTCGCCACGCCCTCGGGACTGAGCAGCGCCAGGTTGTGGGGGCGGTCCCCGTGATCTCCCACGAGCGTGCGCAGTTCGCCCGCCTCGGACGGCAGCTCGTCGGGCCGGTAGGCCACCACGATCAGCAGGGGGAGGTCGTCGACCCGTGGTGCGAAGGAGGCGAGCCAGCTCAGTGACTCGAGGTCCGTCCAGTGCAGGTCGTCCAGGAGCAGGACGATCGGAGCCTTCCTCACCGCGAGGCGCGTCATGACCCAGTCGAGGCCTTCGCGGACGCCCGTCGGATCCGGCGCGGGGGCGGGTCCCTTCGCTTCGAGACCGAGCACGGCGGCGACGGTGTCGTACCAACTTCCCAGGAAGGTGTGGAGCTCGGCCGCGTCCATCCTCGCCAGTGAGGGCTGCATCAACTGGCGCACCACGCGGAACGCCGAACCCTGTTCCGTCTCGCCACCCTGGCCCGACAGTACGGTGAATCCGTGTGCCGCGGCCCGGGCGCGAGCTTCGGTGATGAGTGCGGTCTTGCCCAATCCGGCCGACCCGGTGAAGGCGAGCCGTCCTTTGCGCCCTGCGCGTGGCCTGCCGTCCGTGGTGCGGCGCAGCTCCCGGAATGCGGCGTCGAGGGCTTGAAGTTCCCGTCGGCGCTCGATCAACGTCGGTTGGTCCGTGATCGATTGCCGCGGCTTCGTTGCCATGTGCCGTACCGCTTTCTGTCGTTCGGCCTGCGGGAAAGCCGAGCGTACGCCTCGTCGAGGCGCGGTAGGCCGGATTGGTCACCATAGGGTGAATCATGAACTGTGGAGGGGACAATGCCCGCCCAGTGGGTACGGGCGATTGAATGGACATCTCTGATTGCGCTGTCGCCGGAGCGCGCCGGGGACTCTAGGGCACGGCGGGGACCGTGGCCACATCCGAGTACCGCGGCACGGTTCGGGACCAGTGGTAACACCCGCGGATCCAGCCGATCATGCCCTCCACGTAGCCCATTCCGGCGGCGCTCAACTCCGGTTCGACGGCCTTGTGGAGTTCCTGGAACTCTTCGACCGTGCCGTTGATCTGCTGAACGGCCAGGAGGATGGCGGTCTGCAGAGAGCATCGGTGTTCGCGCTGGCGCGCCAGGGCCAAGTTGATCATTTCGCCCGCACGCTTCTCCTTCACAGCGGAGAACAGGTCGGCCGTCCACACGGCCGCATCGGCCGACAGCCGGCCGAGTCGCTCTACAACGGGGTGGTGAAGTTCGGAGAGGGGTACTTCGAGCGGCTGGGCGGCCTCGTACAGCGGGTAGAACGGTTCGACTCCCGCGGTCAGCGACCGTATGGAGGTGCAGTCCGCGGAACGCAGGAGGAAGGGGTGGTCCTGGGCCACCGCTTCGTACAGCAGCCCGTGTACGTATTCACGGCTCTTCCAGGCCCACCGCGCGGCCTGTGCCGGTGTGCATCGTTCCCGGACCTGCCGGTGGAGATCGGTCAGAGCCGCTCCGAGGGGAGTGCTGGGCGGCCGGCCGTCCCGCAGGATCGCAACGCTCTCGCACAGCATGGGCAGCAGCCCGCCCGGAGAGCACCGACCGACGTCTTCCGCGAGGTCGTCGAAAACGAACTGATAGGCGATCTGATTGGCCACGATCTGGAGGAGATCGCAGTCCACCGCCGGGCTGGTGTACGACGCGAGCTCGGCCGGCCGGGTGCGCGCGATCATCGCCGCCACCCCCGGTTCGCCGGTCAGACCCCACCTGCTCAGCCAGGCGTCGACGCCGGCGGCGGCCTCGGCCTCATGGGGGTTGCGCTGGAAGGGAAAGGGCATGTGGAGGTGGGTGTCGATCAGGTCGCGGAGGTTGGCGACCGGGGTTTCGTCCAGTACGCCGACCGGGATGTCCTCATGTGTTGCCGACAACGTGATCACCTGCCCTTTCGGGAGTCCGAGGCGCGAGGGGCGGCCACGGCTCGGGGTGCGGGGGAGTCGGCGCGGGGCGTCGCGCCCGACGGCATGCGGGAGCGGGCTTCGCAGGTCATGACCAGGGAACGCGGACCCAGCGTGATCGCGGGGCGGGGTGCCTGTTCGGTGGTGCCGGGCAGATGGCGCAGGCGACGGCGGCCGGCGATGGTCGCCAGCGCCAGGGTGACCTCGACCATGGCGAACTCGTCGCCGAGGCACTTGCGGTTGCCCGCGGAGAACGGCATCGTCGCGCGGCGCTGTGCGGCGGTGGGCCGCCCCGGCAGCCAGCGGTCGGGGTCGAAACGCTCGGGGTCGGGGAACCACGACGGATCGTGGTGCAGGAGGTAGGGGCTGTAGAGCACGGTGGCCCCCGCGGGCAGCCGGCGCCCGGCGAGTTCCGTCTCCCGGGTGGTGACGCGGGTGAAGAGCCAGCCGGGCGAGGAGTGGCGGAGCGTCTCGGAGACGACGCACCGGGTGTGCACGAGGTGCGGCAGATCGTCGGGGCCGGCAAGGCGGCCGTCCGGGAGGACGGCGTCGAGCTCGGCGTGCAGCCGGCGCTCCGCCTCGGGGTTGCGGGCCAGCAGGCTGAACGCCGCGGCCAGCGCCAGTGCCGAGGTCTCGGCGCCGGTGAGCAGCAGCGTGATCAGGTGGTCGTGGATCTCCTGGTCGGTGATCGCCGCCGCTCCGTCGGTGCCGCGCGCGGCCGCCAGCAGCGTGCCCAGCACGTCGTCGCGGTCGGCGCCGAGCCGGCGCCTCGCGATCGCCGTGTCGATGATCGCGTGCAGGCGGCTCAGGGCGCGCCGATAGCGGCGGTTGGCCGGGGTCGGAATGCGGAAGAGGACGTCGACCGGGACGACCGTGCGCAGGAACAGGCCACGGACGACGTCCGCGAGGCAGTCCCGCACCTCTGCGGTCGTCCTGTCGTCCAGGGAGTCGGAGAGCAGGACCCGGCTGATCACCCGGGTCGTGAAGGTCATCATCGCCTCGGTGACCGGCACGGTCCCGCCCGCCTGCCATCCCTCGCACACCGACTCGGCCTCCTCGGTGACGAGGTCCGTGTAGGCGGCGACATGGGAGGGCCGGAAGGCCGGTTGCAGCAGCCTGCGTTTGTCGCGGTGGGTGGGCTGGCGGCAGGTGACGAGGCCGTCGCCCATCAGACTGCCCAGTCTGTCGTAGAGCGGGCCCCCCTTGTCGAAGGTGTGCGGATCCATGAGCACCTCGTGGGTCAGCTCGGGATGGCACACCATCCAGGCACGCTGGGGGCCCAGGCGTATCTCGACCAGATCTCCGTGTGCGGGCAAAGAATTCAGAAACTCCAGCGGCCGTCGGTAGAAGGCGATACCGTGACCGAGGAGAGGGAATATGCCGGGAGCAGTACCTGTCGTCCATGTTCGTTTTTGTTCAGGCACAGCGTGGTTCATGGAAACCTCCTGCCCGGTGCTACACGTGAAATGAGTGAACCTGCCTCGGGTTGAACGTCCGAGACAAGTCCTGCCCAGGTTCCACGTTCCGCGGTTTCCCGAAACCTTTCTCCAAAGGGGCGCACGGGAGCACGCTGAAGCAGAATTCCCATGGTGTGAACGATTGTTGATGCACTGCGCAGCGAGCGGGATTTTCCTGTGTCACTCCCGTGCGGTCCCGCCCCACCAGGAACGGGACCGTACGCGCTCAGCTTTCGTGGACCCGGAGCGATTCCAACGCCGGGGACGAAAGGATGTCCTTCTCGCAGAACCGCGCCGTCACCCACCTCTCGGCCGAGAACAGCCGGGTCTGGTCGCTGTGGTGCGGCGAGTTCGGGTTCGAGGACTGGGAGTACGTCAGCAGGGTGCGGGCCACCGGGCAGTGGCTGTCGTCCCAGCCCACCGCCTGGATGTGACTGGAGCCGAACGCGACGTCCGTGTAGCCGCCCTGGCCGGCGTTCCAGACCGGCTCGATCTTGTTCCAGACGCCCAGCGCCTCGGTGCCGCCCGGGACCGGGATCCGCCGTCCGTCGCGTACGACGAACTGGTGGTCCCCGAGCCGGGAGCCCAGCGGGATGCCCGCCGCCCGCAGTTCGGCCACGGCGTCGGCGAGGGCCGTGGCGAAGCCGGGTGCGGCGGTGTCGAGCGTGTTCGGGGTGTGCACCGGGTCGGCCGCCGAGAACGGCACCCGCCACAGCTGGGCCGCCGGCACCGAGGCCGTCAGCTTCCGCCAGAAACGGTCGAAGAGCAGGGCGCCCCGGCTGCCGGTGTCCATCGTCCGGTCCCAGGCCGCGAGCACCGGACAGGCCGCCGAGACGTCGACCGCCGTGCCGTCGCTGCCCGTCGCCGTACCGCCCGGCAGCGCGGCACACGCCTTCGCCGCGTCGGCCGCCGCCAGGTCGCCCGCGGGCACCCGGTTCGCGAACTCCTGTCGCTGGAGGTCCTGGACGGTCAGCCCGCCCCGCTTCGCCATCGCCGCCACGTCCTCGATCGCGCCCCGGGTGCGCGGTGTGCGCGGCGTGCCGATGTCGCCGAAGATCCGCTCGTACCCGGTCAGCGGCCGGTCGGCATTGGTCAGCCAGGCGCTGTCGTTGGAGTTCTCCACGTACGGGGCGTCCTGGAGGACGGGCATCCGGGCGGGCCCGAAGGTACCGGGCTGCACGGCGTCGGCGTCAGTGCCGGGCGTGCAGTCGGCGCGCGAGCCGTCGAGGACCGCCAGCCCCGCCTGCGGATAGGTGATCCTGCCCAGATCGGTGGAGCAGCGGGCCGCGAGGCCGTCGGTGATCCGGGGCAGCACCTGCGACTGCGTGTACAGGGTGTGCCCGCCGGAGTCCGCGGCGACGGTGTTCACCCACGGGAGCCCCTGGTACCGGTCGAGGGAGGCGCGGACGTCCGCCGTGGAGCGCGCCCTGCCGAAGCCGAGTGAGGTGTCGGCGAACCGGAAGTTGGCGGCGTTGGGGTCGTTGAACGCGTACGCCGTCGTGGCGGTCCAGGGCAGCGGCGGATCGCCGTCCGGGTCGGCGACCACCGGGCCGTACCGGGTCCACCACTGGGTGCGGGTGACGGGGGCACCGTCCTTGACCGCCACGGTCACGGTCCGCCTGGTCATCCGCTGCCGTGTGCCGTCCACCAGATAGACGGTGGGGTCGGACGGGTCGAGCGTGAGCCGGGTCAGGTTGAAGGGGACGCCGGTCGCGACGGTGTGACTCCAGGCCACCCGGGAGTTGTAGCCGATGGCCACGGTCGGCGTGCCGAGCAGGGACGCGCCGGCCACGTTCAGCTCGCCCGGAATGGTCTGCTGGGACTGCCAGAACCGGCGTCCGCCCTGCCACGGGTAGTGCGGGTTGCCCAGCAGCAGCCCCCGGCCGTTCGCGGTGGTGGCGCCGCTGAAGGCGACCGCGTTCGATCCCATGTCGGAGGTGGCGGACCGGTCCCGTACGACCTTGATCAGGGCCTCGGCGTCAACGCCGCGCTCGGGCGCCGGGGCGCCGGTGGGAGGCGTCGCCCCGGTGATCTCGTCCACGGCGCCGCCCTGGCCGCCCAGGACGGAGAGGGCGTAGTAACGGGTGGCCACGTCCAGCGTGGTGACCGGCCGCACCCAGGCGGCGCCCGCGCAGGCCGGGTCGTTGATCCGGTGCTTCGCCAGCCAGGTGTTGTATCCGGTGGCGAACCCCCGTATCAGGTCCTTCACCTGCCGGCTCGGGCCCAGCGGAGCCGGTTCGGCGAGCAGCTTCGCCACCGTGCCGGACTGCCGTACGCCCCGGAAGTAGAGGTCGCTGGACAGGTTGTCCCCGGCCGACGAGAGCGAGAGGTCGGTGGTCGCGGTGGCGCCGAAGAAGCGCGAGCGGTCGCCGCGTACGGTAGTGAAGCCGTCGGCGAGGGTGCAGACCTGGTCGGCCGCCTGCGCCCAGCCCGTGCCGAAGCCCAGGTCGGCGTAGTCCTCGGCGAGGATGTGCGGAATGCCGTACTCGGTGTAACGGATGACGGCGGACAGGCCGCCGTGCGAGGGACGGGCCTGAGGAGCGGCCCGCTCGGCCGCGGCGGCCGGTAACGCGGCCGAGGCGGTGAGCAGGGCGACGGCTGCGACGAGCAGCCGTCTCGCGCGGGTGGTGCGCATCTGTGTCTCCCAACGTCGTTGCGGGACAAAGCGGTTGAGCCCGGTTGCGCGGGGGTGCGGTGCCATGGTGCTTGACCTCTCCCGGCGACGGGCCGAGGATCATGAGTCATGACGCAGGGACAGGGCAGCACGGTTGACGGGGTGCTGCGGCGCAGCGCCCGGCGCACCCCCGCACGGGTGGCGCTGGAGTACGGCGAGCGCCGGTGGACGTACGGGGAACTCGACGACGCCGTCTCCCGGGCGGCGAGCGTCCTGCTCGACCAGGGCCTCACCCGCGGCGACCGGGTCGGCACCTACGGGCACAACTCGGACGCCTACCTGATCACGTTCCTCGCCTGCGCCCGGGCCGGCCTGGTGCACGTGCCGGTCAACCAGAACCTGACCGGCGAGGACCTCGCCTACCTCGTCGGCCAGTCGGGCAGCTCACTGGTGCTCGCCGACCCGGACCTCGCCGGACGGCTCCCGGACGGGGTGAGGGTGCTGCCGCTGCGGGACGCCGACGGCTCGCTCCTGGCCCGGCTCGCGGACGCGCCGCCGTACGACGGTCCCGAACCGCGTACCGAGGACCTCGTGCAGTTGCTGTACACCTCGGGGACCACGGCGCTGCCCAAGGGCGCGATGATGACCCACCGGGCGCTGGTGCACGAGTACCTGAGTGCGATCGCCGCCCTCGACCTGAGCGCCGGTGACCGGCCCGCGCACGCGCTGCCGCTCTACCACTCCGCCCAGATGCACGTGTTCCTGCTGCCCTACCTGGCGGTCGGCGCGACCAACATCGTCCTGGACGGCCCGGACGGCGACACCCTCTTCGACCTGGTCGAGGCCGGACGCGTGGACAGCCTCTTCGCGCCGCCCACCGTGTGGATCGGGCTGTCCAACCGGCCCGACTTCGCATCGCGTGACCTGAGCGGACTGCGCAAGGCCTACTACGGGGCGTCGATCATGCCGGTGCCCGTCCTGGAGCGGCTGCGTGAACGGCTGCCGAAACTGGCCCTGTTCAACTGCTTCGGACAGAGCGAGATCGGGCCGCTGGCCACCGTACTGGCGCCCGAGGAGCACAAGGGGCGGCTGGACTCCTGCGGCCGTACCGTGCTGTTCGTGGAGGCGCGGGTGGTCGACGAGGACGGCGAGGACGTGCCCGACGGCACGCCCGGTGAAGTCGTCTACCGGTCCCCGCAGTTGTGCGAGGGGTACTGGGAGAAGCCCGAGGAGACCCGGGAGGCCTTCCGGGACGGCTGGTTCCACTCCGGCGACCTCGCGGTGCGCGACGCCCACGGCTACTTCACCATCGTCGACCGGGTGAAGGACGTCATCAACTCCGGTGGTGTACTGGTCGCTTCCCGGCAGGTCGAGGACGCGCTCTACACCCACGAGGCCGTCGCCGAGGCCGCCGTGATCGGACTGCCCGACGAGCGGTGGATCGAGGCCGTCACGGCGGTCGTCGTGGCGCGCGGCGAGGTCGGCGAGGCCGAGCTGATCGCCCATGTCAAGGAGAAGATCCCCGCCTTCAAGGCGCCCAAGCGGGTGCTGTTCGTGGACGCGCTGCCCCGCAACGCCAGCGGGAAGATCCTGAAGCGGGAACTGCGGGAGCGGTTCGGGGAGGCCCCGTGAGGACCCAAGACGTCTGGTTCCCTACCTCGCGCGGCTTCCGGCACCACGTCCGGCGTTCACCGGTGGCGTGCACATAGCAGACATGCGCTGCTGCCTCCCCGTCCCCCTCGGCGCACTCGCGGGCATCCCCGGCCCCTGCGAGATGCTGCGCTCCGGTTTCCTGCTCGCACCCGCCCTGCTCAGGTCCGCCACCGCCCCCGCGCCCCGTCACCACCGCTCCCTCGTCGCCGTCCACCTGGAACTGGTCACCCTCACCGAGGACCGCGCCGTCATCACCTGGCACACCGCCCTGCCCGGCACCGACGACGGCACCGGCAGCATGCTGCCCGCCGTCACGGAGGGCGAGATCGTCTACGGCACCCATCCCGCCCGCCTGAACCGCACCGCGGGCGAGGACCGGCCCACCGCCCACCACCATGTCGAACTCACCGGCCTGGAACCGGGCCAGACCTACTACTACCAGGCCCGCTCCCAGGGCGTGCCCGCCACACCCACCGCGCTGCACCTGGTCCGCGGCAACGCGGCCGGCACCTCCCGGCACGGCCTCGGCTCGCCCGGCGGCCCCTACTCCTTCACCACCCCCCAGCCCCCGCCCGGCCGCCACCTGCTCTCCCTCGCCCTCTGCAACGACCTGCACATCGGCGAGACCGTCGCCGGTCTGGTGGCCGGCGTGCCCTTCCTGCGGGGCGTGGCCCAGCGGGCCGGGCTGACCGCCTACCCGGAGCTGATGAGCCGCGCCGTGGTCGACGAGGCCCGCCACCGCGGGGCCGAACTGCTGCTGGCCGCCGGTGACATCTCCGCGGGCGGCGCACCGCGCGACCTGGCGGAGGCCAGAGGGATCCTGGACGGCTTCGGCACCCACCGGCGGGACTACTTCGTCGTCCGCGGCAACCACGACCGCAACGCGCAGGAGGGCGACACCTTCCGCCGCGCGTTCGGTACGCCCGACGGTCCCGGCTACTTCGAGCACGACGTGGGCGGGCTGCGGATCATCGGGCTCGACACCTACGACAAGCGCGGCAACGGCGGTGACGCCGGCGGTCTCGGCGCCGAGCAGCTGTCCTGGTTCCGCCGCCGGCTGCGGGCCCACCGGGAACAGCCCACCGTGGTCTTCGGACACCATCCGCTCACCGTCCGGGACGCCCTCTTCCCGGTGAGCCCCGGACAGCGCCTCGGCCGCCGCCAGGCCCGCGCGATCCTGCGGGCCTACGCCGCCGCCCCGGGCGTGTTCCTCCACCACGCCGGCCACACCCACCGCAACAAGCGCACCCATGTGCCCCTCGCCCCCCGGGTGACCCTGCAGGAGGTCGGCGCCGTCAAGGAGTACCCCGGCGGGTTCTTCCTGCTGCGGATCCACTCCGGCGGCTACGCCCTCAACTTCTTCCGGGCCCGCCGCACCGAGGCCCTGGAGTGGAACGAGCGCAGCCGACGGCAGGCCGGGGGACTGTGGCCGTACCACGCGCTCGGCCGCACGGTCGCCGACCGCAACAGCGTGGCCGTCCACGACCTGTCCGGCATCGGCCGCCCGGCACAGCCGTCCGCGCCGTCCGGTTCGCCCCAAGGGATGACGGCCGTCCCGATTCCCCGCCTGGATGCGGCCTGAGGCACGGACGTCTCCGTAGCGTGGACGCATGTCGACCCTGTGGGAACTCATGCACGACTGCATCCCTGACGACCACGCCCGCCAGGTCACCTCCCGCTACTACCTCGACGAGGCCATGAGCTCGCCGCGGGCCCCGGACCGGGTGGTCGACCTGGGATGCGGGCGGGGCACCTCGGCCGGGCTCTTCCGCCGGCACGCCCCGGACGTGCGGTGGGTGGGGCTCGACATCAGCGACTCCCCGGAAGCCGCACAGCGCTCGCCCGGCCGCGACCCGGTGGTGTACTTCGACGGCGTCAACATGCCGTTCCGCTCCGACGCCGTGCCGCTGGTCTACTCCCACCAGGTCTTCGAACACGTCGCCCGGCCCAGGGAACTGCTCGCGGAAGTGGGCCGGGTGCTGCGTCCGGGCGGACTGTTCATCGGCAGCACCTCCCAGTTCGAGCCCTACCACTCCTTCAGCCTGTGGAACTACACCCCTTACGGCTTCCGGGTCCTGGTGGAGGAGGCCGGGCTGGCCCTGGAGGAGATCCGGCCCTCACTGGACGGCGTGACCCTGATCATGCGCACCTACCACTCCTCGCGGAAGAAGGAGTACGGCCGGTTCTGGCAGACGGAGTCGCCGCTCAACACGGAGATCGACACCTGGGCACGCAAGAGCGGGCGCCACACGGCCCTGGTGAACCTGCGCAAGCTCACGTTCTGCGGCCAGTTCGCCTTCCGGGTGACCAAGCCGGGCGCGAGCGTCTGACTCGGGCGCCGCCCGTTGAACCCCGTTGCGACACCGCGCCGCCGTCCCCCATGATCAGCCGCATGCCCACCTTCACCGCGGCGGACGGAACCCGCCTCGCCTACCACGTGCGGGGCGAGGGCGAACCGCTCGTCGTGCTGCCCGGCGGACCCATGCGCGCCTCCGCCTACCTCGGGGACCTGGGCGGGCTGACGGCCCACCGTCGGCTGATCCTGCTCGATCTGCGCGGAACCGGCGACTCCGCGGTGCCCGCAGACCCGGAGTCGTACCGCTGCGACCAACAGGTCGACGACGTGGAGATGTTGCGGGCCCACATAGGGCTCGACCACATGGACGTACTGTCGCACTCGGCGGGCGCGAGCCTGGCTATCCTCTACGCGGCGGCCCGTCCGCACCGGGTACGGCGGCTCGCGCTGATCACCGGAAACCCCTCGGCCCTCGGCCTGCGGACCACCCCGCAGGAGCGGCTGGCGGCGGCCCGGCAGCGGGCCGCGGAGCCCTGGTTCGGCGCGGCGTTCCCCGCCCTGGAGGCCTGGCTGAACGGCACCGGGGACTTCGACGAGGCGTTCATGCCCTTCTTCTACGGCCATTGGGACGACACCGCCCGGGCCCACGACGCGGCCGCCGAGGAACAGACCAACGACGAGGCCGGCGACCGCTACTTCGCCGACGGCGCCTTCACCCCCGACGCCACCCGGACCGCCCTGCGCGCGCTCACCGCCCCCGTCCTGCTGTACGCGGGCGAAGTGGACGGCGGACCCAGCCCCGCACTGGTCCGGCGCGCCGCCGCGGCCTTCCCGAACGCCGAGGTCGTCGTGCAGCCCGGCGCCGCCCACTACCCCTGGCTCGACGACCCCGAGGAGTTCGTCCGCCGTACCGTCGCTTTCCTGAACGCCTGAGCCGGGCTCAGTTCCGCGGACCGTACGCTTTCAGAAAGCGGTCGCGGAACTGGTTCATCGCCCAGATCGGGGCGTCCCCGGCCGGCTTCAGACCCGGCGTCCAGCCCCAGCCGGCCACCCGGTCCAGGACCTTCGGGTCATGGGCCACGATCGTGATCGGGACGTCCCGGCGCGGGCTGTCCGCGACGACCTCCGGCCGGGGCTGGTGATCGCCCAGGAACACCAGGACCGTGTTCGCGTCGGCGTAGCGCCGCATGAACCCGATCAGACTGCGCAGGGAGTACTCGACGGAGACCCGGTACTCGGTGCGCACGTTCTCCGTGTCCTTCCAGACCTCCGCCGGGTCCTTGCCCGCCCGCTGGATCGGCCCGAAGACCGAGCCGTCACCCAGGTCCTTCCAGCCGATCATGCGGGGCAGGGGCGCCCAGGGCTGGTGGCTGGAGGCGAGGACGATCTCCGCCATCACCGGGCGCCGGTTCCGCCTGCCGAACTCCAGGCGCTCGAAGGCCTCCAGCGTGAACTGGTCGGGGACCGGGCTCCAGCTGAAGTACGGGCCGCGGTAGCCCAGATGTGTGGAGTCGTAGGAGCGGTCGAGGCCGAAGAACCCGGCCTCCGGCCAGGCCCGTCGGACGCCCGGGACGACCCCGACCGTGCGCCACGCACCGGTCCTGCGGAAGTACTTGTTGAGGGTCATCCGGTCGCCGGAGACGAGGTGGCGGTAGCGCTGCTGGTTGTTGATCCACAGCCCGGACAGCAGCGTGGCGTGGCACATCCAGCTGCCCGCCCCGATCACCGGCGACCGCAGCCAGCCGCTGCGCGCGTCGAAACCGGCCGCCTTCAGAGAGGCGGTGCCCTCCGCGAGGACCGCGCCGACCTGCCGGGCCATCGCCGGGTCCTCGATCGCCGTGCGGCCGTAACTCTCGACGAACGTGAACAGCACGTCCTTGCCGCGCAGGCCGGTGAGCAACCGGTCCGGTGGCGTCCTGGCGAAGGCGTCGACGGCGGCCTCCGCCTCGAAGACCCGGGCGTCCGCGAGCCCGGCACGGACCGCCCGCACCCGGTCGTCCACCAGCTGCGCGTCCAGCGTCGAGGCGACGGGGGCGCCGCCGGCCTCCAGGCCGAAGATCGCGCAGGTGACCCAGGCGACGGCCAGGGCGAGGGTGGCACCGCCCGCGGGCGGGCGGCTGCGTGCCATCCGCTCGGCGAGCCGCACCATGGCGAGCACGGTGAGGACGAGCACGGCCACGACCAGCAGCAGCGCTCCGGCGATCGCGAGCACCTCACTGGTCCGGCCGAACGACTCGCGTACGAAGTCCGCGGCGTCGTCCAGCAGGATCCAGTCGAGCACCAGGTCGAAGGGGCGTTGCAGCACCGAGTAGAAGCCCATGTCCAGACACTTCACGAGCGTCAGCACCCCGAGCAGCAGGCCCGCCACCGCCGCCGTGACCCGCCGCGCCCGCCCGGGCAGCACCAGCAGTACGGCGGCGAGCACGATCCCCTCGACCGGGATCCGCAGGAACGCCGGCGGCGTGAGCAGGTCGAGCCGGTTCGGCAGCGACAGGGCGCCCAGCAGCACGGCGGCGGCCAGGACCGTCGTCCCCACCGTGACCCCCCGGGCGGCCCGCGGACACCTCTGGCGCCATCGCGGCCGGCGCTGCTGCCGCTGCCCGGGCTCGGTGGCGGCCGACCGAGGAGGCGTGGGGTGCGACACCCGAGGGTCCTTCCGTGCGAAACCGGTCGCTGTCACTCTGTGTACATGATCCACATGGAATCGTGCGCACAGCGTACGGCCACCGTGCCGCCCGGTGAGGGTGACTCCCCGCGCGTCCGCCGGTCGACGCGACCGGCACGTCCTACCGGTCGGCGGCCACCGCCACCTCTCGCGCCCACCGGTAGTCCGCCTTGCCGCTCGGCGACCGCTGGATGGACTCGGCGATCACCAGCTGGCGGGGGATCTTGTATCCGGCCAGCTGGGTACGGCAGTGGGTCTGGATGTCCGTGAGGGAGGGCTGATCGGCGCCCTCGCGCAGTTGCACCACGGCCGCCACGTGGTTGCCCCACTGGGCGTCCGGCACCCCGGCCACCAGCGCGTCGTAGACGTCCGGATGGGACTTCAGCGCCTGCTCGACCTCCTCCGGGTACACCTTCTCGCCCCCGGTGTTGATGCACTGCGAGCCCCGGCCGAGCACCGTGACGACGCCGTCCTCGTCGACCGTGCCCATGTCGCCGAGGAGCACCCAGCGCCGGCCGTCCTTCTCGAAGAAGGTCTCGGCCGTTTTCCGCGGGTCGTTGTAGTAGCCGAGCGGGACATGGCCGCACTGCGCGACCCGGCCGATCTGGCCCGCCGCGACCGGCTCATGCGTGGCCGGATCGACGACCTGCGTACGGGAGTTGACGCGGACGCGGAACTGACTGCCGGCCCCGGAGTCGTTCGTCGCGGTGCCGTTGAAGCCGGACTCGGAGGACCCGAAGTTGTTGAGCAGCATGCAGTTCGGGACGAGTTCGCTGAACTGCCGGCGCACGGTCTCGGAGAGGATCGCGCCGGAGGAGGAGACGCTGAACATGGCGGAGCAGTCGGTGCCCTTCAACGGTCCTCTCAGGGCGTCGATCAGCGGGCGCAGCATCGCGTCGCCGACCAGCGACATGCTGGTGACCTTCTCCTTCTCGACGGTCCGCAGCACCTCCTCGGGCACGAACTTGCGGTGGATCACCACCCGCTGCCCGAAGTTGAAGCCGATGAAGGTGGTGAGCGTCGACGTGCCGTGCATCAGCGGGGGAGTGGGGAAGAAGGTGATCCCCGTGCCGCCCGCCGCGACCCGCTCCGCCAGCTCCTCCGGCCGCTTCACCGGCTCGCCGGTCGGCGCGCCGCCGCCCAACCCCGCGAAGAACAGGTCCTCCTGACGCCACATCACCCCTTTGGGCATCCCGGTGGTGCCGCCGGTGTAGATGATGAACTGGTCGTCCGCCGAACGCGCCGGGAAGCCCCGTTCGGGCGACCCCGCCGCCTCGGCCTCCGCGAAGGACAGGGCCTTCGGGCCCGACTCCGCCTCGCCCACCCGCACCAGGTGCCGCAGCTTCGGCGCCCGCGGCAGCGCCGCCGCCACCCGGTCGCCGAACTCCGCGTCGAAGACCAGCGCGACCAGGTCGGCGTCCTGGTAGAGGTAGGCCAACTCCTCTTCGACATAGCGGTAGTTGACGTTGACCGGCACAACCCGGGCTTTGAGGCAGCCGAGCACCGTCTGGAGGTACTCGACCCCGTTGTAGAGGTGCAGCCCGAGGTGCTCTCCCGGGCGGATCCCGCTGTCGACCAGATGGTGGCCGATGCGGTTGGCGGCCGCGTCCAGCTCCGCGTAGGTAAGCCGGCGTTCCGCGCCCGTGCCGGGGTGGTCGAGGTACACGAGCGCCTCGCGGTCCGCGGCCACGTCGACGACCGACTCGAACAGATCGGCAAGGTTGTACTCCACCGCTCCTCCTGACCCCGGCAAACCATGGCGAAGAAAGGCGCACTTGTCGGTTCGCCGGTCATCAGAGCAAAGGGCGCGGCAAGTGGGAAGGGTTCGCACCAAGAAATCTGACTATCTGTCAGAAAACCCTTGAAGTGCCTCCCGCCCTACTGCAACCTGTTCTCGTTCCGGCAGAGGGGAGAGGTCCATGGGTGGGACGGAACACCTCACCGTACGGCGCGAGGGCGCCACACTGGTGCTCACGCTCAACAGGCCCGAGGCCAAGAACGCGCTCTCGATCTCCATGCTCGTCGGCCTGTACGACGGCTGGATCGAGGCCGACGAGGACGACGAGGTCCGCTCGATCGTGCTCACCGGAGCCGGCGGCGCCTTCTGCGCCGGGATGGACCTCAAGGCGCTGGCCGGACAGGGCATGGCGGGCGAGCACCTCCGCGACCGGCTGAAAGCAGACCCGGACCTGCACTGGAAGGCCATGCTCCGCCACCATCGCCCGCGCAAACCGGTGATCGCCGCCGTGGAGGGCCACTGCGTCGCGGGCGGCACCGAGATCCTCCAGGGCACCGACATCAGGGTCGCGGGCGAGTCCGCGACCTTCGGCCTGTTCGAGGTCAGACGCGGGCTCTTCCCGATCGGCGGCTCCACGGTCCGGCTGCAACGCCAGATCCCGCGCACCCACGCCCTGGAGATGCTGCTCACCGGACGGCCGTACACCGCCCGCGAGGCCGCCGGCATCGGGCTCGTCGGCCATGTCGTCCCGGACGGCGGCGCGCTCGACAAGGCCCTGGAGATCGCCGAACAGATCAACGCGTGCGGGCCACTGGCCGTCGAGGCGGTCAAGGCGTCGGTGTACGAGACGGCGGAGATGACGGAGACCGACGGGCTCGCCTCGGAGCTGAAGCGGGGCTGGCCGGTATTCGATACGGCGGACGCGAAGGAGGGCGCGCGTGCGTTCGCGGAGAAGCGGGCGCCGGATTACAAGCGTGCGTAGAGCCGCGTCGGCCTGGGGCGGTCCGGCAGCCGCGGGCCGTATGTCGCCGGCCGCGCCCACGCGGCGGCGCCGCACATGTCGCAGCCCCGCGCCCCCCAAGGGGCGCTGGTCACCGTCCTTCTCAAGGAGGCAGCCCGGATGCCCGAAGTCCTCAAAGCGCCCCTCGTCGTCGAGTTCCCCTTCACCCGTTCCCTGGGCCCGGTCCAGAGCGCGTTCCTCACCGGCCTGCGGGAACGTGTCGTCCTCGGTGTGAGGACCGGCGACGGCCGCATCCTCGTGCCACCTGTCGAGTACGACCCGGTCACCGCCGAGGAGATCCGCGACCTGGTCGAGGTCGCCCCCACCGGCACCGTCACCACCTGGGCCTGGAACCACGAACCCCGCCGCGGCCAGCCCCTGGACACCCCCTTCGCCTGGGTCCTGGTCCGCCTCGACGGCGCCGACACCGCCCTGCTGCACGCCCTCGACGCCCCCGGCCCCGACGCCGTCCGCACCGGCATGCGGGTCCGTGTCCGCTGGGCCGAGGAGCGGTCGGGCGCCATCACCGACATCGCCTGCTTCGAACCGTACGACGGTGAGACGGCCGAACCGACCGGACACGGCGGCGAGTTCGAGGACGCCGTGCACGGCATCGTCGCCCCTGCCCGCCTCGACTACACCTACTCGCCCGGCCGCGCCCAGTCCGCCTACATCGACGCCCTGTCCACCCGGCGGACCTACGGCGAGCGCTGTCCCTCCTGTCGCAAGGTGTACGTCCCGCCGAGGGGCGCGTGCCCCACCTGCGGGATGGCCACGGTGGAACAGGTCGAAGTGGGCCCCCGGGGCACGGTCACCACGTTCTGCATCGTCAACATCAAGGCGAAGAACCTCGACATCGAGGTGCCGTACGTCTACGGGCACATCGCCCTCGACGGCGCCGGCCTCGCCCTGCACGGCCGGATCGGCGGCATCCCCTACGACCAGGTGCGGATGGGCCTCAGGGTCGAACCGGTGTGGACCGAGGGGGCCCGCTACCCCGACCACTACCGGCCCACCGGCGAACCCGACGCGGACTACGACACCTACAAGGAGCTGCTGTGACCGCACCGACGCGGGACATCGCGGTCGTCGCCTTCGCGCAGACCGACCACCGGCGCACCAGCGAGGAGCTCTCCGAGGTCGAGATGCTCATGCCGGTGCTGCACGACGTCCTCCAGCAGACCGGGCTGCGCACCGCCGACATCGGCTTCACCTGCTCCGGCTCCAGCGACTACCTGGCCGGCCGCGCCTTCTCCTTCACCCTCGCCCTCGACGGCGTCGGCGCCTGGCCGCCGATCTCCGAGTCGCACGTCGAGATGGACGGCGCCTGGGCGCTGTACGAGGCGTGGACCAAGCTGCTCACCGGGGACGCGGACACCGCGCTCGTCTACTCGTACGGCAAGTCCTCGCCCGGCTCGGTCCGGGACGTGCTCACCCGCCAGCTCGACCCCTACTACCTGGCCCCCCTCTGGCCGGACTCCGTCGCCCTCGCCGCGCTCCAGGCGCAGGCACTCATCGACGCGGGGGAGACCGACGAGCCGGCGCTGGCCGCCGTCGGCGCCCGCAGCCGGGCCGACGCCGGTGCCAACTCCCATGCCCAGCTGCGGGGTTCGGTGCCGCAGGGCGACTACCTCGTTCGGCCGCTGCGCACCGGCGACTGCCCGCCCATCGGCGACGGGGCCGCCGCGGTGATCCTCGCGGCCGGGGAGCGGGCCCGCGAGCTGTGCTCCCGGCCCGCCTGGATCCGCGGCATCGACCACCGTATCGAGGCGCACGGCCTCGGCGTCCGCGACCTGACCGACGCACCGTCCGCCCGGCTCGCCGCCGAGCGGGCCGGCGCCTTCGAACGGCCCGTCGACACCGCCGAGCTGCACGCGCCGTTCAGCTCGCAGGAGGTCGTGCTCCGCAAGGCACTGCGGCTCGGCGACGACGTACGGGTCAACCCGTCCGGCGGGGCCCTCGCCGCCAACCCGATCATGGCCGCCGGGCTGATCCGCATCGGCGAGGCCGCCGCCCGCATCCACCGCGGCGACTCCGACCGCGCCCTCGCCCACGCCACCTCCGGGCCCTGTCTGCAGCAGAACCTGGTCGCCGTACTCGAAGGGGACCCGTTGGAGAGCCCCGCTCAGGAAGGGGAGCCGCGATGAGCAAGGAGCCCGTGGCCGTCGTAGGGATCGGCCAGACCAAGCACGTGGCCGCCCGGCGGGACGTGTCGATCGCCGGACTGGTCCGGGAGGCCGCGCGGCGCGCCCTCGACGACGCCGAGTTGGACTGGGCCGACATCGACGCCGTCGTCATCGGCAAGGCGCCCGACTTCTTCGAGGGCGTGATGATGCCCGAGCTGTACCTGGCCGACGCGCTCGGGGCGGTCGGCAAACCCATGTTGCGGGTCCACACGGCGGGGTCCGTCGGCGGCTCCACGGCACTCGTCGCGGCCAACCTCGTCGCCGCCCGCGTCCACCCCACCGTGCTGACGCTCGCCTTCGAAAAACAGTCCGAGTCCAACGCCATGTGGGGACTGTCCCTGCCGATCCCCTTCCAGCAGCCGCTGCTGGCGGGCGCGGGCGGATTCTTCGCCCCTCACGTGCGGGCCTACATGCGGCGCAGCGGTGCCCCCGACACCGTCGGCTCGCTGGTCGCCTACAAGGACCGCCGCAACGCCCTCAAGAACCCCTACGCCCACCTCCACGAGCACGACATCACCCTGGAGAAGGTCCAGGCGTCCCCCATGTTGTGGGACCCCATCCGCTACTCGGAGACCTGCCCGTCCTCCGACGGCGCCTGTGCCATGGTCCTCACCGACCGGGCCGGGGCCGCGCGCTCCCCGAAACCGCCCGCCTGGATGCTGGGCGGCGCCATGCGCAGCGAACCCACCCTGTTCGCGGGCAAGGACGCCGTCTCGCCGCAGGCCGGCAAGGACTGCGCGGCCGACGTCTACCGCCAGGCCGGGATCGCGGACCCGCGCCGGGACATCGACGCCGTCGAGATGTACGTGCCGTTCTCCTGGTACGAGCCCATGTGGCTGGAGAACCTCGGCTTCGCCGAGGAGGGCGAGGGCTGGAAACTCACCGAATCGGGTGTCACCGAACTCGACGGTGACCTCCCCGTCAACATGTCGGGCGGAGTGCTCTCCACCAATCCGATCGGCGCCTCCGGCATGATCCGCTTCGCGGAGGCCGCCCTCCAGGTCCGCGGCCTGGCCGGAGAACACCAGGTGGACGGCGCCCGCAAGGTGCTCGGGCACGCCTATGGCGGCGGCTCCCAGTTCTTCTCCATGTGGCTGGTCGGCGCCGTGGCCCCCGACTCCTGAAAGGACCCCCTCACGTGGCCTGTTGAGCGCCGGAACCGAAAGCTAGGCTGGCCGCGGACGACGAATTCGGGAGGAGCACGGACGTGGCCGAGAGCACCATCCAGCAGCAGTCGGTACTGGGCTGGGACAAGCCGGAGCTGGACCTCAGCGAGGCCGAGTGGCAGTCCAGCAGCCGTGGCCTGGGGGATGTCCAGATCGCCTTTGTCGAGGGATTCATCGCGATGCGCAACAGCGGCAGCCCGCAGAGCGCTTCCCTCATCTTCACCCCCGCCGAATGGGGCGCCTTCGTGTCGGGGGCCCGGGAGGGCGAGTTCGACCTGACCTGAGCACCGCCCCCCGGTTCCACGGCAGAGAGGTGAACCGGGGGTGTGTTCCGCAAGGATTTCCGGACACGTGACCAGCAGCGCCCTTCCGGGGCCGCCGCCTGAGACAGGCTGGCCCCGGACAGGGAAGGTCGTATTCCGGAGGTGAGCAACGATGAGCACTGCGCCGGTCATCGCCGCGGTGGACGGTTCGGACGACAGCCTGCGCGCCCTGGACTGGGCCCTGGACGCGGCCCGGCGACGGGACGCGCCGCTGCGGGTGGTCCATGTGCGCCAGTACGCCGCCTGGGGACAGCCCGACATCATGGTCGCCGCGGAGCCCGACGCGGCCGGCGACCCCGTCCTCGACGAGGTCCGCGACCGGCTGGCGGCCGGCAGCGGGGGACCGGCCGTCGAGTACGTCGCCATGGAGGGCGCCCCGTCCGCCTTGCTGCCCGAACTGGGATCCGACGCCCGGCTGTTGGTGCTCGGCTCCCGGGGCCGCGGCGGCTTCGCCAGTCTGATCCTCGGCTCCAACGGCATGGCCGCCGCCCGCGACGCCGGATGCCCGGTGGTCGTCGTACCCCGGCCGGGACGCGAGGTCCCCGACGAGTTCCCCGCCCGGCCCGGCCCCCGGGTCGTGGTCGGCGTGGACGTGGACAGCCCCGACGACGCCACCCTCGCCTTCGCCTTCGCGGAGGCCGCGTGGCGCGGCGCCCGGCTCCAGGTGATCGCCGCCTACCCGTGGCCGGTCCAGTTCTGGGCCACCGCCGGAGAACTCGCCCCGCCGACCCTCGACCAGGACGAGATCGAGCAGGAGACCCGCACCCTCGCCGAGGGCTTCCTCGCCCCGCACCTCAAGGAGCACCCGAACGTGTCCGCCGAGGCCCTCGCGCTGCCCGGCGACGCGGCCGGCGCCCTGGTCGCCGCTTCGAAGGACGCCGAACTGGTCGTCGTGGGGCGCCATCGCCGGCGCCTGCTGGCCCCGACCCGCATGGTGGGCTCCGTCACTCAGGCGGTCCTGCTGCACGCGGCGAGCCCGATCGCGGTGATCCCGCCGCCACCGTCCGAAGAGTCCTGAAGTGTCCTGTCAAGCCCCTTGGACCAGTAACCGTCAGTAGGGAGCGCATCACGCCCATCGAGCGTACGCTGAGCTGCCTGCAAGCCACGGTGCGCGCCCGCTCCCCGCGCTCGCGCATCACCGTGGCAGGGGGTGGTCATGGGACAGCGGGTCCTTCGGAACCGACGGACGCTCTATGAACGTGAGAGCGAACTCGCCACCGTCGACGAGGCGTTGGCGGAACTCACCGGCCTGAGCGCGAACGGTGCGGCACCGGCCGACCGGCCGCTCGGCGCGCTGCTCGCCTTCGCCGGGCGGGCCGGCATCGGCAAGACCACGCTCCTCGCCGAGGTCCGCCGTCGCGCCGCCGCCCAGGGCTGCACCGTGCTCTCCGCCCGCGGCGGCGACCAGGAACAGCGCGTCGCCTTCCACGTCGCCCGCCAGCTCCTGCAGCCCCGCCTCGCCGGTGCACCGGAGGCCGAACTCCGCGCCTCACTGGGCAGTTGGTACGACATCGTCGGCCCCGCCCTGGGCCTGTGCGCCCCCACCGAGGGCGCCCCGCCGGACCAGCAGGGCCTGCGCGACGGCCTCGACTGGGTGCTCACCCACCTCGTGGTGCGCCAGGCACCGGTGGTCCTCGTCCTCGACGACGCGCACTGGGCCGACCCCGAATCCCTCGGCTGGATCGCCGCGTTCGCACCCCGCGCCGAACAACTCCCGCTGCTCGTCGTCGTCGCCTACCGGCCCGACGAACTCCCGGACCACGCCGAGTCGTTGCGCGGACTGCCCAGCCGGGCCGGCGGCCGACCGCACGACCTGGAACCGCTCAGCGCCGACGCCGTCGCCGTCCTGGTCCGCGAGAGCCTCGGCACGCACGCCGACGACACCTTCTGCCACGAGTGCTGGGCCGTCACCGCCGGCAACCCCTTCGAGACCGTCGAACTGACCGCCAAGGTCCACGACCGCGGCCTCGACCCCACCGAGGCCGGCGCCCCCCTGCTGCGCGACCTCGCCGCCGCCGTCAAGGGCAGCGGCCTGATCGCCCGGCTGGAACGCCTCGGCCCCTCCACCGTCCGGTTCGCCTGGGCCTGCGCCGTGCTCGGCACCGAGATCCATCCGGCGCTCGCCGCCGCCGTCGCCGGCCTCGGCCACGAAGAGGCCGCGGACGCCGCCGACGCGCTGCGCGGTGTCCGCGTCCTCACCGGCGTCGAGACGCTGGAGTTCGTCCACCCGCTGATCGCCACCGCCGTCTACCGGGCCATCCCGCCCGGCGTCCGGGTCGCCCTGCACGGTCAGGCCGCCTGGTGCGTCACCGACGACGGCCAGGCCGCCGCCACCGCCGCCCGCCACCTGCTGGAAACCCACCCCGAGGGCGACACCTGGGTCGTTCAGCGGCTGCGCGCCGCCGCCGGCGAGACCCTGCGGGCCGGCGCCCCCGACGCCGCCTGCCGCTACCTCGCCCGGGCCCTGCGCGAACCCCCGCCCGCCAAGGACCGCGCCGCCGTCCTCTACGAACTCGGCAGCGCCTCCCTGCTCACCGAACCCGCCACCACCGTCAACCACCTGCGCGCGGCCCTCGCGGAACCCATCGCCGAGCCCGAGCTGCGCCAGAACATCGTCTACCGCCTCTCCCAGGTCCTCGCCCACAGCGACCGGCTCGCCGAGGCCTCCGAGACCCTGGCCCGGGAGATCCGGGTGACCGGCGACGCCCGGGTCCGGCTGCGGATGCTCTCCGAACAGTTCATGTGGGACGCCTTCCGCGCCGACGAACCCGACCACCCCTCCCGCTCCCGCCGGCTGGCCCGGCTCGCCGACCGGCTCCAGGGCCGTGACCTCACCGAGCGGTACATCATCGGCCTGCGCACCTGGGACGCGGTCCAGCGTGGCGAACCCGCGCAGGTCGCGCTCCACCACGCCGAGCGCGCCCTCGCCGGCGGCCTCGGCTGGGCCGAGTCGGACCGCGGTTTCGAGGTGCCCGTCCTGGTCGCCCTCGCCTTCATGTACGCCGACCGGCCCGACCGCACCGAGGAACTCTTCGCGACCGGCACCGCCGACTTCGAACGCCAGGGCTGGCGCGGCGCACACCTCTCCTTCGCGTACACCCTCCACGGTTATGTCCGCTACCGGCGCGGCCGCCTCGCCGAGGCCGAGGACCTGGTCCGCTCCGGGCTGCGCCTGGCCGAACGTGTCGGCCCCGGCACCCCCGCCCACTGGTACGCGGTCGGCACCCTCGTCCAGACCCTGCTCGCCCGCGGCCGCACCGACGAGGCCACGCAGGTCGCCGAGCACCACTCCTTCCACGAGCCCTTCCCGGCGGCCGTGGTCTTCCCCGACGCCCAGACGGTCTACGGCGAACTCCTCCTCGCGCGCGGCCTCACCCAGGACGCGGTGGCCGAGCTCTCGGCCGCGGGCCGCCGCCTGGAACCACGCGGTATCCGCAACCCCGCGTGGTGCCCCTGGCAACTCCACCTGGCCCGCGCCGAGAGCCACGACGCACCCGACCGTGCGCTGGCCACGGCCCTGGAAGCGGTCGGCCGCGCCCGCCAGTTCGGCGCCCCGTCGGCGATCGGCCAGGCCCTGCGCACGGCGGCGGAGGTCACGACGGGCCCGGCCCGCCTGGCGTACCTGAAAGAGGCGGTGACCCACCTGGAACGCTCCCCGGCAGCCTACGAACTGGCGTGCGCGCTGGTGACCCTGGGCACGGAGCTCCACGACCCCGTCCACCTCCGCAGGGGCCTGGAGACGGCCGAGCAGTGCGGGGCCGATGGCCTGGCGGACGAGGCGCGAGCCGAACTGGCAGCGGCGGAGACGGCGAGTTCGCAGCAGCCGTAGGGGCGCCCGGCCACGGGAGTCGGTGACGGCGCCATGGACCGTCACGATCGCGGGCTCGGTCTGTGCGAGTCTCCCGTAGTGGAGTGCGTCCGCCGGCCACCGGCGGCACGGGATGCGGGATGGCGCGTTTCGTTGGAACGTTGTCGTGTTCGAGCGTGCCCCCGCATGCCTGGCACGCGACGGTGTCCGCCCACGGGTCGAGGAGAAGGAATGAGCGGCCTGCTCTCCGACATTCTCGAGGCCCACGGCGGCGTGCAGCGGTGGGAGCGGCTGACGACCGCGACGGCCACCATCGTCAGCGACGGCGAACTCTTCGCGTCCAAGGGCCTGCCCCAGGACCTCCAGCCGCGCCGCATGACAGTCAGCCTGCATGAGGAACGCGCGTCGGTGAGCCCCTTCGGCTCCCCCGGACAGCACACCGACTTCACGCCCGGCCGGGTAGCGATCATGCGGAGTGACGGCACGGTCGTCGCCGAGCGCCTCGACCCGCGCGAGTCGTTCTCGGGGCACGTCCTGGACACCCCCTGGGATCCGCTGGACCGTGCCTACTTCAACGGCTACGCGTTGTGGACGTACCTGACCACACCGTTCTTCATGATCATGGACGGCATGGCCGTGGAGGAACAGGAACCATGGGCCGAATCCCCGACCGAGGCCTGGCGCCGTCTCCGGGTCACCTTCCCGGACGCCGTCGCAAGCCACAGCACGGTCCAGGACTTCTACTTCGGGGACGACCTTCTCCTGAGACGGCACGACTACCACGTGGACATCGCCGGCGGCTTCGCGGCCGCCCAGTACGTCACCGACTTCGAGGAAGAGGACGGCATCAAGTTCCCGACCAGGCGTCGCGCGTATCTGCGCAGGTCCGACGGACGTCCCGACCACGATCACGTCATGGTGAGCATCGACCTGAGCGACGTGCGCTTCTCCTGACGTTCCCGAGGAGGCGCGGCGGTGGGGAAAGCGCCGCGGCCCCGTACCATGGACCGCATGTCGTTCCTCCGTCGCCGCAGCGCCACTCCCGCCGGCCCCGACTTCGACGTACTGGCCATGGACCCGGGCGACTGGCCCGGCAACCTCGGCGCCGGGCTGCTGCCCGCCCCCGACGGCACCTGCCAGGGCGTCTTCCTGCGCTACGACCTCTTCGGCGGCCGCGGCCCCGCGATGATCATCGGCAACCTCCCCGAGGGCTCCCCGGCCCGCGAGGTCGCGGAGGACGAGGTCCCCTTCGAGGTCGGCCAGCTCTTGCTCGCGCTGGAGAACGACGAGGACGTCACCGTCGTCGGCACCGAGGACATGCCGGTGCTGCAGGGCGACAACCTGCTGATCGTGCGCCGCCTCAAGCTCTCCGAGAGCCGGATCTCCTGCGTCCAGTTCGACCGCAGCGACGGCGTCCTCGTGACCATCGCCGCCTGGGACCGCCCGATCACGGACGACCTGTACGCCCTGCTGAAACCGCTCCCGGCGGAGCTGTTCCAGCAGGGCTGACGACGGTTACCGCCGCCCCCACCGGCTGGCGGGCGCCACCGTCACGTCGGCCGCGCGGACGAACTCGACCCGGTGGCCGTACTGGATCTCGTAGTACAGGTCCTTGCCGACCACGACCCGGTGCGAGGCGGTGTCGAAGGTGACCGCGTAGTAGTACTCGCCCGGCACCGCGCCACCGACCACGTACTCCTGGCCCGCGGGGATGGTGTACGGCAGCGCCGACACCGCCTGCGCGGGTACCCCGGAGGGGTACGCGGCCGCCTCCGGATAGGCACGGCCGTACACCGGGATGCTGGTCAGCCCCGCCTTGGGCGTCACCACCAGCCCCGCCGCGGTCACCGCCGTCGGCGCCTTCGCCGGGTTCTTGAACCAGGCCTTCTGCCCCAGGTACCAGATCGCCGTCCAGTCGCCCCAGGTGTCGGCCACCGCGTACTGCTGGCCGGTGGAGACCCGTGAGGAGAGATCGTTCACATCGGCCGTCGGCGTCCTGCCGAGGCCGATGTCCTTGATCAGGGCCGAGCTCTCGTCGTGGTCGGAGTACAGCCGTACCTCACTGGAACCGTGCGCGGCGCACGGCTGGCCGCTGGTGACACAGCCGGTGTACGCCGGCTGGTTCGTGGCGTAGTCCGGCAGGATGGTCACCAGACCGCCCTTCTTGCCGCCCGTGCGCTTGAAGGGGTGCTCCAGCAGCTCGAAGTAGTGCCGCCAGTCCCAGTACGGGCCGGGGTCGGTGTGCATCCCGGGGATCGTGGAGGTGGTCGGCCCCGGCACGTTGTCGTGGCCCAGGATGTGCTGCCGGTCCAGCGGGATGCCGTACTTGGTGGTCAGGTACTTCACCAGCCGGGCCGACGACCGGTACATCGCCTCCGTGTACCAGGCGTCCGGCGCGGCGAGGAAGCCCTCGTGCTCGATGCCGATCGACTTGGCGTTGATGTACCAGTTGCCCGCGTGCCAGGCCACGTCCTTCGCCTTGACATGCTGGGCGATCAGACCGTCGGTCGAGCGGATCGTGTAGTTCCAGGACACATAGGTCGGGTCCTGGACCAGGTTGATGGTCCCGTCCCAGGCGCCCTCCGTGTCATGGATGACGATGTACTTGATGCTCTGCGAGGCCGGCCGGTCGCCGAGGTCGTGGTTGCCGTAGTCGTTGTCCCCGAACTCCTCGTAGGGCGCCGGGATCCATTCGCACGACACCGTTGTCGGGCATTCCGTGTCGTCCGCCGCCACGGTGCGCAGCCCGGTCAGCTTCAACTGCGCGCTGTCGGCCTTCAGCTCCGGCTGGGCGGCGAGGGCGATGATCTGCCCCTCGTCGGTGGTGCGCTCCTCGCCCGTGTGGAGGACGTCGAACACGTCGTTCGCGTACGCCGCCGCGGTCGCCGAGTCGTCGGCGCCGGAGAAGCGGGCGATCGCGCCGTACCAGTCGGCCGGGTCGGCGCTGAGCGGCTGGTGCAGGGACTGCTGGGCGGACGCGAGCAGGGCGGCGCCGCCGGCCACGTTCGCCGCCGGGTCGGTGCGCAGCTCCGCCGCCGGGATGCCGGTCAGCCCGGCGGCCCGGACGAGGGTCCTGAGGCGGGCCGGGAGCGCGGAGTTCGCCGGTACCTTGACGCTGGGGTGCAGGGCCGGGCGGGCGCCGTCGCCGCGGGCGTCCTCGGTGCCGTCGGCGAAGTGCTCGGTGGTGGTGGCCAGCGCGGTGCGCGCGTCGGTGAGGTGCATCGGGCCGTAGCCGCCCGTCACACTCGGCGCGCCGCCGTGGGTGTCCCAGCGGGACTGGAGATAGGAGACGGCCAGCAGAACGCTCTGCGGCACGCGGTACTCGGCGGCGGCGGACGCGAACGCACGCTGGAGCAGTCCGGCGGACGACGAGGTCTCGCCGGGCGGCGGAGCGGCACCCAGCAACGGCAACAGCAGCGCCGCGGAGCCGACGGCAGCGGCCGCCCTCCGCATATGTCTGCCGCCATGAGTGGGCGCTGGCTCGGTGACGGATCCTCGCAATGCGGCCTCCTGGGGCGATCGAGCGCGGCGGGGCGTGCGGGGCTGAGCGTGGCTCAGTGGTACCGGCTTGCCGACGATCCGTCAATCATGCCCAGAGGAGGGAGAATTCCCATGTCATACGATGATCGTGGGAGTTTCGCGCCGGAGGCTCCCGGCCTGCGCGGCGTCAGTGGCGTACACCTGTGAACGGTACGGCCATCCGAGAAATCCGCGGTGCGCAGCTGCCCTGAGCGCACCGCGGATTCTCGTCCCCGTCAGCGAGTGCCGACCGCCGCGCGCACGGCCCGGCGGGCCAGCTGGCAGTCGTCGTGCAGCCGCCGGAGCAGCAGCCGCTGTTCCTCGCCGGTCGGCGCGGCACCCGGATGGGCCATACCCTGTGCCGCCGGGGTCGCGTCGTGCATCGAACGCTGCACGGCGGTCTCGTAGGTCCGGATCTCCCGGGTGAGAACCAGCATCAGGTTCACCAGGAAGGCGTCCCGCGACGCGGGCCCCGCCGACTGGGCGATCTGGCTGATCTGACGACGCGCCACCGGAGCGTCCCCGAGCACCGACCAGAGCGTCGCCAGGTCGTACCCCGGCAGGTACCAGCCCGCGTGCTCCCAGTCCACCAGCACCGGACCGGCCGGCGACAGCAGGATGTTCGACAGCAGGGCGTCGCCGTGGCAGAACTGGCCCATCCCCTGCCGGCCCGCCGCGACCGCGATGCCGTGCAGCAGCTTCTGCAGGTCACCCATGTCCCGGTCGGTGAGCAGACCCAGCTCGTGGTAACGGGAGATACGGGCCGCGTAGTCCACCGGGGCGTCGAAGGTGCCGGCCGGGGGCCGCCAGGCGTTCAGCCGGCAGATCGCGCCCAGAGCGGCCCGGATGTCCGCCCTGGGCGGAGCCTCCGCCGGGTGGCGCTGTACCGCCGCCACCCGACCGGGCATCCGCTCGATCACCAGCGTGCAGTTGTCCGGGTCCGCCGCGATCAGCCGCGGCACCCGGATCGGAGGCCGCTGCCGGACGAACGAGCGGTATGCGGCTATTTCGTGGCGGATCCGCTCCGCCCAGGCGGGGGATTGGTCCAGTAGACACTTGGCTACGGCCGTGCTGCGCCCTGTCGTCCCGACGAGGATCACGGACCGCCCGGAGCGCCGCAGCACCTGAACCGGAGCGAACTCCGGGCAGATCCGGTGCACCGACGCGATGGCGGTGCGCAGCTGTGCGCCCTGGGGGCCGGACAGGTCGAGTCTCCCGCTGAGCGGTTGGGTGCCTGGCCCCGCGGCGCGCCGTTGCCGGCCGACGACCGGTACGGCGGCCCCTGTACGCGCGGGGTCGAGATAGGGTCCGCTGCCCGCCGGGCGGGGGCGCAGCGTCCGGGGCGGGGCGGACACGGAGGACGATGCTGCGTACATGGGCGATACAGATCCCTTCGTGTACCTGCGGTGCCTGCCTGAGAAGTCCTGCGAGAGGTCCTCGGCGCCCACCCGGCCCGGCCGCCCGGGCACACCCTGGGGAGTGTGCCCGTCGAGTGGCGACCGGGTCGGGGTGGCGCGTTCCTACCTGACACCCGTTGCCCAGTGGCACACCATCTGGCGCACCCTGGCGAACCGTGGCGAATAGTCGCCCGGCAATCGTCACGGGGCTACTGTCAACTCAGCCGAGAACCTGGGGGCTTGACGTGAGCGGACAAACCAACACCCGTCTCTCGGACCTGTTCGGCCTGGCCGGCTGGTCCAAGGGCGAACTCGCGAGGCTGGTCAACCGGCAGGCGGCGGCGATGGGCCACCCCCAGCTGGCGACCGACACCTCCCGGGTGCGGCGGTGGATCGACACGGGAGAGATCCCGCGCGATCCGGTGCCGCGGGTGCTGGCGGCCCTGTTCACCGAGCGTCTCGGCCGTGTCGTGACCATCGAGGACCTCGGTCTGGTACGGCACGGGCGTACGGGAAAACGGCCGGACGACGGGAACGTGGAACATCCCGACGGCATGCCGTGGGCGCCCGAACGAACCGCCGCGGTCCTCACCGAATTCACGGGAATGGACCTCATGCTCAACCGACGCGGCTTGGTGGGCGCGGGTGCCGCGCTCACCGCGGGATCCGTACTCAGCAGCGCCATGTACGACTGGCTGCACACCGACCCCACCCTGAAGGCCGACGCCCCCGTCCTCGACGACCCTCTGCACGCCGACCCCGCTGGGTTCGACCGCTACGAGGCCGCCCCCATCGGATCCGAGGAGATCGAGGAACTGGAGCGCTCCGTCGAGGTGTTCCGCGCCTGGGACGCGGCCCGCGGCGGCGGGCTGCAGCGCAAGGCCGTGGTGGGACAGCTCAACGAAGTGGGCGGCATGCTCGCCTACCGTCACCCCGACCATCTCCAGCGGCGCCTGTGGGGCGTCGCCGCCAACCTCGCCGTGCTCGCGGGCTGGATGTCGCACGACATCGGCCTGGAGCCCACGGCCCAGAAGTACTTCGTCATCGCCGCCCACGCGGCCCGTGAGGGCGGTGACCGGCCGCGTGCCGGGGAGGCGCTCTCCAGGGCGGCTCGCCAGATGGTGCACATCGGCCGGCCCGACGAGGCGCTCGACCTGATGAAACTCGCCCAGTCCGGCTCGGGCCAGGAGGTACTGCCGCGCACCCAGGCGATGTTCCACACCATCGAGGCGTGGGCGCAGGCGTCGATGGGCAAGGGCCAGGCGATGCGCCGTACCCTCGGTCAGGCGGAGAGCCTCTTCGTCTCGGACCGCAGCGACGTGCCGCCGCCGAGCTGGATGCAGATGTTCAACGAGGCGGATCTGTACGGCATGCAGGCCCTGGCCTACCGCACGCTGGCCGACCACGACCCGAGCGCGGCCGTGCACGCCCGGCACTACGCGGACAAGGCCCTGACGCTGAGGGCCGACAGCAAGCAGGAGCGGTCGAAGATCTTCGACTTCCTCTCCATGGCCTCCGCCTGCTTCATCGCGGACGACCCCGAACAGGCCGGCCACTACGCGCGGTTGGCGCTGGTGTCGATGGGATCGAACTCCTCCCACCGCACCTGGGACCGGCTGCGCCAGATGTACCGGCTCACCGCCGAGTACGCCGGCTATCCGAAGATCCAGGACCTGCGTGAGGAGATCAAGCTCACCCTGCCCAAGGCCAGGAACAGGGGGGCGAACAACAGCGCACAGGCATAGGGGGCCTGTGCGCGTCCAGACGTACCGGTTGATCCGGGTGGCGGCAGCCGCCCCTATTCACTCACCTTGGCGATGAGCACGCAGGCCTCGTCCTCGCGCTCGGTCTCGCCGAACTCCTCGATCACTGCCCTGACACAGTCCTGGGCGGTGGATGCCGCCCCGAACCGCGGGGACAGGCCGAGGAGACGGTCCAGGGAGTCCGCCGCGCTGTGCCCGGGCAACAGCCCGTCGGTGTGCAGCAGGAGCAGGTCGCCCGGTTCCAGGGTCACTTCGGCCTGCCCGTAACCGGCTCCCGAGGTGGCGCCGAGCAGTACGCCGTCCGGCGCGCTCAGCACGCACCCCGTCCCGTCGCGGAACAGCAGCGGGGCGGGGTGCCCTGCCTGTGCCCAGGTCAGGGTGCGGGTCGCGGGGCGGTAGCGGCAGCAGACGGCGCTGCCCAGCGCGGGTTGCACGGTCGCGTCGAGCAACTGGTTCAGCAGGGACATGAGCTGCCCCGGCCGGGCACCGGTCATCGCCATGCCGCGTACGGCGCCCAGCAGCATCGTCATACCCGAGGCGACGGCGACACCGTGCCCGGTGAGGTCGCCGACGCTGAGCAGCGTGTCGCCGTCGGGCAGGTCCAGCGCGTCGTACCAGTCGCCGCCGAGCAGCGCGCTGGCCCCGGACGGCAGATGGCGGGCGGCGGCGTCGAGAGTGCCCGGGCCCCCGCGCGGCAGCCGCAGCGCACCGCGCCCCGGCGGCAGCACGGCTTCCTGCAGTTCGGCCGCGAGCCGCTGCTCGGTCCGCTCCTGCCGGCGCTGATGACGCAGCGAGTCACGGGTCTCGCGCACCGTGCGCTGGCTGCGCCGCAGTTCGCTGACGTCCCGCAGCACGGCCCACATCGAGGCGGTGCTGCCGTCGCCGCCGAGCACGGGCTCGCCCATCATGTGCACGGTCCGTACGTTCCCGTCGGGCCGCAGGACGCGGAACTCGCCGTCGATCGGCTTGGCGTCGACCAGGCAGTCGGTGACCATCGCGGTCAGTTCGGGCCGGTCCTCGTCCAGGACCAGGGCGGGCAGTTCGTCGAGGGTGAGGGCGGGCGCGCCCGGGTCGCGACCGAGGATCTGGTAGAGCTCGCCGGACCAACTGGCCTCGTCCGTAAGGAGGTTCCACTCCGCACTGCCGACCCGGCTGAGCAGCGAACCGTGCGGGATGTCGGCCGGCGCTGACCGCTGCACCGGGCCGGGCGGCGGCGACGCGGGGCCGTCCCGCAGCTGCGCCAGGTGCTCGTCCAGATCGTTGAGCTGATGCAGGGCCAGGTCGTACAGCGCGCGCTGCCAGCGGTCCCGGGGGTCCGAACCGTCGCTCCGGGTGTCCCGTCGTACGGCGTCCACGTCGCCCTTGAGCCGCCGCGTCTGCGAGATCAACGCCTCGACCGAGCCGCGCCCGGGCGGCTGGGCGGCGGGGCGGTCCGCGGAGACATGGGACGGCATGACGCACTCCGATGCGGGGACGGTACGGCCAGGACGGGCGGGGGACCGGTTACGACTGTTGCACAGCCTGCGACGCCCCGTAAGGGATTTGGCAACACCCGATACGGTGGTGCTTCTGGCATATGCCAGAGTCTTCACGGGCAGGTGGACCGCTATGAAAGACGTACGCGGTCGGGCGGGGGAAGTCGTAGGAGGACTACGCGACTTGACTTACTTTCAAGAGCCCTCGTGTCGCGCTCGGGCGACTGTTCGACGTGCCTGTGTTCACAGTGTCGGGGTCTCGGCCACCCGCGGCAACTCTGTCCGGATTTCGCGTCATGCGAGGGGCACCTATGGAGTCCTACAGGCATGGACATCACTTTCGAGCAACCCGCCCGCGCCCGGCTGATCACCGCCGAGGACCAGGAGGTCCCGGTGCCCGCCACGCTCCGGTACACCTCCGGTGACCCGCTGGCCGTGTTCGTGGACTTCCCCGCCGAGGTCACCCTCGGCGGCGAGGAGGTCACCTGGACCTTCGCGCGCTCGCTGCTGGACCAGGGTCTCGATGTCCCCGCCGGGCGCGGGGACGTGCACATCTGGCCCTGCGGCCGGGGCCGTACGGCCGTGGAGTTCCACTCGCCGCACGGGCTCGCCCTGCTCCAGTTCGACACCCAGGCGCTCGTTCGCTTCCTGCAGCGCACCCACGAGGTGGTGGCGCCGGGGGAGGAGGACGTCGAGGCGGTCGTGGAGCGGGGTCTGAGCACCTTGTTCGGGGGTGTGTGAGCGGGATCCGCTGCCACTGGCGCGGACTTCGGCTCTTGTTCACTCCCGCCTCACCGCTCCGGACCGGAGCCTGACGGATGCCCCGTGCACCCTGGCGCGCGGTGTGCCACCGGGGCGCACCCGTGACGAGGACGGGGCGAATGACACCGATCAGCCGAAGAGGCTTCGTGGGGCTGGGCGCTTCCGTGGCGGCGGGCATGGCGGTGAGCGCCGTCGGTCCACGGACGGCGGCCGCGGCCCAGAGCACGGCGACCGGCACGATCTCGGACGTCAAGCACGTGGTCATCCTGATGCAGGAGAACCGCAGCTTCGACCACTACTTCGGGCGCCTCAAGGGCGTCCGCGGCTTCGCGGACCGCAGCGGTATCACCCTGAACGGCGGCTACCCGGTCTTCGACCAGCCCAACGGCTCGGGCCGGCAGTATCCCTGGAAGCTGAGCGCGACCCCCGACGCCGGCGGTCAGGACGGCGAGACCCTGGCCCAGTGCAACGGCGATCTGCCGCACTCCTGGTCCTCCCAGCACTCCGCCTGGAACAAGGGCCGTCTCGACAACTGGGTCGCGGGAGTCGGCAACGTACGGTCCCTCGGCTATCTGGACCGGTCCGACATCCCCTTCCACTACGCGCTCGCCGACAACTACACGATCTGCGACGCCTACTTCTGCTCCACCCTCAGCGCCACCGGCCCCAACCGCACCTACCTGTGGAGCGGCAAGGTCGACTCCGCCAGCTACGACGGCGGTGACGAGTCCGGGCTGACCTGGCAGAACTACGCCGAGGCCCTGCAGAACGCCGGAGTGACCTGGAAGGTCTACCAGAACGCCCAGGACAACTACGGGGACAACGGTTGCGCCTACTTCAAGAACTTCGCCGGCGCCAAGGCGGGCAACCCGCTGTACGACCGGGGCATGGCCTCGGTCCCCAGGGTCACCGGCTCCACCCCCGACGACATCGCCGCGGCCATCAGGGCCGACGTCGTCGCGGGCACCCTCCCGCAGGTCTCCTGGGTGGTCGCCAACCAGGCGTTCTCCGAGCACCCCTACGCCCCGCCCGGCGACGGCGCCCACTTCGTCAACCTGGTCTACCAGGCCCTCGCCGCCGACGAGGACGTCTTCGACTCGACCGTGCTGTTCCTCAACTACGACGAGAACGACGGCTACTTCGACCACGTGCCGCCCCCGGCGCCGCCCGCCGGCACGGCCGGTGAGTTCCTGAACGGCGTGCCGTACGGCTTCGGTTTCCGCGTCCCGATGATCGTCATCTCGCCCTGGACGCGCGGTGGCTGGGTCTCCTCCGAGGTCTTCGAGCACACCTCCGTGCTGCGCTTCCTGGAGACCTGGACCGCGGCGCTCGGCAAGCCCGCGAACTGCCCCAACATCAGCGCCTGGCGACGCTCGGTGAGCGGCGACCTGACCGGCGTCTTCGACTTCGCCAACCCGGTCCACGGCGCCGTCTCCCTGCCCGCGACCAGCGTCATCGGCTACTCCACCTGCGGTCCGCTGCCCAACCCGGTGCCCACCACCAACGCCCTGCCCGCCCAGGAGTCCGGCAGCCGCCCGGCCCGTGCGCTGCCCTACCAGCCCAACGGGTACCTGGACCACCTGGAGTTCGGGACGGCCGGCACCATCCGCGCCTGGTTCACCATGGCCAACCAGGGCACCCCGGCCACCCGGGCGGCGCACTTCTCCCTCCACCCGAACGCCTACCGGGACACCACGCCCTGGCAGTACACGGTGGCCGCGGGCGGCACCGCCTCCGACCACTTCGACATCGGCACGGGGTACGGCGGCGGCAAGTACGACCTGAGCATGGTCGGACCCAACCGCTTCCTGCGCCGCTTCCAGGGCGACGCCACCAAGGCCGGTAAGTCGGCCGAGGTGAGCACCCGTTACACCGTGGAGCCCGGCACCGGCAAGCTCGCCGTCTGGTTCAAGATGACCAACTCGGGCTCGGCGCCGGTGAAGTTCACCATCACCTCGAACAACTACCGCACCGACGGCCCCTGGACCTATCAGGTCGCCGCCGGTGGCTCGGTCGAGGACTACTTCAACGCCGTCGCCTACCAAAGCGGTTGGTACGACTTCACGGTCACGGTGGACTCCGACGCGACCTGGTCGCGCCGCTTCACCGGCCACCTGGAGACCGGCTCCGCGAGCGTCAGCGGCTGACGTCCCCGGCGTACAGGTCCGGGCGCGGGGCGAGTCCGACGGTCGTACGGCCGCCGGACTCCAGCGCCCGGACCCCGGCCTCGGCGACCACGGAGGACGCGTAGCCGTCCCAGGCGCTCGGTCCGGTGACCCGGCCCTGGCGGGTGGCGTCCACCCAGGACTGCACCTCGCGGTCGTAGGCGTCGGCGAACCGCACCAGGTAGTCCTGGGGCACCTCAGCGCGGGCGGCACCCGCCGAGGTGACCAGCATGGTGTGGTCCTCGCCGATCCGGGCGCTGCCCCGCTCGCAGACGGCCTCGCAGCGCACCTGGTAGCCGAAGCCGCAGTTGACGAAGGCCTCGACGTCGACGAGGGCGCCGCCGTCGGTCTCGAAGAGCACCAGCTGCGGGTCGAGCAGTCCCTGCGGGGCGCCCGAGGACGGCTGCGGCCGCAGCACGGTCACCGCGGTCAGCTCCTGGCCCAGCAGCCAGCGGGCCGCGTCGATCTCGTGCGAGACCGAGCTGTTGATCACCATGGCGCTGGTGAAGCCGGGCGGCGAGGACACATTGCGGTGGGTGCAGTGCAGCATCAGCGGCCGGCCCAGGCCGCCGCCGTCCAGCAGTGACTTGAGGCGCTGGTACTCGGCGTCGTAACGGCGCATGAACCCGATCTGGGCCAGCCTGCGGCCGAGCCTGGCTTCGGCCTCCACCACCCGCAGCGCACCTGTGGAGTCCGGCACCATGGGCTTCTCGCACAGCACCGGCAGCCCGCGGGAGAAGGCCGCGAGCAGCGGCTCCTCGTGCGCCGGGCCGGGTGAGGCGATCAGCACGGCCTCCACGCCGGGTGCGTCCAGGGCCGCCAGCGGATCCGCGTGGACGGTGACCCCGTCGAGGCCGGCCACCGCCTCCTTGGCGCGGTCCAGGTCGGGGTCGGCGACAGCCGCCACCCTCGCGCCGCTCACCACTTGGTCGAGTCGTCGTATGTGGTCGGCACCCATGTGTCCGGCACCCAGTACCGCGACGCCCAGCAGCTCAGCCACGCCCACACTCCCTCTCGGCCGACGATCACTCCTCAGAGCCTAGACGTCGGCCGAGCGGGCGGGTCCGTCAGTACCGCAGCACCCCGGCGATGCCGTTCTCGTCGTCCAGGGTGCCGTCCGGGACGAAGCGGACGTCGGCACCGGTCTCCAGGCACTGCTCGACGATCTCGTCCACGATGTCGTCGCGGGCGTCCAGGTCGCCGCTCGCGGCCGGGATCAGATGGTCGCCGTCGTCACGGACGGCGGTGCGGTAGTTCTCCTCGACGGCCAGGAGCCGGACGCGGCCTTCGCGGGCGCTCTGCCAGACCTCGTCGACACCGGCCGCGAACGTTCTGTGACCGCGCGCGGATTCGAGTTCCCTGGTCACCGACGCGGTGTTGCGGCGGGAGTCCGCCTCCAGCAGCGGCCGGATCACCTGCCACACGGCCTCAGGGCCTGCGTGCGTGAGGCCGCCGTGCTGCACGGGGATGGTGAACCTGGCGACGTTGCCGAACTCCTCCCACAGGGACAGTGCGGCCTGCTCGCCGGTGACGTACAGGCGTCGCGGCTCCTCACGCAGCAGCGCGGCCATCGCGGTGTCCGCGTCCCGCAGGAAGCGCTTGGTGTCCTCGTCGCGGAAGGTGCTGGGCATGTCGCCGATGCGCTGCAGCCGCTCGGCGTCGAAGTTCTCCTGGCTGCGGGTCATCGGGAAGCCGCCGGTCTCGCTCTCGGTGACCCGGTCGACCCCGCCGTTCCACAGCGTGATCCGGTCGGCCGAGATCGACAGCACCCAGAACGGCCGCTCGGCGGCCTGGGCCGAGACCAGGTTGCGGGTGAGGAAGGTGTCCGAGAGCACCACGCGCTCGGGCACGCTGCGGGACAGTGACCACACCTGGTGCTCACCCGGCGCGGCGAAGATCACCAGACCGTCCTCGGCATGGGTCAGATCGACCTCGGCGAGGGCCCGGTCGAGCTGGTCGAACAGGTCGCTGCGACGCTCCCGGGTGACCGCGGGATCGATCTCCAGCTGCTTCTTCGCCTCGGCCACGACATTGCGCAACCGGACGGGATCCTGGGCGTTGTAGGGCTCGCGGCGGTGCGTCGGCGTCAGCACGGAAACGGCGGGGTAGGGGCGCGGGCGGCGCAGCTCGGCGAGGGTCGAAGGACTGAGTGCGTGCTCCATACCAGCACCATAGGGCCGATTCGCCATTGCGGCATTTGGGGTAATTACCCCAACGGGATCGTGCAGTGGGATTCGTGCGGCGGGATTCGCCCGGTGAGCGGTGGAGGTGAGCGCGATGGCCCGGCTGACCGTCGACGGTGACGAGGTCGTCGTCCGGCTGGGCGGGCGGGAGCGGCTGCTCGCCCACTGCCGCGGGCCCAGGGTGCCGCTCGCGCAGGTGCGCGGGGCATCGGTGGAGCCCGACTGGTGGCGGGCGCTGCGTGGCGAACCGCCCTCGGGCCACTTCCTGCCCGGCCGGCTCTGCGTCGGCGCCTGGCAGTACCCGGGCGGGCGGGACTTCGTCGCCGTCCAGGAACACGGCCCGGTCGTCCTGGTCGACCTGGGGCCGTCCGCGCCCTTCGCCCGGCTCGCGGTGTCCGCGGACGACGCCGAGGCGGTGGTGGCGGCCATCAGACGCACGCTGTAACCGTGTTGAGGCCGGCTGCCCGGTGACGGTGGGCGACGCGGCCGGTTACCGTACCCGGCAGTAACCGGATCACGCCCCAGGAGGCCCCCATGCCGCAGCTCGAAGTCGACGGAGCGGCGCTGACGTACGACGACGAGGGCCCCCGGGACGGCGCCGCCGCGCCCCTGGTGTTCATCCACGGCTGGACCGCCGACCGGCACCGCTGGGACCACCAGACGGCGCACTTCGCCAAGGGCCGCCGGGTGATCCGTCTCGACCTGCGCGGTCACGGCGAGAGCACCGGGGCCGGCGTGAAGACGATCGCCGAACTCTCCCAGGACGTCGTCGCCCTGCTCGACCATCTCGAGGTGGATCGTTTCGTCCCCGTCGGTCACTCCATGGGCGGCATGATCTCCCAGACCCTGGCACTCACCCACCCCGAGCGGGTCGAGCGGATGGTGCTGGTCAACTCCATCGGCCGGATGACGTACAGCCGCGGCCGCGGCCTGCTGATGGCGGCCTCCACCCTGGTGCCGTTCAAGCTCTTCGTCGCCGCGAACATCCAGCGCGCCTTCGCCCCGGGGTACCCCCGCGAGGAGATACGCGGGTACGTCCGCGCCTCCGCGGACACCCCGCGCGAGGTCGTCATGACGCTGTACGGCGCCATGCGGGCCTTCGACGTCCTCGACCGGGTCGGGGAGATCACCGCGCCCACCCTGATGGTGCACGGCTATCACGACATCCAGCTGCCGGTCGGGCAGATGCTGCGGATGGCCAAGGCCTACCCGGACGCCGAGGTCCGGATCATCGACGCCGGCCATGAGCTTCCCGTGGAGCGGCCGGCCGAGCTGACGGCGGTGCTGGACCGGTTCCTGACGGCGGCGCCGGCACGTGAGGAGCGCGAGGACGCGTAGCGCGAGGACGCGACAGCGACAGGTGGCCGGCGCCCGGTGAAAACCGGGGCGCCGGTTCCGTTTGGGGAAGTTTTTGCGGTTGGCCTGTTCCGGGCGGGCGAGGCCCGATGTGGGGCGGGTTCGCGGGCCTCGCCGGGGCAAAGCGCGGCCGAAAGGGTGAGGCGGGGCGGCCATCCGTGTTACGGCCAGGTTGACCGGCCCGGGTCCCGGGCGCACGCTCGTTATATAGGTGCTGAATACAAGTGGTTCGCTCGGGCAATCGCCTTCCGTCGTGGAACCGCAGGTGGCGGGTGTTGTCCGGCAGACCGGCAGCAGGAGGTAACGCATGTGTGGCATCACCGGCTGGGTCTCCTTCGACCGTGACCTCACCACCGAGACGCACGCATTGGATGCAATGACGGAGACCATGGCCTGCCGCGGTCCCGACGACCGAGGCACCTGGAGCGAGGGCCCCGCAGCCCTGGGACACCGCCGGCTCGCGATCATCGACCTGCCCGGCGGCCGGCAGCCCATGACCGTCCGCACCCCGGACGGCACCGTCGCGATGGTCTACTCCGGCGAGGCCTACAACTTCACCGAGCTGCGCCGCGAACTCACCGACCGCGGCCACGAGTTCACCACCGACTCCGACACCGAGGTCGTACTGCGCGGCTACCTGGAGTGGGGCGACACCGTCGCCGAGCGCCTGAACGGCATGTACGCCTTCGCCGTCTGGGACGGCCGCCACGACAAGCTCGTGATGATCCGCGACCGCATGGGCATCAAGCCGTTCTACCTGTACCCGACCCCGGACGGCGTCCTGTTCGGCTCCGAGCCGAAGGCGATCCTGGCCAACCCGCTGGTGCGTCCCCGGGTCGGCCTGGACGGGCTGCGCGAGCTGTTCACCATGGTCAAGACCCCCGGGCACGCCGTGTGGGAGGGCATGCGCGAGGTGGAACCCGGCACCGTCGTCACCGTCGACCGTCACGGGCTGCGCACCCGGACCTACTGGCGACTGGAGACCCGCCCGCACTCCGACGACCGCGACACCACCGTCGCCACCGTCCGCGAACTCCTCGACGACATCGTGCGCCGCCAGCTGGTCGCCGACGTGCCCCGCTGCACCCTGCTCTCGGGCGGCCTCGACTCCTCGGCCATGACCGCCCTGGCCGCCCGGCAGCTCGCCGCGCAGGGCGAGAAGGTCCGCAGCTTCGCCGTCGACTTCGTCGGCCAGACCGACAACTTCGTCGCCGACGAACTGCGCTCCACCCCCGACACGCCCTTCGTGCACGACGTGGCCCGGCTCGCCCGCACCGACCACCAGGACATCGTCCTGGACGTGAACAGCCTCGCCGACCCAGCCGTCCGCGAACGGGTGATCCGGGCCCGCGACCTGCCGGCCGCGTTCGGGGACATGGACGCCTCGCTGCTGCTGCTCTTCCGGGCCGTCCGCGACCAGTCCACCGTCGCCCTGTCGGGAGAGTCCGCCGACGAGGTGTTCGGCGGGTACCTGCAGTTCTTCGACGAGGGCGCACGCACCGCCGACACCTTCCCCTGGCTGTACCTGGCCGGCCGGCACTTCGGCGACGACACGGACGTCCTGCGCACCGACCTCACCAAGTCCCTCGACCTGGAGTCGTACATCGCGGACGGCTATCACTCCGCCGTCACCGGCGTCCAACGCCTCGACGGGGAGAGCGACTTCGAGTTCCGGATGCGCCGGATGAGCTATCTGCACCTCACCCGTTTCGTCCGCATGCTGCTCGACCGCAAGGACCGGATGAGCATGGCCGTCGGCCTGGAGGTCCGGGTGCCGTTCTGCGACCACCGGCTGGTCGAGTACGTCTACAACGCGCCCTGGGCCCTGAAGTCCTTCGACGGCCGTGAGAAGACCCTGCTCCGGGAGGCCACCCGGGACGTTCTCCCGCAGTCCGTGTACGACCGGGTCAAGAGCCCCTACCCGTCCACCCAGGACCCGGAGTACGGCCGGGCCCTCCAGGACCAGGTCAAGGACCTGCTGACCCGGCCCGACCACCGGGTCTTCGACCTCGTCGACCGCGAGAAGCTGGACCTCGCGGCCCACCGCACCGGACTGAGCAGCCACGCCGCCCGGCGCGGCCTGGAACGCACCCTGGACCTGGCGCACTGGCTCGACCTCTACGCCCCCGAGCTGACCCTGTCCTGAGCCTCAGCCCGACGAGTCGGTGCCGGCGCCGCGGTCGTCGGCGTCGGCCGGGCAGGAGCTGCCGTCGGCCGGCAGCGTGCCGTACAGCAGGAAGTCGTCGACCTTGCCGTGCACGCACTTGGAGGACGTGTACCCGGTGTGACCGTCGCCCCGGTTGTCCAGCACCACGGCCGACGGCCCGAGCCGCTTCGCCGTCTCGAGCGCCCAGCGGTACGGCGTCGCCGGGTCGCCGCGCGTGCCCACCAGCAGCATCGGGGCCGACGGCACGTCCTTCACCTTGTCGCGGATGAAGTCGGTGCCACGCGGCCGGCCGTAGCAGAGCAGTACCTGGGTCAGCCGGAACCGGCCGAAGATCGGGGACGCCTGCTGGTACTCCTTGCCGAGCCGGCCGACGTCCTGGGTGAGCCGCCGGGCGCTCGGCCGGTCGGGGTCGTCGGCGCAGTTGATCGCCATCAGGGCGGCCGACAGGTTGTCCACGGGGATGTCGGCGCTGTCCACCAGCCCGCTGCCGCGCCGCTGCCCGACGGGGAGGGAGTAGCCGCCGGACGCGAAGTTCTGCACGGCCCGGGTGTCCCCGTCCTCGATCAGGGAAGCCAGCGCCCGCTCCAGCAGCGGCCACAGTTCCCTGCCGTACAGCCCCTGCCCGATGGCGGTCACCAGGTCCTGACCGGTGAAGGCGCCGCCGAAGTCGGACGGCACCGGGTTCTCGTCCAGCGAGCGCACCAGCTTCGTGACCGCCTCGCCCGCCTTGCGCCGGTCCTGCCCGAACGGACACCCCAGGTCGGTGACGCACCAGTCGAGGAAGTCGTCCAGCGCCGTCTGCTGCCCCTGGGCGCCCGCCACCCCCTGCTCGGCCAGCGACTCGGTCAGGGTGTCCACCCCGTCCAGGGCCATGCGGCCCACCTTGTGCGGGAACTGGGCCGCGTACACCGCGCCGAGCCTGGTGCCGTAGGAGAAGCCCAGGTAGTTCAGTTTCTTGTCGCCGAGCGCCTGGCGGATGACGTCCAGGTCGCGGGAGGCGTTCACGGTGCCTATGTGGGACAGCACGGGCCCGGAGTGCTCGGTGCACCGGACCGTCAGCTGCTTGAGGATCTTCATCAGGGCCTGCGGATGGGCGACGTCGGGGACCTTGTCGACGCTCGCGTCGTCCGAGGGCTGGTCGAGGCCGTCGCCGCAGCTGACGGGGGAGGAGCGGCCGACCCCGCGCGGATCGAAGCCGACCACGTCATATCCGTTGGTCAGGCTCATGAAGTCCTTGCCGGCCTGCCCGAGGCCGCTGACGCCCGAGCCGCCGGGGCCGCCGAAGTTCAGCAGCACCGAGCCGCGCGACTTCCCGGACGCCCGGTAGCGGGACAGCGCCAGGTCGATGGTGCCCGTGGCCGGTTTCGCGTAGTCGAGCGGCACGGTCACCGTGGCGCACTGCATGTCGTCGGGCAGCTCCACGTCCTTGCACGCAGTCCAGTGGGCCTTCTGCCGGTAGAAGCGGCTCAGGTCCGGCTCCTTGCCGCTCGTCGTCGTCGCCGCGGCAGCGGGCAGCCCCGCGCCGAGCAGGGCCAGCGCGACGGCTCCGGCGCCGGCGCAGCGACGCACGGCGGGCCGGTTACGGGGCATGGCCGGCATCGAGGGCCTCCAGGGACACTCCGTGGCGGACCGGGAACAGGGCTTTCGATCACCATAAGGGGGTCCCGGTGGGCCCGCCTCCCGGCGAGCGGCCCGGACCGGGGTGCCGTATCGTGCCGCGATCACCGGCTTCAGGCTCCTAACACGGTTTTGCCCCGGGTTCGATAACGATGTCACTCGATGGGGTGAAATGTGGATAAGCCATAACTCGCATGGTGCGGCCACTGTTTAACCGGTGCGGGCGAGCGCCCGCGACAATTTCTGGAAGGCAGGGAACCTATGAAACGGGTTACCCGAAACGGTGTGATCGCCGTCGCCGCCGCCTCCGGTGCGATGGCCGTGGCGGTCCCGTCCTGGGCCGACTCGGGCGCGGACGGCATCGCCGCCGGTTCGCCCGGAGCGATCTCCGGCAACGGCATTCAGCTGCCGGTGCACGTCCCGGTGAGCGTGTGCGGGAACACCGTGAACGTGGTGGGGCTCCTCAACCCGGCGGCCGGCAACACCTGTGTGAACGAGGGCGGCGGCGCCGCTGACGGCAAGTCCGGCGGCTCGGCCTCGACCGGCGACGCCGGTGTCGGCAAGTCCGGCGGCTCGGCCACCACCACCGGCGGCGCGTCCGCGCAGGGCGCCGAGGAGGACTCGCCCGGAGTGATCTCCGGCAACGGCATCCAGTTGCCGGTCGATCTCCCGGTCAACGTGAGCGGCAACAGCGTGAACGTGGTCGGGGCACTCAATCCGGCCACCGGCAACACCTCCGTGAACACCTCCGGCGACCACCCGAGCACGCCGGATACGCCCACCACGCCCACCCCGACCCCGGTCAAGACCCACCCCGGTCCGAAGACGGACCACCCCGCCCCACCGCCGGCCGCGACGACCACCCTCGCCCACACCGGGACGGAGCTCACGGGTGCCGCCGCCGCGGGCAGCGCGGCGCTGCTGCTCGCCGGGACCGCCCTGCACCGACGCTTCAGGCCGGGCCGTATGCGCTGACCCGTCCGACGCGCTGCCGAGGCGGCGCGCCGAGAAACGTGCCTGCAGGCCCCACCGGACCCCGACCGGTGGGGCCTGTGCCGTGTGCGTGTCCCGGCCCGCCGCCTTCAACAAGCCTGCCGACGCGCTCTGTTGCACACGCCGACGGCTTGATCCCGGCGTGGTGCGGCGCCCGGTGATCGGGAAGGATGCTGCGGACGCGGCGCCGCCCGCCGCGCTGTCCGACCGCACCGTGTGGGCGGCCCGGGCCGCCCTGACCAGCCGCTGAATGGAGCGCATCGATGACCTCTCCGGCCCCCCAGGACCTCGTCGTCACCCAGGCCACGCCCGAGGACTGGCCGGTGGTCCGCGGCTGGGCCGTGGACGAGGGCTGGAACCCCGGATTGTCGGACCTCCCCGCCTTCTTCGCCCAGGACCCCGAAGGGTTCTTCATAGGCCGCGTCGACGGCGCACCGGTGTCGGCCGTCTCCGTCGTCAACCACGGCCCCGACTACGCCTTCCTGGGCTGGTACCTGGTCCGCCCCGACCTGCGCGGCCGCGGCCACGGCCTCGCCACCTGGAAGACCGCACTGGCCCACGCCGGCACCCGCACGGTCGGCCTCGACGGTGTGGTGGCCCAGCAGGACAACTACCGCCAGTCCGGCTTCCAACTGGCCTACCGCACCGCCCGGTTCGTGGGTCACGCCCCGGCCGCCGAGATCCCCGCGGGCGTCCGCCCGGCACGCGCCGCCGACCTGCCGGCCGTCACCGCGTACGACAGCGCCTGCTCCCCGGCCGACCGGCCGCGGTTCGTGGCCGCCTGGCTGACCGGCGCCGGCCACCGGGCCTTCGTCCGGCACGACGGCGACCGCCTCACCGGCTACGGCGTGATCCGCCCCGGCCACGACTGCCTGCGGATCGGCCCCCTGTTCGCCGACACCGCCGAGGACGCCCGGGCCCTGTTCACCGCGCTGATGGCCGAGGCGGCCGGCCGGCAGGTCGCCGTCGATGTGCCCGAGATCAGCACGGCGGGCGTCGCCCTCGCCGAAGAGACCGGATTCACCCCCTCGTTCGAGACCGCCCGCATGTACACGGGCCCGGTCCGCGACTACGCCCTGGAGCGGGTCTTCGGGGTGACGACGCTCGAACTCGGCTGACCGGCCGGGCGGCCGCGTCCCCGGCCGCCCGGGAACGCGTGGCGTCGGCCCAGCGTGACGACCACCAGCGCGACCGACACCAGCGGCAGCGCGGTCCAGGGCAGCGCTGCCGCGCCCAGCCGGTCCAGGACGAGGCCGCCGGCCAGCGAACCGGCGGCGATGCCCGTGTTGTAGACGGTGGTCTGCAGCGAGGTCGCGACCTCCGCGTCGGCGGGCCCCGAAGCGTCCACCAGCGCCGTCTGGATCAGGGTGGGCGCCCCGCCGAAGGCCACGCCCCACAGAGCGACGGCGCCGACCAGCACCGCGGGCGTGCCGGCGTACCGGCCGAGGACCAGCAGCACGGAGGCGAACAGCGCCAGCGCGGCGAGCAGCGTGCCCCGCGGATGCCGGTCGACCAGGAGGCCCGTGACCCAGATCCCGGCGACGGTGGCCGCGCCGAACACCGCCAGCAGCAGTCCGGTACGGCCCTCGCCGAACCCGGCGTGCCGCGCGAACGGCGCGAGGTAGGTGTACATGGCCTGGTGCCCGAGCAGCAGGAACAGGGTCACGGACAGCACAGGGCGGATGCCCGGCCGTGCGGCGACCTCCAGGAACGGCGCACGCACATGCGGCGGTTCACCGGGGAAGTCGGGCACCCGCCACCGCACCCAGCCCACCAGCGCCGCGGCGAAACCGGCCAGGGCGGCGAAGGCGGCACGCCAGCCGACCGCAGCGGCCAGCGCCGTACCGGCCGGCACGCCCAGGGCCAGCGCCAGGGTGATCCCGGCGAGGGCGACCGCGATCGCCCGGCCGCGCCGCCCGGCCGGCACCATGCGGGCCGCGTACCCGGCGAGCATCGCCCACAGTGTCCCGCCCATGGCTCCGGCCAGCAGCCGGGCCGCGAAGCTGAGCGCGTAGGACGACGACAGCGCCACCAGGGCGTCGCTCACCGCCAGGCCGATCAGCGCGCCGCCCAGCACCCGGCGCCTCGGCAGCCCGCGCAGGGCGGCGGTGAGCGGGATCGCCGCCAGGAAGGAGGCCGCCGCGTAGCCGGTGACCAGGAAGCCGACCCGGGACTCGGACACCCCGAGCGCCGGGGCCATCGAGGGCAGCAGCCCGGCAGGGAGGAGTTCGGTCAGCACGGCGGTGAAGGCGGTCGCGGACAGGGCGAGCAGCCCGGACCAGGGCAGCGCGGCGCCCTTGACCTGGGAAGAGGTGGTCATGCGACCATGGTCGGACTTTGACACCAGTGTGAAGGCAAGCGGGCGCCGCGGAGGCCGCGATGAGGATCGGTGAACTCTCCCGCCGCACCGGCGTGCCCACCCGGCTGCTGCGCTACTACGAGGAACAGGACCTGCTCCACCCCGACCGCGCCGACAACGGCTACCGGTCCTACGGCGAGGCCGCGGTCCAGGACGTCCAGCAGATCCGCGGGCTGCTCGACTCCGGGCTGACCACGGAGATGATCCGCGCGATCCTGCCGTATCTCTCCGGGCCCGAGCAGATCCATCCGCCGCGCGAGTGCGTGACCCCGGAGACGGCCGCACTGCTCAGCGGGCACGTCGAGCGCATCCAGGCCCGCATCGACTGCCTGGCCCGCAACCGGGACCGGCTCGTCGCGTACCTGGCCGTGGTACGGCCGCAGGGCGACCGGTAGGGACTGTCCCCGCGGTCGCCCCGTAGCGTGTTCCGTGTGTCTGGCGCGGTTCGGCGGTCCGGCTAGGCGATGTGCCGGGCCGCGGGTCGGCCGTAGCCGGTCGCGCGGGTTCCCGTGTTCACCGGCGGGCCCTGGTCCGGTCGAGCGCCGCCACGCCCAGCGCCGCCAGCGCGATCTGGATGAACCACTCGATCCAGTCCGGCCCCTTGGTGTCCGCCACGCCGAAGCCGGCCGCGATCGCCGAGCCCAAGAGCGCCGCCACGATGCCGACGACGATGGTCAGCAGAATGCCGATGTGCTGGCGGCCGGGAACGACCAGGCGCCCCAGCACACCGATGATGATACCGATGATGATGGCACTGATGATGCCCGAGATCTCCATGTCCGCCCCTCTTCGTCTGTACCCCACTGAAGTCCAATCTGCCCGCTCAATGGGCAGGCAGTCCCCTCCGGTTGTTACAGCGGTTTTCTGTTCACCGATCCGACATGCCATGTACCTTTCAATGAGTCGACGCGTGTAGAAATCTCAACCAGGTTCTACGCGCGAAGAGTTGGCGTCCCCACCGCCTCAACCCCACCCCCCTCATGGAGGTTCGCCGGATGTTCGGATCCAGCAGATCCCGCCACAGAATCACCACCGCCCTGGCCGGGTTCGCCCTGCTCACCACGGGAGCCGCCCTCCAGGTCGGCACCGCGGCCACCCCCGCTCACGCGGCCACCACCTACCGCGTCCTGTTCGACGACGGCCACGCCGAGGAGGCGGGCAACGCGGACTGGATCATCTCCACCAGTAAGCCCGACCCGCTCTCCCAGGACTCCTCGCCCTCCTCGGAGACGGACTGGACCGGCGCCCTCTCGTCATGGGGCGTCGCCCTCCAGAAGACCGGCAGCTACAGCCTCAAGACGGCCACCAGCGCACTGACGTACGGCGGTTCGTCGACGACCGACCTGTCGAACTTCGACGCGCTGGTACTGCCCGAGCCGAACACGCTGTTCACGACGGCCGAGAAGACGGCCATCATGAACTTCGTGAAGAACGGCGGCGGCCTGTTCATGGTCTCCGACCACACCGGTGCCGACCGCAACAACGACGGCGAGGACGCCGTCGAGATCTTCAACGACCTGATGACGAACAACAGCGTCGACTCGACCGACCCGTTCGGCTTCTCGATCGACACGCTCGACATCAGCTCCGGCTACCCGGCCGCGATCAGTGACAGCACCGACCCGGTTCTGCACGGCTCCTTCGGTACCGTCACCAAGAGTCTGATCGCCGACGGCACGACGGCGACCCTGAAGCCGACGGACAACTCCGCCGTCAAGGGTCTCCTCTACCGCAGCGGTTACTCCGGCAACACCGGCGCCTTCTTCGCCACCAGCACCTTCGGCAGCGGCCGCGTCGCCTTCTGGGGCGACAGCTCCCCGATCGACGACGGCACCGGCCAGTCCGGCAACACGCTGTACGACGGCTGGAACGACAGCGGCGCCACCAACGCGGCCCTCGCCCTGAACGCCACCGCCTGGCTCGCCGGGGGCGGCAGCAGCGGCGGTGGCGGTGGCGGTGGGGGCGGCGGCACCTGCACCGCGGCCCAGCTGCTCGGCAACCCCGGCTTCGAGTCCGGCAACACCACCTGGACCGGCAGCAGCGGGGTCATCACCAACTCCAGCAGCGAGGCCGCCCGCACCGGCTCGTACAAGGCCTGGCTCGACGGCTACGGATCGGCCCACACCGACACGCTGTCCCAGTCGGTGACCATTCCGTCCGGCTGCTCCGCGACCCTCAGCTTCTATCTGCACGTGGACACCGCGGAGACCACCACCAGCACCGCCTACGACAAGCTGACGGTGACCGCCGGATCCACCACCCTGGCCACGTACTCGAACCTCAACGCGGCCTCCGGATACGTCCTGAAGAGCTTCGACGTCTCCTCCCTCGCGGGCACCACGGCCACCATCAAGTTCAGCGGCGTCGAGGGGTCGACCCTCCAGACGTCCTTCGTCATCGACGACACCGCGCTCAACGTGAGCTGAGCCCGGCGGACGGTTCCGGCGCGGCTGCCGGAACCGTCCGCTCCGCCGCGTTCCAGCCGGAGACCCGCACCCGGGGCTCCGCGCCGTGCAGATCGGCGGTGCGGTAGGTGGCCGTCAGGGTCGCCGACTCGCCCGGCCACAGACTGACCTCGTTGTCCGACCAGCGCACCGGTAGCACCGGCCTGCCGTTCGCGTCGACGAGATGGACGTCCGTCAGCAGCGCCGGAGTCTTGTCCGTACCGGCGTTGCGGACCGTCACCGTGGTGGTCGACGTGCCGTCCGCGGCCGTGGTCGACGCCGTGGCCGTGACCGGCACCTGGGCCATCGACGTCAGCCCTTTCAGATCCGCGTGGCTCGTCGTCGGCGTGTGCCACCAGTCGGTCTTCGCCCAGTCGAGGGTGTCCGCCTTGGTGGAGAGCCAGTAGACGTTGCGGCTCACCTCCTGGCCGGCCGCGTCGGTCAGGACCAGCCGTACCAGGTACGTGGACGGCAGTCCGCTCACCGACGCCGGCAGGGTGAGCGCGGTGGTGTGCGCGCCGTCGCCCTTGACCGAGAGGCCGGTGACGGTCCGGTCGTAGCGCTGGGTGCCGTCCGGGTCGAAGAGCGTCGCCCGCGCGGTGAGCCGGGACGCGGCGGCGTGCCGGTTGTTCACCACGGCCACCGAGCGGTCGTCGTACGAGTACTGGACGTGCAGCGGCTCGTTGGCCTTCTTCGCGCCGAAGTAGGCTCCGCCCTGGTCGAGGTAACGGTCCATCAGCTGCCAGTGCAGGGACGTCCAGCCGCTGTTGAACATCCAGTAGACGACCCCGGTGGACGGCTTGGCGGCGTCCGTCTGGTTGCGTCCGTACGCCTCGTACTGGGCGCGGACGTTCTCGTACTGGGCGAGCTGCGCCTTGCGCACGTAGTCGGTGAGGCTCTTCGGGGCGCCGTAGCGGCCGGCGAGGGCGTCGTCGTAGACCTTGAGGGTGCCGAAGACCGGGGAGGGGGAGCGGTGGTACTGCTTGAGGTCCGGGTACTTCCAGAGCGTGTCCAGCTCGGCCGGGGTCATCATGCGGCGCAGGGTGTCGAGGGTGGGGATGTCGGGGCCCGCGCTGGTCTCGGAGTTGAAGCCGGTGGCGCCGCCCTCCCGCTTGGCGTACCAGTAGTTCGGCGGGATCCAGTCGTAGGGGCCGGTCATCTTCATGCCCGAACTGCCCAGCTGCGGAGTGGAGTTGTCGGAGGCGGCGGAGACCACAGGGGCGGCCCAGTCGGCCGCCTTCAGGGCGTCCAGGTAGGTCTTCTCGATCTTCGCGTCGGGTGCGAAGTCGCTGCCGATCAGGAAGGAGACGACGCTCGGGTGGTCCCGCAGCCGGGCGGCCTCGGCGGCCATGGAGGCCTGGGCGACCGGGTAGTCGGCGGCCGTCCACTTCTCGCCCCGCTCGCCGTCGCCGTTGACCTGGCCCTCCCACTTGTCGCAGCACTCCCAGCCGGGCAGGGTGAGGATGCCGTACCGGTCGGCGATGTCGAAGAACTCGTCGGGCTCGATGTGGCCTTCCAGGCGGATGGCGTTGAGGCCGAGGTCGAGCGCGTACTTCAGGCGGTCCTCGACATAGGTCCGGTCCCAGCGCAGGAACTCGTCCGGTGACCAGCCGCCGCCCTTGATCAGCAGCCTGCGGCCGTTGATCGAGTACTGGCGGGCGCCGTCGGAGTTCAGCGGTGCCCGGACGTCACGGATACCGAAGCTCTCGTGTGCGGTGTCCGACGCCGTGCCGGCTACGGAGGCGGTGAGGTCGAGGTCGTACAGCGGCTGGCCGCCCATACCGGCCGGCCACCACACCTTCGGGGAGGTGAGGTGCAGACCGGGCACGTCGGCGGGGGTGAAGGTGACGGTCTTGCTCTGGTGGGCGGCGAGCGCGACCGACCTGGTGACGGCCACTCCGGCGACCGTACCGGAGACCTCGGCCGTGACCGGCGTGTCGGAGTCGTTGCGGGCCTGTGCCTTCACCGTCAGGTCGGCCGTCGCCAGGGAGGGCATCGCGAGCTTCGTCACCACGTGCGCGTCGCGGAGCGCGACCGGGCCGCCCCGGCGGACCAGGACGTCACGGACGATGCCCATGTTCTGGTCGGGCGGCGGCTGGAGCCAGTCGATCCAGCCCATGGTGAGGTTCTTGTCCGGGTCGTTGGGCTGGATACGGAAGGCGACCGTGTTGGTCCCGGCCCCGACCAGCGAGGTGACGTCCAGCTCGTGGTGTGTGTAGGCGCCGGTGACGTCCGCGGTCGTCGCGACCCGGTGGCCGTTGACGTACACGTCGGCCGCCGAGATCACCCCGCTGAAGTCCAGGTAGGTGCGCTGCGAGGGGTCCGCCACGGTGAAGTCGCTGCGGTACCACCAGGGCACCTGGAAGGGTGACTTGGGGATCTTCTGCAGGTTGGTGGAGACGAACGGGTCGTCGTAGACGCCGTCGGCGAGGAGTGCGGCCAGCACCGTGGAGCGGGGGCCCGCCGGATACCAGCCCTTGGCCGGATAGCCGGGGGAGGAGACCGCCGCCGCCGAGTCGCTCACGTCGGCCGTCGACCGGATCGCGTAGCCGGACAGCGCGGTCTGCGACCCGGCGGTGGACGGCACACGGGTGATCCGGGCGGGCCCGTGGGCCGGGTCGCGGGCCCCGGCCCAGGCGCTGGTGTTGAGTGAACCGAGCAGGCCCAGGGCCACGGCGGCCGTGGCGAGGCGGTGTCCGGGGGCGCGGCGAGGGAACACGGTGGTCTCCAGGCTCGTAAAGTTAGGAAACTTTACTAACCCGGCTCAAGCTAGGGTCCCGAGTGGGCCGTGTCAATCACCGTGGCGCCCGCGCGAGTTGGCGGCGGCGGATTCAGGACGCGGCCGACCTGCGCTGGAAGACCAGGTCACGGGCGGTGCCGAGGGCCGTGGCCACCGCGCCGAGCAGCACCGCGTCCTCGCCGAGCCGGCTGGGCGCGAGCTTCGGGCGCAGCGGGGTGAGCGTGCGCAGATGGTCCCGCACCGGGCGCAGCAGCAGGTCGACGCTGTGGCCGACCCCGCCGCCGAGCACCACCAGGTCGGGGTCGAGTACGGCCGCGGCGGCCGCCACCGTATGGGCGATCCGCTCGCCCTCCAGGCGTACCGCCTCGACGGCGGCGGGGTCGCCCTGCCGGGCCGCGTCGAACACGGACTTCGCGGTGAGCTGCCCGGTCATCCCGAACCGGCGCGCCGCCTCGACCACGGCCACCCCCGACACCGCGTCCTCCAGCCGCTCCGGCTTGCGCTGCTGCCCTGGCCACGGCAGGAAACCGATCTCCCCGGCGAGCCCGTGCGCCCCCGTGAACAGCCGTCCCTCGCTGACGACCCCCATCCCCAGACCGGTGCCGATCATGATGTACGCGAACAGCCGGCTGCCCGCCCCGACGCCGTACGTGTACTCGCCGAGCGCCGCGAGATTGGCGTCGTTGTGCACCTCCAGCGGGACGCCCAGTTCCTCGTGCATCCGGTCGAACAGCCCGGCGCGCCCCCAGCCCGGCAGGTGCATCGCGTACCGCACCCGCCGCTGCCGCTCGTCGTACACACCTGGCGTGCCCACCACCCCGTGCACCACCTCGGCCGGATCGACCCCGGAGTTGGCGACGACCTGCCGTGCGGTGGTGACCAGCAGGTCGGCCATGGCGCCCGAGCCGCGGGCCCGGTTGCGCACGTCGGAGCGGGCGACCAGGGTGCCGTCCAGGTCGGCGACCGCCACCCGCAGCCAGCCGCGGCCCACGTCGACGCCGAGCGCGTATCCGGCCGCCGGGTCGGGGGCGTACAGCACGGCGGTGCGGCCGCGCTCCGGGGCGTGGGTGCCCACCTCGTGGACCAGACCCGCCGACTCCAGTGCCGCGAGCGCGCTGGAGACCGTCGGTTTCGACAGGCCGGTCTCGCGGGCGAGTTGGGCACGGGAGGCGGAACCGAGCAGGCGCAGCCGGTCCAGCAGCAGCCGCTCGTTGGTGCTGCGCAGTCGCTGCCGGCTCCAGGGCTGTTCCTGCTGCTCTACGACGTCGCTGGCGGCCATCACACCATTCTCACCGATTCCTGACGCATACTTGACGCATCTAGTAAGGCTCCTTAACTTTATCGGCCATCCCGCCGAATCGGCCGCCGTCCGTCGTCAGCGTCCCGCCTCTTCCCCAGCGCCTCGCTCAGGAGCCCCCATGTCCGGTAGTCCCGGTAGTCCCCTCGGTCCTGGTAGCCCGCCGTCCGACGGCGGTTTCGTCCGGCGCGTCGGCCTGTTCCAGGCCACCGCCATCAACATGAGCCAGATGTGCGGCATCGGACCGTTCGTGACCATCCCGCTGATGGTGTCCGCGTTCGGCGGGCCGCAGGCGGTGATCGGCTTCGTCGCGGGCGCCGTGCTCGCGCTCTGCGACGGTCTCGTCTGGGCGGAGCTGGGCGCCGCGATGCCCGGCTCCGGCGGGAGCTACGTCTATCTGCGCCAGGCCTTCCAGTATCGCACCGGACGCCTGATGCCGTTCCTGTTCGTCTGGACGGCGATGCTCTTCATCCCGCTGATCATGTCCACGGGCGTGGTCGGCTTCGTGCAGTACCTGGGCTATCTCGCCCCCGGTCTCGGCCAGACCTCCGGCGACCTCATCGGGCTCGGCATCATCGCCCTGGTGGTGCTCCTGCTCTGGCGGGGTATCGAGCACATCGCCCGGATCACCGCCGTCATGTGGACGGTGATGATCGCCTCGGTGGTGCTGGTGATCGCCGCCGCGGCCTCCGACTTCAGCCCGCACCTCGCCTTCACCTACCCGGCGCACGCCTTCGACCTGACCAGCGACCACTTCTGGCTGGGCTTCGCCGCGGGCCTGACCATCGGCATCTACGACTACCTCGGCTACAACACCACCGCTTACATGGGCGCCGAGATCAAGGACCCGGGCCGCGTCCTGCCGCGCTCCATCCTCTTCTCGATCGTCGGCATCATGGCCATCTACCTGATGCTGCAGATCGGCACGCTCGGCGTCGTCGACTGGCAGCGCATGACGAACCCGGGCGACATCGCCTCGACCTCGGTGGCCTCGGCGGTCCTGGAGGAGACCTGGGGCAAGGGTGCCGCCGACACGGTGACCGTGCTGATCCTGATCACGGCCTTCGCCTCGGTCTTCACCGGCCTGCTCGGCGGCTCCAGGGTGCCCTACGACGCGGCCCGCGACCGGGTCTTCTTCCGCCCCTACGAGAAGCTCCACCCCAAGCACCGCTTCCCGATGCTGGGCCTGGCCACCATGGGCGTGATCACCGCGATCGGCTTCCTGATCGGCCGCCACACCGACCTGGCCACGCTCATCCAGCTGCTCACCACCGTGATGGTGATCGTGCAGGCACTGGCCCAGATCGTGGCGCTCACCGTGCTGCGCCGCCGCCAGCCGACGCTGAAACGGCCCTACCGCATGTGGCTCTACCCCCTGCCGAGCATCGTCGCCTTCGCCGGCTGGTGCGTGATCTACGGCTACGCCGACAAGAACTCCCCGGGCCGTCACCCCATCGAGTGGTCCCTGGCCTGGCTCGCCCTCGGCTGCGTGGCGTTCCTGATCTGGGCGCGCCTGGAGAAGGTGTGGCCGTTCGGCCGCAAGGAGATCAACGAGGAGTATCTGGCACCCGAGAGCCCGGTCGCGGTGTAGTCTGCGGAAAACACGTCAGCCTCACCCGGCATGCTCAACTACCGCCGGGTGAGGCTTTTTTCATGTCCGACACCACGGAAACCGCCGATGTCGTCGTCCGCCCGGCCGCCGTCGAGGACCGCCCTGCCGTCGAACGGCTGTGGCTGATGTTCCACCACGACCTGTCCGAGTTCCGCCGGCACCTGCCCGACCCCGACGGCACGTTCCGCAGCGAACGCGTCGAGGACGCCTTCTCCTCGCCCGGCTGGGCGCCCTACCTGTTCGTACAGGGCGGCCATCCGGTCGGCTTCGCGTTCGTCCGGGGCCTGGACGCGCCCGTGCGGGTGCTCAACAGCTTCTTCGTGGTCCGCGGCGCACGCCGGACGGGCCTCGGGCTGCGTACCGTCCGTGAGGTCCTCACCCGGCATCCGGGCGGCTGGGCGATCGCGTTCCAGTACGAGAACCCCGGCGCCGTCGCCTTCTGGCGGCGGGTCGCGACCGACCTCACGGGCGACGCCTGGACGGAGGAGACCCGCCCGGTGCCGGGCCGGCCCGAGCTGCCGCCGGACGTGTGGATCTCGTTCGATCTGGGGGACCGAGCGCACACCGGAAGCCGTCGACCTTGACATGCAGTTATTTGCCTGCATAACTTTGAGTGTGCGATCAGAGGACGACAGTGGGATGGACCAGGTCTTCAAGGCGCTGGCCGACGACACGCGCAGACGGTTGCTGGACCGCCTGCACGAGCAGAACGGACAGACGCTGGGCGAGCTGTGCGAGCGCATCGTGATGACCCGGCAGTCGGTGACCCAGCACCTGGCCGTCCTGGAGGCCGCGAACCTGATCAGCACGGTGCGGCGGGGGCGGGAGAAGCTGCACTACCTCAACCCCGTGCCGCTCCACGAGATCCAGGAGCGGTGGATCGACAAGTTCGAGCGCCCGCGCCTGCGCGCGCTCGGCGACCTGAAGCGACGAGCCGAGGAAGCCATGAGCGACCAGCCCAGCTATGTCTACGTCACCTATATCGCCAGCACCCCCGAGAAGGTCTGGGACGCCCTCACGGACGCCGACCTGACCGCCGTCTACTGGGGGCACTCCAACGTCTCCGACTGGCGACCCGGCTCCCGCTGGGAACATGTGCGCACCGACGGCTCCGGCATCGCCGACGTGGTCGGCACCGTCGTCGAGAGCGAGCGTCCGACCCGGCTGGTCACCAGCTGGGCCGCGCCGGAGCATGAGGGGGAGCCGGACCGGCACTCCCGGGTCACCTTCGACATCCAGCCGCACGCCGACATCGTCCGGCTCACCGTCACCCACGAGGACCTGGACGGCGAGGACGAGCTGCGGGCCATCTCGGCCGGCTGGCCGGCCGTGCTGTCCAACCTGAAGTCCCTCATCGAGACCGGCAGTCCGCTCCCGCAGGAGCCCTGGCTGGTGCCCGGCCGGTGAACAACGCGGCGGGGCCGGTCCGCCGTCACCGGACCGGTCCCGCGTCCTCCCTTCCAAGGGGGAGTTCGGTGTTGCCTACGACATGGGCGTCCGCCGGGCCGCCGAAGCGGCACACACCAGCCCGAGGCAGAGTGCCAGCGCGCCGATGATCACGTTGTTGATGATGACGCCCGTGTCCGGGCTGCGGCCGACCACCCAGGGCGCGATGATCATCCAGATGCCCAGGGCGCACATGGCCCAGCTGAGGCCGTACATGCGTTCCGGGGCCCGGGTGAAGCCCAGTGCCAGCAGGCCTATGGCTATGCCCATGATCAGGTTGTGGGTCATCAGCGCCGGCTGGCTCGCCGCGTAGTGAAGGATCCACGGGGAGGCCGCGCAGTACAGACCGAGCAGGAACACCGGTCCGTCCACGAGGGCCACATCACGACCGCCGAGCATGCGGTCGTAGCGCTCCCGCATCTCGCCTACATCGGGGTGGCTCGATATGTCGCTTCTGCCGTGCGAGACGTTGGCCATGAGTCGTCTCCTTTGACTGTGCAGGCCTGACCGCGTCTGGTGCGTGCGTTATACGCCGCTATCAGACATTCTGCTCTTATTTCCCCTTTATGTGTAGAGCGGGGCGTGAGTGCCGGAGCAGGCAGGGTGTATCGACCTGTGCGCGGTTCCGCACCGTTTCTGCAGCGAAAAGACGTACGGGTGGCGAACCGGTGAGCGGCTCAGCCGCCCGCCTCCTGCTGGAGACAGCCGTGCAGCCGGCGCAGGCCGCGGCGGGCGTGACTCTTGACCGTGCCCAGCGGCCAGCCGGTGCGTTCCGCGATCTGGGTGTGGGTGAGGTCCTCGTAGAACGCCAGCCGGAGCACCCGCTGCTGAGGGGCGGGCAGCTTGGCGAGTTCGTGCAGGACGATGACCCGGTCGAGGGCCGCGTCGGGCTGCCGGGCCGCGGGATCGGCCAGGGCGAGCGACGAGCCGGCCGATGCGACCAGGGCGAGCCGGCGGGTCCGGGCGGCCACCGCGTCGGCGATCTTCCGCCGGGTGATCCCCGTGATCCAGGCGCCGAACGAGCCGCGCTCCGGACGGAAACCCCCGCGCCCGCGCCACACCCCGAGGAACACCTGCTGGGTCACGTCCTCCGCCTCCCTGGCATCGCCCAGGGAGCGCCAGGCCAGCGTGTGCACCAAGGCCGACCAGCGGTGATAGGCCGCCTCCAGGCAGTCCTCGTCACCCGCCACGACCCCCCGCGCGAGCTCCTCGTCGGTGAGGGACTCCGCCGCCGGCACCGACGCGACGGCACTGTCCTGCGGGCTCATGACGGCGGCTCCTCACGTCGCACGTCCCCCTGCGGGGGAGACTCGGCCCGGCCGGGCCGCTGCCGGAAGGGCGGACTCGGGACGGCCGCCGCGAGCCCTGGCACCGCCATCGTCCGAGGGACCGAACCAGGTCCTCAACTCGCATCGGTTCTGCGTCGTATAGTCGCTGCCATGAGTCAGCCATCCGCGTCCGGGGACTCCCCGCGAGGCGAGGCGCGGGACCGGCCCGGACGGTCCGCGAAGGCGGCGGACGTGCCCCTGACGACCGGGGCACTGGCCCGTCGGCTGGGGGTGTCGCCCACCACGCTCCGCTCCTGGGACCGCCGCTACGGCATCGGGCCCGCGGTCCGAGCCGACGGACGGCATCGCCGCTGGACCCCGCAGGACGTGGCCGTGCTCGAGGAGATGTGCCGGCTGACCTCGTCGGGGGTACCGCCGGCCGAGGCCGCCCGCGCCGCCAGGGAGACGGCCGATCCACCGCCGGGGACGGTCGGGACGACCGTGCGCCCGCCGGACCGCGGTCCTTCGCACGCGGCCGGCGCACTGTCGCTCGGCGACGTGCGCCAGGAATGCCGGGGCCTGGCCCGTGCGGCCGTACGGCTGGACGCCCCGGCCGTCGAGGAACTGCTGACCGCCGTCGTGGAGCAGTACGGCGTCGCCGTCGCCTGGCAGGAGGTGATGGTGCCGACCCTGCACGCCGTCGGACGCAAGTGGGTCTCGTCCGGCGACCGTTACGTCGAGGTCGAGCACCTGCTGTCCTGGCATGTCTCCACCGCCCTGCGCCGTCGCACCCCGCCGTCCGACCGGCAGGGCGCCGGACCCGTCGTCCTGGCCTGTGTGCCCGGCGAGCAGCACACCCTGCCGATCGAGGCGCTCAACGCCGGACTGGGCGAACTGCGCCTGCCCACCCGCATGTTCGGCGCCGCCGTCCCGGCGGAGGCACTCGCGGCGGCGGTGCGGCGGCTGGGCCCGTCGGCCGTGGTGCTGTGGGCGCAGGCGCGCTCCACGGCCAGCCTGCCGCTGGCCCGGCACGTCGCCGACACCCAGTGGGGGGTGAAGGGGGCGCGCCGCCGCCCCCTGGTCGTGCTGGGCGGACCCGGCTGGTCCGGCCCGTCGGTCCGCGGAATGCTCCGGCCGCCGAGCCTGCAGCACGCCCTCGACATCCTCTCCACCGCGTACCGGGAAGGACCGTCCGGCTCACCGGCCTGACGAGCACTTCCGGGGGAGGGCCGGGCAGCGGCCGCCGCATCCGGGGTACACGGGGGACGGGAAGTCATTCCCGCACGCGTGCGCCGTCGCGCACGGCCGACGCCGTCCGGGCCCCACCCGGCGGCCCGACAGCCGAGGGGCTCGACATGTCCGCGTCCGCCCGTACCCCCGACGTCCTCGTGATCGGCGCAGGCGTCGCCGGACTGGCCTGCGCCCGGGACCTGCTGGGTGCCGGACTCGACGTCCGGGTTCTGGAAGCGTCCGACGCGGTCGGCGGACGGATGCGCTCCGACCGGGTCGACGGCTTCCTCGTCGATCGCGGCTTCCAGGTCTTCAACACCTCGTATCCCCAGGTCCGCCGCCGTCTGTCGCTGCGCGCCCTCAGGCTCCGGCCGTTCACGCCCGGCTTCCTCGTCCACACCGGGGACGGCGGCCCGCTGCGCTTCGGCGACCCCACCCGGCGGCCCCGCACCCTGCCCGACCTGGTCACGGGGCGGGTCGCCGGCCCCCGCGACCTCGCGGCCCTCGCCCTGCTGTCGGCCCGGGACATGCTCGCCCCGGTACGGCTGGTGAAGCGGTCGCAGGACCGCACCACCCGTACCGCGCTGGCCGCCGCCGGATTCTCCGAGGACTTCGTCGAACGGTTCCTCCGGCCTTTCCTGTCGGGCGTGTTCCTGGAGGACGACCTGGAGACGTCCAGCCGGTTCTTCCACCTCGTCTGGCGCAGCATGCTGCGCGGCACCCTGTGCCTGCCGGCCGCCGGGATCGGCGCGGTGCCCGACGCGCTCGGCGCCGCCCTGCCCGGCGGGACGGTCCGGCTGGACACCCCCGTGACCGGCCTCACCGACGACGGCGCGGTCACGGCCGACGGCACCGAGGTGCCCGCACGTGCCGTGGTGGTGGCGACCGGCCCCGGCCCGGCCGCCGGCCTGCTCCCCGGCCTGGACGTCCCCGCCGGGCGGACGGTGACGACGTACTGCCACGTCGCCCCGCGCTCGCCGCTGGGCGAGCCCACCCTGCTCGTCGACGAGCGCCGCCGCTTCCTCAACACCTGCGTCCTCAGCGACGTGGTCCCGGGCCACGCGCCGGCCGGCTCCGCGCTCGTCGCCACCTCGGTCCTCGGCGCGGCCGCCGAGGGCCGGGAGCCGTCGGTGCGCGCGGCGCTGGCCGAGGCGTACGGCACCGACACCGCCGGCTGGGACCTGCTCACCACCCGCACGGTCCCGGACGCGCTGCCCGCCATGCCACCGCCGTGGCCGCTCACCCGTACCACACGGGTGAGCCCGGGCCGCCACGTATGCGGGGACCACCGCGCCACCGGCTCGGTCCAGGGCGCCCTCGCCTCCGGCGCACGCGCCGCCCGCGAGGTGGTGGCGGACCTGCACCGCCGATAGTCGGCCACCGGGGTCGGGGGCGGGCCGTCGCCGGCGGCCGGGAAGTGCGGGCCGAGCTGGTCGCCGAACAGTCAGTGGGGGGTCATGCGCGGGATCCTTCAGTCGCGGGCGCGAGCCCGCTTGAAGCGGGCGAGGCCTTCGGACAGCTCGACCACCGGGTCCGGGTAGTCGTCGAGACCGGCCCGGCCCGGCCCCCGCAGCTTCCAGGGCTCGTGCACCGCCGGGCCGTCGACCGCGGCGAGTTCGGGAACCCAGCGGCGGACGTACGCCCCGTCGGGGTCGTAGCGCCTGGCCTGGGTCACGGGGTTGAGGACGCGGTTGGGGCGGGTGTCGGTGCCGGTGCCCGCCATCCACTGCCAGTTGAGCTGGTTGTTGGCGACGTCGCCGTCGACCAGGAGGTCCAGGAAGTGGCGGGCGCCCACGCGCCAGTCGACGTACAGGGTCTTGGCGAGGAAACTCGCGGCCAGCAGGCGGCCCCGGTTGTGCATCCAGCCCTCGTGGCGCAGCTGGCGCATCGCCGCGTCGATCACCGGGTATCCGGTGCGTCCCTCCTTCCATGCCTCGATGTCCTCGCGCGCGGCGTACGCGGAGCGCCAGTGGTCACGCTTGGTCCGGTAGTCGGCCGTGGCGGCCGCGGGCCGGGCGGCGAGCACCTGGCGGTGGAAGTCACGCCAGGCGATCTGCCGGACGAAGGCCTCGGCGCCGGGCCCGCCCGCCCCGCGTGCCCGGTGGACCAGTTCGACGGGGGAGAGCGTCCCGAAGTGCAGATGGGGCGAGAGCCGGGAGGTGGCGTCGCCCGCCAGATCGTCGTGACGGTCCTCGTACGCGCCGATCCCGTCGCGCAGCCAGGCGGACATGCGCCTGCGGCCCACCGTCTCCCCGCCGGCCGCCAGGCCCTCGGACACTCCGGAGAGGGCCGCGCGGGTGGGCAGGTCCTCGGAGCCGACCCCGTCCGGGACCCGCACGGTGCGCGGCGCGGCCAGCGCGTCCCGCAGCCGCACTCCGGACCACTGGCGGAAGTACGGGGTGAAGACGGCGAAGTGGTCCGAGGAGGCCGGGGTGAGGTCGCCGGGCGTCACGGCGGTGGTCACGGTGTCGTGCACGTGCAGCCGCCGCCCCTCCGGCTCCAGTGCCCGGCGCAGCCGCCGTTCCCGCAGCTGGGCGTAGGCGCTGACGTCGCCGGCCAGGTGGACTTCGTCGGCGTCCGTCTCGGCGGCCACCTTGCACACCTCCTCGACGACGTCGCCCGAGCGCACCACCAGCCGCCCGCCCCGCTCGCGCAGACCGCCGTCGAGATCCCGCAGGCAGTCGGCGAGGAAGGCCATCCGGTTGGGCACGGCGAACCCGGCGTCCATGACGCCCGTGTCGCGTACGAACAGCGGGACCACCTCGCGGGCCTCGCCGGCCGCCCGCAGCGGTGGATGGTCGTGCAGGCGCAGGTCGGCGGTGAACAGGACGACCGAGACGTTCATGATGCTTCTCCGGAGTCGAATGGCGGGCGGCCGGCGAGGTACTTCCGGGCCGGCCGGCCCCGCGGACGCGGCCGTCATCCGCGGGGCGTGAATTCCCTCGTGGGGGCGAGCGGGGTGCGGGCCGCGGCGAGCGCGATGTTGCGGGCCATGCCGCCGAACACAAGCGTGTGGAAGGGGCAGACACTCCACCAGTAGGCGTGGCCGAGCAGCCCGTGCGGATGGAACATGGCCCGCTGGCGGTAGCGGGTACGGCCCCCGGGGTCCGTGTCGGCGTACATCTCCAGCCAGGCGAGACCCGGCAGCCGCATCTCGGCCCGCAGCCGCAGCAGACGGCCGGGCACGATCTCCTCCACCCGCCAGAAGTCCAGCGAGTCGCCGACCCGCAGCCGTGCCGCGTCCCGCCGCCCCCGGCGCAGCCCCACCCCGCCCACCAGCCGGTCCAGGCCGCCCCGCACCGCCCAGGCCAGCGGGAAGGAGTACCAGCCGTTCTCCCCGCCGATCCCCTCGATCACCCGCCACAGGGCCTCCCGCGAGGCGTCCACGGTCAGCTCCCGCCGGTCCGTGTACAGGCTGCCGCCCGCCCAGTCGGGATCGGTGGGCAGCGGGTCGCTGGGCGCGCCCGGCACCGACGCCGACGACCAGCGGGTGGTCACCTGCGCGTCCTGGATGCGCTGCAGGGCCAGCCGTACCGCCTCGTCGAAGCCGAACGGATGCCCGGGCGGGTCCGGCACGTACCGTGCGATGTCGTGCTCGTGGCAGACGACCTCGTGGCGCAGCGACTCGGTCAGCGGCCGGGCGATCGACGCGGGGACCGGGGTGACCAGCCCGACCCAGTGACTGGACAGGCCGGGGGTCAGCACCGGCACGGGGAAGATGACCCGGCGGGGCAGTCCGGCGACCGCCGCGTACCGCAGCATCATGTCGCGGTAGGTCAGGACGTCCGGCCCGCCGATGTCGAAGGCACGGCTGACGCCGGCCGGCATCCGGGCGCTGCCGACGAGATACCGCAGCACGTCCCGGACCGCCACGGGCTGGATGCGGGTGCGCACCCAGCTGGGCGTGATCATGACGGGCAGACGCTCGGTGAGGTAGCGCAGCATCTCGAAGGAGACGGAGCCCGAACCGATGACGACCGCGGCCCGCAGCACGGTCGTGGGCACCCCGGAGTCCAGCAGGATCCGGCCCACCTCGGCCCGCGACCGCAGATGCGGCGACAACTCGGATTCCGGCACGCCCGACGGCGTCAGACCGCCGAGGTAGACGACGCGCCGTACCCCCGCGGCCCGGGCCGCCGCGCCGAAGATCCGCGCCGCCTTCCGGTCCGTCGCCTCGAAGTCGTCGCCGCTGCCCAGCGCGTGCACCAGGTAGTAGGCCACGTCGACGCCCCGCATGGCCTCGGCGACGTCGGCGGCGTCGGTGACGTCGCCCCGCACCACCTCCGCCCGCCCGGCCCACGGGTGGTCGCGCAGCTTTTCGGGGGAGCGCGCCAGACAGCGCACCCGGTGGCCCTCGGCGAGCAGCTCCGGCACCAGCCTGCCGCCGATGTATCCGGTCGCCCCGGTCACCAGGCAGCGCGGGCCGGGGGCGTGGTCGTCAGCGTTCATCAGCTCTGCGTCCTCCGCGTCGGCCCCCTGGAGATCACTTCCCCTTGTGCCGCCGTTTCGGATGCGGCGGGTTCCATGGTCTGCCCGTCGGCGGCCACGGTCGACCGGGGGCGGCGCACGGCGGGCGCCCGCGCGGACTCCTTGGGCATGTCCGCGCCGATCGCGGGCAGACGAACCGCAGGACAGGGGCCGGATCCGGCCGGAGGAAGGACGCTGGAGGTGTCTGCCACCATGAGCGCGAAGGTGTTGGAACGTTTTCCCGCCGGAGCTCCGCGGGGATCGTGGCCGGCGGAGGAGTACGCGGCGGAGCGCCGCGCCGCGGGCGAGGCCGCGACGGTCGTGATGGATCTGCGGACCGACGCCTTCCTGGTCGTGGTCCCCGGCCCGGACGACGACTGACTTCCCGGTCACCAGCCGGCTCACGATCGGTTCGGTGGTGAAACGACTCCGCCACCGGTCCCCACGGCGCCGTCTGCCGCGCCGTCAGATCCCGGCGCCGGCCGTCCTGTCCCGCGCGTCGGTCTCCCGGGCCGGCGGGGGCCGCGGGAGCGTACGAAGGCGACGGCGGTGTCCTTGACCGTCGCTTCGGGCTCCGCGATGCTGTGTTGCGATACATGAGATGCGTGTCGTCATGGGCAACGTCTCGCCCCCTCTGCCAGTCGAGGAGCGGCCATGTCGCAGCAGGTCCGTGCCGTCGTCGCGCGGAGCGAGGGTGCCCCCGTCCGCATGGGGGCGATCGTGGTGCCCGATCCCGGCCCCGGCCCCGGCGAGGCGCTGGTCAAGGTCGAGGCCCGCGGGGCCTGCCACACCGATCCGCACCACCGCGAGGGCGGGATCAGCGACGACTTCCCGTTCCTGCTGGGACACCAGGCGGCGGGTGTCGTCGAGGCGGTCGGCGACGGAGTCACCGACGTGGCACCCGGCGACTTCGTCATCCTCAACCGGCGGGCCGTGTGGCTGCTCGGCCTCGACCATGACGACTTCGTCACCGAGACCATCGCCCTGGACGAGGTCGAGAAGGCCTTCGAGCGGATGAGCCACGGTGACGTCCTGAACTCGGTGGTGCTCCTGTGACGACCCGGGAGCGGATCGACCGCGGTCTCTGACCGGCCCCCTCCGCGGGCGGTCTCCGACCGCCCCCCGCGACGACGCGGCCCTGCCTCGGTGCCGGAACCTTCCACGGCACCGAGGCAGGGCCGCGTCGTCGCGCTCCAAGGGACGCCTGTTTTCCCTGTTCACCCTTGCTTTCGGGGGCACTTCGGCAGGCCCGGGGATCCACCGTCGCGGCCCGCGCAAACCGGCGGGTGAACGCCTTGACAACGCTTCGGAACCGCCCCCAGACTGACGTTGCGCTCATCGCAATCCGTTTCGCTATACGCACCGAGGTGTCATGATGATTCCCGCGTGCCGTCTCGCGGATCTGCCGCGAGGCGAGGCCCACCGGCTCGATATCGACCCGCCCGTCTCGGTGTTCCACACCGAGGACGGCGAGCTCTTCGCCATCGACGACACGTGCACCCACCAGGACGCCTCGCTCGCCGACGGCTGGTTGGAGGGCCGCGAGGTCGAATGCCCCCTGCACGCCTCCAAGTTCGACCTGCTGACCGGCGCCGTGGACGCACCCCCGGCCAAGCGTCCGGTCCGCACCCACGAGGTCGTCGTCGAGGACGGCACGGTCTACGTCCGGCTCTCCGCCGACGCCCCCAACCTGCCGCCGTGCGTCGCCGCCCGGCTCGCCGGGGGCGCGGCGTGAGGACGGTCGCCGTGGTGGGCGCCTCGCTGGCCGGACTCTCGGCCGCGCGCTCGCTGCGGCAGCGGGGGTACGACGGCCGGTTGGTCGTCATCGGCGACGAGCCCCATCGCCCGTACGACAGGCCGCCGTTGTCCAAGGAGTTCCTGGCCGGCACCCTCGGCGAGGCGGACCTGGCGCTGGAGCGGGACGACGAGGAACTCCGTGCGGAGTGGCTGCTCGGGGCGCGCGCCACCGGGCTGGACCGCGCCGGGCGGGCGATCCGGCTCGCCGACGGCCGGGAGGTCCGCGCCGACGGCGTGGTCGTCGCGACCGGCGCCGCCGCCCGTACCCTGCCCGGCACCGAGGGCCTCGCCGGGGTCCATGTGCTGCGCACTCTCGACGACGCCCGCGGCCTGCGGGACGACCTCGCCCGGGGTGGCCGACTGGTGGTGATCGGCGGCGGGTTCGTCGGCGCCGAGGTCGCGTCCACGGCGTACGCCCTCGGGCTGGACGTGACCGTGATCGAGGCGGCGCCGACCCCGCTGGCCGGACCGCTCGGCCCGGCCATGGGCGCCGTCGTCTCGGCCCTCCACGCCGACCACGGTGTACGGCTGTTGTGCGGGGTCGGGGTGAAGGGGCTGAGCGGCGAGCGCCAGGTGTCGGCGGTTCTCCTGGAGGACGGCCGCAGTGTGCCCGCCGACACCGTCGTCGTCGGTGTGGGGGCGCGGCCCTGCGTCGAGTGGCTGGAGGGCTCCGGCGTCGCGCTCGACAACGGCGTGAAGTGCGGCGCCGACGGGCGGACCAGTGTGGCCGGGGTGGTCGCCGTGGGCGACTGCGCCAACTGCTACGACCCGCACACCGGCGGCCATCGCAGGGTCGAGCACTGGACCGGCGCGCTGGAACGGCCGGCCGCCGCCGTCGCCGCGCTCCTCGCGTACGGCGCGACACAACCGGGTGTCCCCAGGCCCCCGTACTTCTGGTCCGACCAGTACGGCGTGAAGATCCAGTTCGTCGGGCACGCCGCCGGGGCCGACGAGGTGACGGTCGAGGAGGGCTCGACCGACGACCGCAGCTTCCTCGCCGTCTACCGGCGCGCGGGCCGGCCGGTCGCCGTGCTCGGGATGAACCAGCCGCGGCTGTTCACCCGCCTGCGCAAGCAGTTCGGCACCACCGCGTCCTGACCCGGCGCCCGCGCCGTCCCACCGACCCACGACGTTCTCCGAGGAGTGCACCGTGACCTCGACCAGCCTGCCGGACAGCCTGATCGCCACCCTCCCCGGTTCCGCCTACACGGATCCCGGCATCTTCGCCCAGGAACAGGAGCGCATCTTCGAGACGATGTGGTTCTGCGTCGCGCGCGCGGCGGACCTGCCGAAGCCCGGCGCGTTCCGCACGGTGGACGTGGGCCGTGAGAGCATCCTCGTCACCCGGGCCCGGGACGGGTCGGTCCGTGCCTACTTCAACGTCTGCCGGCACCGCGGGGCCAAGCTGTGCACCGAGGACACCGGCGAGGTCAGGCGCGCCTTCCAGTGCCCGTACCACGCCTGGACCTACGACCTGGACGGCAAGCTGGTGGCGGCACCCAACCTCACCAAGATGCCCGACGTCGGCCGCACCGAGTACGGCCTGGTGGGCGTGGCCGTGCGGGAATGGCTGGGCTATGTGTGGGTGTGCCTCGCGGAGGACCCGCCCTCCTTCGAGGAGGACGTGCTGGGGGCCGTCGTCGAGCGGCTGGGCGACACCGCGTCGATCGAGCACTACGACATCGACCACCTCGCGGTGGGCCGGCGGATCGTCTACGACGTGCGGGCCAACTGGAAGCTCATCGTCGAGAACTTCATGGAGTGCTACCACTGCGCCACCATCCACCCCGAACTCACCGAGGTGCTGCCGGAGTTCGCCGACGGCTACGCGGCGCAGTACTACGTGGGCCACGGCGCCGAGTTCGGCGCGGACGTGCAGGGCTTCACCGTCGACGGTTCCGAGGGGCTGGACCGCATCCCCTCGGTCGCCGCGGACCAGGACCGGCGGTACTACGCGATCACCGTGAAACCGCAGGTGTTCATCAACCTCGTGCCCGACCACGTGATCTTCCACCGGATGTACCCGGTGGCCGTCGACCGGACGGTCGTCGAGTGCGACTGGCTCTACCTTCCGCACGTCGTGGAGAGCGGCAAGGACGTCAGCCGGTCCGTGGAGCTCTTCGACCGGGTCAACCGCCAGGACTTCGACGCCTGCGAGCGCACCCAGCCCGGGATGAGCTCACGGCTGTACGCCAAGGGCGGTGTGCTGGTGCCCAGCGAGCACCACATCGGTGCCTTCCACGACTGGGTCCACGAGCGGCTCGGTACCCGGCAGCCGGAATGAAGCGGCGAGAGCGGTGCCCGTGGCCCGCGCGGCACGCGGACGCGGGCCGTACGGCGGTCGTCAGCGGGGCGCTCAGCCCAGGTACCCCATGCGGTGGCTGATCTCGTGCGCACCCTTGACCAGCACCGGAGCCAGCTCGTGCATACGCTCCTCGGTGAACCGGTAGGACGGTCCGGAGGCGCTGATCGACGCGATGACCTTGCCCTCCCGGTCCCGGATCGGCGCGGCCACGGCGTGCAGCCCGATCTCCAGCTCCTCCAGCGTCCAGGCGTAACCGCGCTCCCGGGCCTCGGCGAGGTTCTTCTCCAGCTTCGCCTTCGTGGCGATGGTGTGCGGGGTGAGCTTCTTCAGGCCCCCGTCCGAGATCAGCGCGGCCCGTTCCTTCGCCGGCAGATGGGCCAGCATGATCTTGCCGCTGGAGGTGGCGTGCAACGGGGTCAGCTGGCCCACCCAGTTGTGCGCGGTGACGGCGGCCGTACCGCGTACCTGGTAGAGGTTGATCGCGTAGTGCTCCTGCATCACCGCGATGTTGACCGTCTCGCCGATCTCCTCGGCCAGCCGCTCGCACACCTGCCGGCCCTGCTGGGTGACGTCGATACGCCCGGTGACGGCGCCCGCCAGCCGGACGATGCCGAACCCCAGCGCGTACTTGCCCCTCTCGCCCGCCTGTTCCACCAGTCCGCGCGCCTCCAGGGCGCCGAGCAGGCGGAACGCGGTCGACTTGTGTACCTCGATCTCGGCGGCCACCTCGCTCACGCCCGCCTCTCCGCGCTGGGCGAGGATCTCCAGGACGCTGATGGCGCGGTCGACGGACTGTACGCCGCCGGAGGATGAGCCGTTCGTTTCTGTGTCCGGACTGTAGTTGCTCATAGCGGAACTATACGCGGAGTAAACAACAGCACCCAAGAAACGAGATGTGAACAAAGATCTTACAAGTTGCGTTGTTCGCAACCTAGTGCGCATAGCGATACCCGTACTAGCATGCCGCGCACATCGACGGCGCGAGCGAGACGAGGCACGATGGCTCCCTTGCAGTACGACTTCGTCATCGTCGGCGGCGGATCGGCCGGCAGCGCACTGGCGAACCGGCTCTCGGCCGATCCCGGCAACCGGGTGCTGGTGCTGGAGGCGGGCCGCCCGGACTACCCGTGGGACGTGTTCATCCATATGCCCGCGGCGTTGACGTACCCCATCGGAAGCCGTTTCTACGACTGGAAGTACGAGTCCGAGCCGGAGCCCCACATGGGCGGCCGTCGTGTCTACCACGCCCGCGGCAAGGTGCTGGGCGGCTCCAGCAGCATCAACGGCATGATCTTCCAGCGCGGCAACCCCATGGACTACGAGCGCTGGGCCGCCGATCCCGGCATGAAGACCTGGGACTACGCCCACTGCCTGCCGTACTTCCGCCGGATGGAGAACTGCCTGGCCGCCGACCCCGACGACGAGTTCCGTGGCCACGACGGACCGCTCGTGCTGGAACGCGGCCCGGCCGAAGGCCCGCTCTTCTCCGCCTTCCTGAAGGCCACCGAGGAGGCGGGCTACGCGCCCACCGACGACGTCAACGGCTACCGGCAGGAGGGCTTCGCGAAGTTCGACCGCAACGTGCACCGCGGCCGGCGGCTTTCCGCGTCCAAGGCGTACCTCAAGCCCGCCAGGAAACGGCCCAACCTCACCGTGAAGACCCGCGCCCTCGTCACCCGCGTCCTCTTCGAGGGGAAGAAGGCCGTCGGCGTCGAGTACCGGCGCGGCAGGGGCGTCCTCCGGCAGGTCCGGGCCGCCGAGGTCATCCTGTGCGGCGGCGCCGTCAACTCCCCGCAACTGCTCCAGCTTTCCGGCGTCGGCAACGCCGAGGAGCTGCGTGCCCTCGGCGTCGACGTCGTCCACGACCTGCCGGGCGTCGGCGAGAACCTCCAGGACCACCTGGAGGTGTACATCCAGTACGCCTGCAAGCAGCCCGTCTCCGTACAGCCGTACCTGGCGAAGTGGCGGGCCCCCTTCATCGGCCTGCAGTGGCTGTTCCGCAAGGGGCCGGCCGCGACCAACCACTTCGAGGCCGGCGGCTTCTGCCGCAGCAACGAGGAGGTGGACTACCCCAACCTGATGTTCCACTTCCTGCCCGTCGCGGTCCGCTACGACGGCTCCGTGCCCGCCGGCGGCCACGGCTACCAGGTCCATGTCGGGCCCATGTACTCCGACGCTCTCGGCTCGGTGAAGATCCGGAGCAAGGACCCGCGCGAACACCCGGCGCTGCGCTTCAACTACCTCTCCACCGAGCAGGACCGCCGCGAGTGGGTCGAGGCGGTCCGGGTGGCCCGCGAGCTGCTCAACCAGCCCGCACTCGCCCCCTACAACGACGGGGAGATCTCGCCCGGCCCGTCCGTGGCCACGGACGAGGAGATCCTCGCCTGGGTCGCCAAGGACGGCGAGACCGCCCTGCACCCGTCCTGCACCTGCAAGATGGGCACGGACGCGATGTCCGTCGTCGACCCGCTGACCCTGCGGGTGCACGGAGTGGACGGACTGCGCGTGGTGGACGCCTCGGTGATGCCGTACGTCACCAACGGCAACATCTACGCCCCGGTCATGATGATCGCCGAGAAGGCGGCCGACCTCATCCTCGGCAAGGAGCCGCTGCCGCCGTCCGATGCCGTCTACTACCGGCACCGCGACGCCCGGAAAGAGGCCGGGTAGCGCACTCTGCCCGGACTCTTGACGGCGGTCGGTCCGTTCGTCAGGGTGTTCCACCAAAAGCAATCCAATGCACAATGCGCAACGAATTCGGGCTCGAAGGGCGCGGCCGTGGCAGATCTGTATGTGGATGGTGAATGGCGTGCGGCGGAGGCCGGCGGCCGGCGCGAGATCCGCTGTCCGGCGGACGGCACCCTCGTCGCCACGGTCTCGGAGGCGACCCGCCCCGACACCGAGGCCGCGATCACCGCGGCCCGGCGCGCCTTCGACGACGGACCCTGGCCGCACACCCCCGAGCGGGAGCGCGGCGCGCTGCTGCTGCGCACCGCCGGCATCATCGAGCGCGACGCCAAGGAGTTCGCCCGCGCCGAGTCCCTCGACACCGGCAAACGCCTGGTGGAGAGCGAGTACGACATCGCCGACGTCGTCTCCTGTTTCCGCTACTACGGAGGCATCGCCGGCACCAGCGCCGGGCGGGTGGTCGACACCGGCCGCGACGACGCGCTCAGCCGGGTCACCTACGAGCCCGTCGGCGTCTGCGGCCTGATCACCCCCTGGAACTACCCTCTCCTGCAGGCCTCCTGGAAGGTCGCCCCGGCCCTGCTCGCCGGCAACACCGTCGTCCTCAAGCCCAGTGAGCTCACCCCCTCCACCTCGATCCTGCTGATGAAGGCGCTGGAGGAGGCGGGCCTCCCGGCCGGAGCCGCCAACCTGGTGCTGGGTGCCGGCCCCGAGGCGGGCGCGCCGCTCGCCGAGCACCCGGCCGTCGACATGGTGTCGTTCACCGGCGGACTGCACACCGGCCGGCGCCTCATGGCCACCGCCGCCGCCACGGTGAAGAAGGTCGCCCTCGAACTCGGTGGCAAGAACCCCAACGTGGTCTTCGCCGACGCCGACTTCGCCACCGCCGTCGACTTCGCGCTCACCGCCGTCTTCCTGCACTCCGGGCAGGTCTGCTCGGCCGGTGCCCGGCTCATCGTCGAGGACTCGGTCCACGACGCCTTCGTGGACGAGGTCGTGCGCCGAGCCCAACTCATCCGCCTGGGCGGCCCCTTCGACCCCGAGGCCGAGACCGGGGCGCTGATCTCGGCACAGCACCGCGAGAAGGTCGAGGCGTATGTGGCCGCGGGCCTCGCCGAGGGCGCCGTACTGCGCTGCGGCGGCGCGCGCCCCGACGATCCCGCGCTGGCGAACGGCTTCTACTACCCGCCCACCGTCCTCGACGAGTGCCGGCAGGACATGCGGGTGGTGCACGAGGAGTCCTTCGGGCCCGTGCTCACCGTGGAGCGCTTCCAGGGCGAGGACGACGCCGTCCGCATCGCCAACGACACGGAGTACGGCCTCGCCGGAGCCGTCTGGACGCAGGAAGCGGGCAAGGCCCAGCGGGTCGCCCGCAGGCTGCGCCACGGCACCGTGTGGATCAACGACTACCACCCCTATGTGCCGCAAGCGGAATGGGGTGGCTTCGGGCACTCGGGCGTGGGCCGCGAGCTGGGACCGACCGGCCTGGACGAGTACCGAGAGCCCAAGCACGTCTGGCAGAACATCCAACCCCGGCCGCAGCACTGGTTCCGCGGCTGACGGCGAAAAGAGGCCGACCATGACCCCAGCCCAGACCGAGGTGTCGCAGCGGCGCGACTCGTCCCAGGACCCCGGGGACCGCACCCCGGTCATCTCCGTGCGCCGGCTGTGGAAGGTGTTCGGGCCGAAGGCCGACCAGGTGCCGGGCTCCGAGGAGCTGTGCGGGCTGACCCGCCGCGAACTGATGGACCGCACCGGCTGCACCGCCGCCGTACGGGACGTGAGCTTCGAGGTGTCGCCCGGCGAGGTCTTCGTCGTCATGGGCCTGTCCGGGTCCGGCAAGTCCACCCTGGTGCGATGTCTGACCCGGCTGATCGAACCCACCGCCGGCGAGGTCGTGTTCGAGGGCGAGGACATCCGGGGCGCCGACGCCCGGCGGCTGCGGGAGCTGCGGCGCAGCAAGTTCTCCATGGTCTTCCAGCACTTCGGTCTGCTGCCGCACCGCAAGGTCGTCGAGAACGTGGCGTTCGGCCTGGAGATCCGGGGCATGAGCCGGGCCGAACGGACCAGGAGGGCCATGGAGGTCGTCGAACTGGTGGGCCTCGCCGGATACGAGAACTCCTACCCCGACCAGCTCTCCGGCGGTATGCAGCAGCGCGTCGGCCTCGCGCGCGCCCTGGCCGGCGACCCCGACGTCCTCTTCTTCGACGAGCCGTTCTCCGCGCTCGATCCGCTGATCCGCCGTGACATGCAGAGCGAGGTCATCCGCCTGCACCACGAGGTCGGCAAGACCATGGTGTTCATCACCCACGACCTCTCCGAGGCGCTGAAACTCGGCGACCGCATCCTGATCATGCGGGACGGCAGGATGGTCCAGTGCGGCACCGGCGACGAACTCGTCGGCGCCCCCGCGGACGACTACGTACGGGACTTCGTCAAGGACGTGCCGCGCGGCGACGTCCTCACCCTGCGCTGGATCATGCGGCCGGCCACCCCGGAAGACGCCCTGGACGGACCCGAGTTGGGCCCGGAGGTGGTGGTCCGCGAGGCCACCCGGGCGGTGCTCGCGGCCGAGAAGCCGGTCAAGGTCGTCGAGAACGGCAAACTGCTCGGCATCGTCGGCGACGAGGAGATCCTCGCCGTCGTCGCGGGAGCCGTCGGTGCCGGAGCAAGTGGTGCCGGAGCAGCCCGTGCCGGAGCCGTCGTCGCGGGACAGGAAGGCGGCGCGTGATGGCCGCCGTCGCCGACGCGGCCGCGCCCGTCGCCACCCTGCGCCACAAGGTGAGCCGCTCCATGGTGGTGGCGGCGATCCTGGTCGTCTGGCTGGTGCTCTTCACCGTGCTGCGCGGCCGGCAGACGCTCGACCTGGCCGCCGCCGACCTCACCGGACTGCACCGCCGGCTGAACGACGTCAACGACAGCATCGGCGCCAACCGCAACTCCAACTGGGTCTTCCTCTACTTCTTCAACGAGATCCGGCTGGTCATCGACAACCTGGTGACCTTCGTCCAGTCGCTGATCTCCCAGCCCGCCGGCTCCCGCCCGGTTCCGCAGATCGGCTGGCTCGGCGTCGTCGGCCTCGCCGGTTACGTGTCCTGGGTCGTGGGCAACTGGCGGGTCGCGCTGCTGGCCGCGGCCGGCTTCACCTTCTTCGGGCTCCAGGGCCTGTGGCAGGAGAGCATGGACACCCTGGCGCTGACCCTGTCGGCGGTCCTGGTGGCCCTGCTCATCGGCATCCCGCTGGGCGTCTGGGCCGGACTCTCCGACCGGTTCAACCGGATCATGACGCCCTTCCTGGACTTCATGCAGACGATGCCGACCTTCGTCTACCTCGCCCCGCTGACCCTGATCTTCCTCATCGGCGGGGCCTCCGCGGTGATCACCACGGTGATCTACGCGGCACCGCCCGCCATCCGTATCACCGCGCACGCGATCCGCTCGGTCCCCGAGACCACCGTCGAGGCGGCCGACTCGCTCGGCGCGACCCGGACACAGCAACTGCTGAAGGTGCTGCTGCCGATGTCCCGGCGCACGGTGGTCATGGGCGTCAACCAGACGATCATGGCCGCCCTGGCCATGGTCACCATCGCCGCCTTGATCGACGCGCCCGGCCTCGGCAAGACCGTCGTCCAGGCCCTGCAGTCCCTCGACGTCGGCACCGCCTTCAACGCCGGACTCGCCATCGTCGTCATGGCCATCGTGCTCGACCGGGTCACCACGGCGGCGGCCGCCCGCACCCAAGTCCGCCGCGCCGACGGCCCGTTCCTCAAGTGGCGCCGCCCCTTGCCGGCGGCCGGCGGCATCGTGGCCGCCGTCCTGGTGTACCTCTCCCACACCTACGTCTGGGCGGCCGAGTTCCCCGGTGACGGCACCGTCGGCACCCACATCGCGAGTGCCGCCGACACGGCGACCACCTGGCTCCAGGACCATCTCTCCGGCCTGACCAACGCCCTGCGGGACGCCCTCACCAACGGCCTGCTCAACCCGTTCCAGACGCTGCTCACCGACTCCCCGTGGTGGCTCGTCGGCGCCATCCTGGTCGCGCTCGGCGCGGTCCTCGGTGGCCGGCGGGCCGGGGTGACGGCGGCCGTGTGCGTCGGGCTGCTGGTCGGCACGGGCCTGTGGTCGGACAGCATGACCACGCTCGCCTCGACCGCCGTGGCCACCGTCCTGGTGATGCTGCTCGGTGCTGTCGTCGGCGTGTGGATGGGCCGTAGCGCGCCGGCGGACCGGTTGATCCGGCCCGCCCTGGACGCCGCCCAGGTCATGCCGCCCTTCGTCTATCTCGTGCCGTTCCTGGCGCTCTTCGGCGCCACCCGCTTCACCGCGATCGTCGCGGCCGTCGTCTACGCGGCCCCCGTAGCGATCAAGATCATCGCGGACGGGGTGCGGAACGTCCCCGAGTCCACCGTGGAGGCGGCCACCTCGGCCGGGTGCAGCACCTGGCAGATCATCACCAAGGTCCAGCTGCCGATGGCACGCGGCGCCCTGACCCTCGCGACCAACCAGGGCCTGATCTACGTGCTGTCGATGGTTGTGGTGGGCGGCCTGGTAGGCGCGGGCGCCCTCGGCTACGACGTCGTGGCCGGTTTCTCGCAGGGCGAGTTGTACGGCAAGGGGCTGGCGGCGGGGCTCGCCATCGTCCTGCTCGGAGTCATGTTCGACCGGATCACTCAGGCTGCGGCGCGACGCACCCGGGCATAAGGAGCACCGACACCATGGCACAACACTGGCGCATAGGCGCGGCCGGCCTGGCCGTCCTCGGCCTCACCCTCACGGCCTGCGGCGGGGCGAAGGTCGGCGAGGACACCTCGGCCGGCTCGAAGTCCTCGGGCGGCAAGTGCGGCACCTTCAACCTGGCCGTCAACCCGTGGGTGGGCTACGAGGCGGACGCGGCGGTCGTCGCGTACGTCGCGGAACACGACCTCGGCTGCACGGTGCAGAAGAAGGACCTCAAGGAGGAGATCGCCTGGCAGGGTTTCGGCACCGGCGAGGTCGACGCCGTCCTGGAGAACTGGGGCCACGACGATCTGAAGAAGAAGTACATCACCGGGCAGAAGACGGCCGTCGAGGCCGGTTCGACCGGCAACAAGGGCATCATCGGCTGGTACGTCCCGCCGTGGCTCGCCAAGGCGCACCCGGACATCAAGAACTGGCAGAACCTCGACAAGTACGCCGCCGAGTTCAAGACGTCCGAGTCGGGCGGCAAGGGCCAACTGCTGGACGGTGACCCGTCGTACGTCACCAACGACGCCGCCCTGGTGAAGAACCTGAAGCTGGACTTCAAGGTGGTGTACGCGGGCAGCGAGACCGCGCTCATCCAGGCCTTCCGGACGGCCGAGAAGAACAAGCAGTGGCTCATCGGCTACTTCTACGAACCGCAGTGGTTCCTCTCCGAGACACCGCTGGTGAAGGTGGACCTGCCCAAGTACACGACGGGCTGTGACGCCGACGCGGCGAAGGTCGCCTGCGACTACCCCGTCTACGACCTGGACAAGATCGTCAGCGCGGGTTTCGCCAAGTCCGGCAGTCCGGCGTACGACCTGGTGAAGAAGTTCAACTGGACCAACGACGACCAGAACACCGTGGCCAAGTACATCGCCGTGGACAAGATGTCGGACGACGCGGCGGCCAAGAAGTGGGTCGACGCCAACCGTGCCAAGGTCGACGCCTGGCTGAAGTAGCGGGGGGCGTCCAAAGGCCGGTCCAGTACGCCCGGCGGGCGGTGCGCACACTGCGCACCGCCCGCCGGGCGTTGCCTTTTGCCCCACTGCCTTTCGGTCGTTTCCCGACGTCACCGGACCTCTTGACACCCCTCCTCGACGACGGGCACATTGAGTTGCGCAGCCTGAATCACGTTGCGCACAAAGCAACTGCACCGGTCTCAAGTTCGGAGGTTGGGCGATGGCGGGACCCCGAGTGGTCATCATCGGAGCGGGCGTCGTGGGAGCCGCGCTCGCGGACGAGATCTCCGCACGCGGCTGGACCGAGGTGACCGTGGTCGACCAGGGCCCCCTCCCGGCCACCGGGGGCTCCTCCTCGCACGCCCCCGGCCTGGTCTTCCAGACCAACCCGTCGAAGACCATGACGGAACTGGCCCGCTACACCGTCGAGAAGTTCTGCTCCCTCGACGTCGACGGCAAGCCCTGCTTCCTCCAGGTCGGCGGCCTCGAAGTGGCCACCACCCCCGAGCGCCTCGCCGAACTCCACCGCCGCCACGGCTGGATCACCGCCTGGGGCGTCGAGGCACGGATCCTCACCCCCGAGGAGTGCGTCGAACAGCACCCGCTGGTGAACCCGGACCGGGTCCTCGGCGGCCTGCTCGTCCCCACCGACGGCATCGCCAAGGCCGTGCTCGCCGTCGAGGCCCAGATCCGCCGGGCCGCCGAGCGCGGCGTCCGCTTCCTCGCCCGCCACGAGGTCCTCGACGTCCGCCGGAGTGAGGGCCGCGTCACCGGTGTCCTGACCGACCAGGGCGAACTCCCGGCCGACATCGTCGTCTGCTGCGCCGGCATCTGGGGCCCGAAGATCGCCCGCATGGTCGGCATGAACCTGCCGCTCACGCCGCTCGCCCACCAACTCGCCTGGACCGGCCCGGTCCCCGCCCTCGCCGGCCAGACCGAGGAGGCCGTCCGCCCGATCCTGCGCCACCAGGACGCCGACCTCTACTACCGCGACCGCTTCGACGGCCTGGGCATCGGCTCCTACGGCCACCGCCCGATGCCCGTCTCGGCGGACGACATCCTCTCCTTCGACGAGGCCGAACCGATGCCCTCCGTCCTGAAGTTCACCGAGGAGGACTTCGAGGACGCCTGGACCGAGACCCGTTCGCTGCTCCCCGCCACCCGCGAGGCCAAGGTCGAGGAGGGCATCAACGGCCTGTTCTCCTTCACCACCGACGGCTACCCGCTGCTCGGCGAGTCCCCGGACGTCAAGGGCTTCTGGGTCGCCGAGGCCGTGTGGGTCACGCACTCCGCGGGCGTCGGCCGGGCCGTCGCCGAATGGCTGGTGGACGGCCACTGCTCGTCCTTCGACCTGCACGAGTGCGACATCAACCGTTTCGAGCCGCACCAGCTCGCCCCCGAGTACGTCCTGGCCCGCGACTGCCAGAACTTCGTCGAGGTCTACGACATCCTCCACCCCCTCCAGCCGAGCGGAAAGCCACGCCCGATCCGCACCAGCCCCTTCCACGCCCGCCAGCAGGAACACGGCGCGTTCTTCCTGGAGGCGAACGGCTGGGAGCGCCCCCAGTGGTACGAGGCCAACGCCCCCCTGGTCGAGGGCCGTTCGATCCCCACCCCAGGCGACTGGGCCGCCCGCTACTGGTCGCCGATCGTCGGCGCCGAGGCCCAGGTCACCCGCGAGACGATCGCGCTCTACGACATGACCGCCCTCAAGCGCCTGGAGGTCTCCGGCCCCGGCGCCGCCGACTTCCTGGAGGGCCTGGTCACCGGCAAGGTCGCCAAGTCCGTCGGCTCGGTCACGTACACCCTGCTCCTGGACCACGACGGCGGCATCCGCAGCGACATCACCGTCGCCCGCCTCGCCCGCGACCTCTTCCAGGTCGGCGCCAACGGCAACCTGGACCTCGACTGGTTCACCCGACACCTGCCGGCCGACGGCCGGGTCCAGGTCCGCGACATCACCCCGGGCACCTGCTGCGTCGGCCTGTGGGGCCCGCTCGCCCGCGAGGTCCTGCAGCCGCTGACCGACGAGGACTTCTCCAACGAGGGCCTCAAGTACTTCCGTGCCCGGAGCGCCTACGTCGGCTCGGTGCCGGTCACCGCGATGCGGCTGTCCTACGTCGGCGAACTCGGCTGGGAGCTGTACACCACCGCCGACCAGGGCGCGAAACTCTGGGACACCCTCTGGCAGGCGGCCCGGCCGCTCGGGGGGATCATCGCCGGCCGGGGCGCCTTCAACAGCCTGCGCCTGGAGAAGGGTTACCGCTCCTTCGGCACCGACATGACCTACGAGCACGACCCTTACGAGGCCGGCGTCGGCTTCGCCGTCAGGCTCGACAAGGGCGACTTCGTCGGCAAGGCCGCGCTGGAGCGGCGCAGCACGCAGGTACGGCGCCGGCTGAGCTGCCTCACCATCGACGACCCGCGGGCCGTCGTCATGGGCAAGGAGCCGGTGTACGACGGTGAGCGCGCGGTCGGCTACGTGACCAGCGCGGCCTACGGCTACACGATCGGCAAGGGGATCGCGTACGCGTGGCTGCCGACGGAGCTGGCGGTGCCCGGAACCGGCGTCCAGATCGGGTATTTCGACCAGCGGGTGGCGGCGGTGGTGGCCGAGGAGCCGTTGTTCGATCCGGGGATGGCCCGGCTCCGTGGGTGAGGGATCCGAGCGGCGTCGCCGTTCGGCCGCGGGGCTCGTCGTGGCCGGCCGTCGCCCGGTTCCCCGCGCCCCTTGCGGGCGCCGCAGTTCGGCTTCCTGCACGTACCGCCGGTGACCGAGAGGAACGCGAGACCCGCATGAACGCGCTGAACACGCCCCTGGCCGAGCTGGACCCGGAGGTCCATGCCGCGCTCCAGGCCGAACTGCACCGTCAGCAGACCACCCTGGAGATGATCGCCTCCGAGAACTTCGCGCCCACCGCCGTGATGGAGGCGCAGGGCTCGGTCGCCACCAACAAGTACGCCGAGGGCTACCCGGGGCGCCGCTACTACGGCGGCTGCGAACACGTCGACGTCACCGAGCGGCTGGCGATCGAACGCGTCAAGTCGCTCTTCGGCGCGGGCTACGCCAACGTCCAGCCGCACTCCGGTGCCCAGGCCAACACCGCCGTCTTCTTCGCCCTGCTCAAGCCCGGTGACACGGTCCTCGGCCTCGACCTCGCGCACGGCGGCCACCTCACCCACGGCATGCGCCTCAACTACAGCGGCAAGATGCTCGACATCGTGCCGTACCACGTCTCGGAGGCGTCCAACCTCGTGGACCTGGACGAGGTGGCGCGGCTCGCCAAGGAACACCGTCCGAAGATGATCATCGCGGGCTGGTCGGCGTACCCGAGGCAGCTGGACTTCGCGGCCTTCCGCCGGATCGCCGACGAGGTCGGTGCCCTGCTCATGGTCGACATGGCGCACTTCGCGGGCCTGGTCGCCGCCGGACTGCACCCGAGCCCCGTCCCGCACGCCCACGTGGTGACCACGACCACGCACAAGACCCTCGGCGGACCACGCGGCGGCGTCATCCTCACCGACGACGCCGACCTCGCCAAGAAGATCAACTCGGCGGTGTTCCCCGGAATGCAGGGCGGTCCGCTGGAGCATGTCATCGCCGCGAAGGCCGTCTCCTTCAAGGTCGCGGCCACCCCCGAGTTCGCCGAACGCCAGGCCCGCACGCTGGCCGGCGCCCGCATCCTCGCCGAGCGCCTCACCCGCCCCGACGCCGCCGCGGCCGGAGTGAGGGTGCTGACCGGCGGCACGGACGTCCACCTCGTCCTCGTCGACCTCCGTACCTCGCCCCTGGACGGCCGGCAGGCCGAGGACCTCCTCCACGAGATCGGCATCACCGTCAACCGCAACGCCGTCCCCTTCGACCCGCGCCCGCCCATGGTCACCTCCGGCCTGCGCATCGGCACCCCCGCCCTGGCCACCCGGGGCTTCACGGAGGCGGACTTCGCCGAGGTGGCCGACGTGATCGCCCTCGCCCTCCAGCCCGGCCCTGACGTGTCCGCCCTGCGCGCCCGCACCGCGACCCTCGCGGCCGCCTACCCGCTCTACCCGCACCTCTCGCACGACGGAGACGTCCGATGAGCCCCCGCACCCCCGGCGCCGACCTCCCTGACCACCCGGACTTCCTCTGGCGCACCCCCGAGCCGAAGCGCTCGTACGACGTGATCGTGGTCGGCGGCGGCGGACACGGCCTCGCCACCGCCCACTACCTGGCCAAGAACCACGGCATCACCAACGTGGCGGTCCTGGAGAAGGGCTGGCTGGCGGGCGGCAACATGGCCCGCAACACCACGATCATCCGCTCCAACTACCTCTGGGACGAGAGCGCGGGCATCTACGAACACGCGCTGAAACTCTGGGAGGGCCTGGAGGAGGAGCTCGACTACCCGATCCTCTTCTCCCAGCGCGGCGTGCTGAACCTCGCCCACAGCCTCCAGGACGTCCGCGACAGCGTCCGCCGGGTCGAGGCCAACCGCCTCAACGGCGTGGACGCCGAGTGGCTCGACGCCGAGCAGGTCAAGGAGGTCTGCCCGATCGTCAACACCTCGCCCGAGGTGCGCTACCCGGTCCTGGGCGGCACCTACCAGCCGCGCGCGGGCATCGCCAAGCACGACTACGTGGCCTGGGGCTTCGCCCGCTCCGCGGACGCGGCCGGCATCGACATCATCCAGAACTGCGAGGTCACCGGAGTGGACGTGGTGGCCGGCAAGGTGGTCGGCGTCCGGACCACCCTCGGCCCGATCGCGGCCGGCAAGGTGGCCCTGTGCTCGGCCGGCCACACCTCCGTCCTCGCCGCCATGGCGGGCATCGAACTCCCGCTCCAGAGCCACCCGTTGCAGGCCCTGGTCTCCGAACTCCTGGAGCCCGTCCACCCGACCGTCGTCATGTCCAACGCGGTGCACGTCTACGTCAGCCAGGCGCACAAGGGCGAGCTGGTGATGGGCGCGGGCATCGACGCGTACAACTCCTACACCCAGCGCGGCGCGTTCCACATCATCGAGGAACAGATGGCGGCGGCCCTCGAACTCTTCCCGGTCTTCGCCCGCGCCCACGTCCTGCGCACCTGGGGCGGCATCGTCGACGTCAGCCCCGACGCCTCACCCATCGTCGGCCTCACCCCGGTGGCCAACCTCTACCTCAACTGCGGCTGGGGAACAGGCGGTTTCAAGGCCACCCCCGGCGTCGGCTGGGTCTACGCCCACACCATCGCGCACGACACCCCGCACGATCTCAACGCCCCCTTCTCGCTCGACCGTTTCACCACCGGCGCGCTCGTCGACGAGCACGGCGCGGCCGCGGTGGCCCACTAGGGAGCCCCACCATGCTGCTCATCCCCTGCCCGTGGTGCGGGCCCCGCGACGAGGCCGAGTTCCACTACGGCGGCCAGGCCCACGTCCCCCACCCCGAGACCCCCGCGTCCCTCACCGACCAGGAGTGGGCCCGCTACCTCTTCTTCCGCGCCAACCCGAAGGGCCCCTTCGCCGAACGCTGGACCCACGCGGCAGGCTGCCGCAGATGGTTCAACGCGGTACGCGACACATCGACGAACGAGATCCTGACGGTGTACCGCCCAGGCGAGACACCTCAACCACCCCACCCAGCGACCTCGCAACCCCGCTCAGCCCGTCAGGCAACCTCGCAACCACCTTCAGCCGATCCGGCGACGTCTCAGCCGACTGCGCCTCTCTCAGCCGATCCGGCGATGTCTCAGCCGACTGCGCCCTTCTCAGCCCGTCCGGCGTTTGAGGACGAGGCCGTTCAGGCCGACGGGGGGTCTGGGGGCGCAGCCCCCAGCGGGGTCGAAGGGGCAGCGCCCCTGGAGGACGGGAAGGGTAGGGGCGGCGGGGGCGACACCCCCCTCGCCGGCACCACCGCGGCCCACCCCCACCGCACCCCCACCGGCGGCCGAATCGACCGCACCACCCCCCTCACCTTCACCTTCGACGGCACCGAATACCAGGGCTACCGAGGCGACACCCTCGCCTCCGCCCTCCTCGCCAACGGCGTCATCCAGGCCGCCACCAGCATCGGACTCGGCCGCCCCCGGGGCATCTTCACCGCCGGCCCCGAGGAACCCAACGCGGTCGTCCAGATCGAGGCCCCCTTCCCCGAACCGATGCTCCCCGCCACCACCGTCGAGCTCTACGACGGCCTGGTGGCCACCGGCCTCCCGGGCCAGGGCCGCCTCGCCACCGACCCCGACCCCGCCCGCTACGACGCCGTACACGCCCACTGCGACCTGCTGGTCGTCGGCGCCGGACCGGCCGGCCTCGCGGCGGCGGCGGCCGCAGCCACCAGCGGCGCCCGCGTCATCCTCGCCGACGACCAGCCGGAACCCGGCGGCAGCCTGCTCGGCACCGGCGAGCACCCCGACTGGGTGGCCGCGACGTTCGCGCGCCTCGAAGCCGCCGCCGAGGTCCGTGTCCTGCGCCGCACCACCGTCTTCGGCCACTACGACGACAACCACCTCCTCGCCGTCGAACGCCGTACCGCCCACCTCGGCGCCGACGCCCCCGCACACGTCTCGCGCGAACGCGTCTGGCGGATCCGCGCCCGGCAGGTCGTCCTCGCCACCGGCGCCCACGAGCGGTCCCTCGCGTTCGGCGACAACGACCGCCCCGGCGTGATGCTGGCCGCCTCGGCCCGCACGTACCTCCACCGGTACGCCGTCCTGCCCGGCCGCCGCGCGGTCGTGTTCACCACCAACGACAGCGCGTACGCCGCCGCACTCGACCTGGCGGCAGCCGGCGTGGACATCGCGGCGATCGCCGACACCCGGCCGGAGCCGGGGGAGTGGGCCGAACGCGCCCGGTCCGCCGGTATCGAGGTACTGGCCGGACACGCGGTCACCGGTACGGCGGGCGGCGCCCGGCTCACCGCCGTGACCGTCGCCCCGTACGAAGGCGTGACCGTTGCCGCACACGAAGGTGTGACCGCACCTCCGCACGAAGGCGTGACCCCACCCCCGCACGAAGGCGTGACCGTCGCTCCGCACCAAGACGCCGGCACACAACGGGAGTTCGCCGCCGACCTGCTGCTCGTCTCCGGCGGCTGGAACCCCGTCGCGCACCTGTTCAGCCAGGCGGGCGGCACGCTCCGCCACGACGAGACGCTCGGCACGTTCGTCCCCGACGGCTGCCGTCAGGCGGTGACCGTCGCGGGCGCCGCGAACGGGGCGTTCGACCTCGCCACGGCCCTCACCCAGGGCGCGGCGGCCGGCGCCCGGGCGGTCGAGGCCGAGGGCTGTACCGCAGAGCCCCCCGCCCTCCCCGCTGTCGCCTCCCAGCCGTACACCCCGCCGATGCAGGTCTTCACGATCCCCACCGCCTCCGGCGCCCCCCGCTTCGTCGACCTCCAACGCGACGTCACCGTGGCCGATCTGACCCGGGCGACCGGCGCGGGCCTGCGCTCGGTGGAGCACACCAAGCGCTACACCACGGCCGGTACCGCCAACGACCAGGGCAAGACCGGCGGGGTGCTGGCGAGCGGGGTCGTCGCCGAACTCCTCGGCGTGGACGTCTCGGCGCTCGGGCTGCCCACCTTCCGGCCGCCGTACACCCCCGTCTCCTTCGCCGCCCTCGCCGGCCGCGACCGGGGCGCGCTGCACGACCCCGTCCGCACGACCGCCCTGCACGGCTGGCACGTCGAGCACGGCGCGCTGTTCGAGAACGTCGGTCAGTGGAAGCGGCCCTGGTACTACCCGCGGGACGGCGAGGACCGGGAGACGGCCGTACTGCGCGAGTGCCGTGCCGCCCGCGCGGGGGTGGCCTTCATGGACGCCTCCACGCTCGGCAAGATCGATGTGCAGGGCCCGGACGCCGCACTCTTCCTGGACCGGCTCTACACGAACATGATCAGCACCCTGAAGGTCGGCATGATCCGCTACGGCGTGATGTGCCGCCTGGACGGAATGGTCTTCGACGACGGCACGGTCATGCGGCTGGCCCCGGACCGGTTCCTGGTCACCACCACGACCGGCAACGCGGCGGCCGTCCTGGACTGGATGGAGGAGTGGCTGCAGACCGAGTGGCCCGACCTGCGGGTGCACTGCACCTCGGTCACCGAACACTGGGCCACCGTTGCGCTGGTCGGCCCGAGGTCGCGCGCGGTCCTCGGCTCGGTCGCGCCCCGACTGGCCGTGTCCAACGACGACTTCCCCTTCATGGCGTGGCGGGAGACCACCGTCGCCGGCCTCGACGCCCGGGTGTGCCGGATCAGCTTCTCCGGCGAACTCGCCTACGAGATCAACGTGTCACCGTGGCGGGCCCGCGCGCTCTGGGAGGCGCTGTACGCGGCGGGCGAGCCGTACGGCATCACTCCCTACGGCACCGAGGCCATGCATGTGCTGCGCGCCGAGAAGGGCTACCCGATCGTCGGCCAGGACACCGACGGCACGGTCACCCCGCAGGACCTAGGCATGGGCTGGGCGGTGTCGAAGAAGAAGCCCGACTTCATCGGCAAGCGCTCCTTCGCCCGCCCCGACACCGTCCGCCCCGACCGCAAACACCTGGTCGCGCTGGTCACGGACGACCCCGGCGCCCTCCTCCCGGAAGGCACCCACCTGGTCGCCGGGAGCGAGCTGCCCGCCCCGCCCGTCCCCACCCTGGGCCATGTCACCTCCAGCTACCGCAGCGCGGCGCTCGGCCGGACCTTCGCGCTGGCCCTGGTCAAGGGCGGCCGGGACCGCATCGGCGAGCGCCTCTACGCACCCGTCGGCGCCCGGCTGCTGCCGGTGACCGTCGCCGGTCCCGTCCTCTACGACCCCGAGGGAGCCCGCCGCGATGGCTGACACCGCCCCGACCACAGCGCAGCGCAGCCCCCTGGCCGACGCCGCGCACCGGCTGGCCGCCGTGACGCGCTCCTCCCGGGGCGCCGTCCGGCTGGCCGAACTCCCCTTCCTGGCCCAGGTGAACGTCCGCCTGGACGCCAAGGGCCCGGCGGCGGACGCCGTCGGCCTGGCCCTGGGACTCGCACTGCCGCTGGAACCCGACACCGTGGTACGCACGGGGGAGGCGACCGCGGTGTGGCTCGGGCCGGACGAATGGCTGGTGGTGGGCCGGCCCGGCACCGAGCGGGAGCTGGAGGGCCGGATCCGCTCGGCGGCCGGGGCCGAACCGGTCGCCGTCACCGATGTCTCCGCCCAGCGCACCACCCTGCTGGTCGGCGGCCCCCGCGCCCGAGATCTGCTGTCCCACGGCTGCGCGCTGGACCTGCACCCGCGCGCCTTCGGCCCCGGCCGCTGCGCCCAGACCACGCTGGCCCGCACCCAGGTCGTGCTGGTCGCCCGCGAGGAGAGCCGGGCCGGGTTCTGGGTGCTGGTGCGCTCCTCCTTCGCCGGCTACCTGGTGGACTGGCTGCTGGACGCGGCCGTGGAGTACGCCTGAACGGCCCGGCGGCCGGCTCAGCGGGCTCGCTCCGCGAGCTGCTCCAGATGGGCCGTGCGTGATGCGGCGGTCTGGCCCTGGACCAGGAGGAACAGGGCCTCCCGGGCCAGGCGCTGGGCGCGGGCGGTGACGGACATCGCCCGGCCGCCGCCCGTCACCACGGCCGCCGTGGTAGCCGTACGCATGAGTGTGAACGCCTCGGCCCGCAGCGCCAGCCGCTCCTGCGCGTGCTCCCGCGGCACCGGATGGTCCGCGAGCGCATAGGCCCGGCGGCGCAGGTCGTCGGTACGGGCCCGCAGCGGAGCCGCGTACTCCTCGTCCACCAGGGCCAGGGCCGCCGCCGTGATCCCGAAGACGGCCGGATTGGCGTTGCGGGACTTCGGGCGGTCCGTCGCCGCCCACTCCTCGTACGGCGTCCGGAGCGCGACCGCGTCCTCCGCCACCCGCAGGCCGTCCAGGTCCAGGGACACCGTCCGGGACGCGGTGAGCGCGGCCAGCCGCATCGGCTCCGACGGGCGCAGCCCCGGTTGCTCCCGTGCCTCGACGAAGGCGAACAGGGCCTCGTCGTCCTCGGTCACCCCGGCGAGCAGCAGCACGTCGTTCAGGCCCCAGCCGGTGTACCAGGGGACGGTGCCGTGGAAGCGCCAGCCGTCTCCCTCCCGCCGGACCCGCACCGGGACACGCGGATACGACCGCAGATGCGCGTACGCCACCCCGGACAGCAGCTCACCTCGCGCCAGCGGGCCCAACAGGCGCTCCCGTACCGGCAGTTCGGCCTTGGTCAGGGTCAGTACCGGCGTATGGTGCTGGGTCTGCACGAACCACGTCGAGCAGCACGCCCCGGCCAGGATCTCCGCCGTCTCGCGCACGACGGCCGCGGGCGCCGCCGAGCCGCCGTACGCCACCGGTGCGTTCAGGCCGAGCAGTCCCGAGCGTCTGATCGCCTCGATGTGGCTCACCGGCACCCCCTCCTGGTCGACGCGCTCCGCGGCGGGGGAGAGGACGCCGTCGGCGAGTTCCCGGGCGCGGACGACGAGCGGATGTGCGGAGATGGTCATGGAAAAGATTCTTTCGGCTGTCCGGGGCGGGGTGTCGATCCGGGGGCCCGCCGTTCGTGTAGAAGGCGAGCAACCCCCACGATGACCGAGGAGAACGTCATGAAGCACTACCTGCTCAGCGTGGTCCAGCCGGCCGACGGCACCCCGCCGCCGCCCGACGAGATGGCCACGATCATGCGCGATGTCGAGGTGTTCAACGACGAGCTGCGCGCGGCCGGTGCCTGGGTCTTCTCCGGCGGACTGCACGGCCCGGAGACGGCCACGATGCTGCGCCCGAAGGACGGCGACGTGCTGGTCACCGACGGGCCCTACGCCGAGGGCAAGGAGTACCTCGGCGGGATCAGCCTGATCCGGGCGGCGGACCTGGACGCCGCCCTGGAGTGGGGACGCAAGGCCGCCCTGGCCACCCGGCTGCCGATCGAGGTGCGGCCCTTCATGGACCAGTTCTGATGGCGGATGCCGCCGACGTCGAGGCCGCCTTCCGTGCCGAGTACGGGCGCGCGGTCTCGGTTCTCGTCCGCTTCCTCGGCGACATCGACCTCGCCGAGGAAGCGGTCCAGGACGCCTTCGCCACGGCGCTGGACCGATGGCCGGAGAGCGGGGTACCGCCGAGCCCGGCCGGGTGGATCATCACCACCGCCCGCAACCGGGCGCTCGACCGGCTGCGCCGCGAGTCCTCCCGGGACGCCCGGCACGCCGAGGCCGCCCGGCTGTACGCGTCCGACCCACCGGCCGAGGAGGGCCCTGTGCGCGACGAACGGCTCCGGCTGATCTTCACCTGCTGTCACCCCGCGCTCGCCCCGCAGGCCAGGGTCGCGCTCACGCTGCGCCTGCTCGGCGGGCTCAGCACCGCCCAGATCGCCCGCGCCTTCCTGGTGCCCGAGCCCACCCTCGCCCAGCGCCTGGTGCGCGCCAAGGCCAAGATCCGCGACGCGGGCATCCCCTACCGGGTGCCGAAGGACGCCGACCTGCCCGACCGGCTCAGCGGTGTGCTGGCCGTCGTCTACCTGATCTTCAACGAGGGGTACGGCGGTGATCCCGCGCTGTGCACGGAGGCCGTACGCCTGGGGCGGCTGCTGTACGGGCTGATGCCGGACGAGCCCGAGGCCGCCGGGCTGCTCGCGCTGATGCTGCTGGTCGAGGCCCGGCGGGCCGCCCGGCGCCCGGCGGGCGGCGAGCTGGTGGCGCTGCCCGACCAGGACCGCGGCCGGTGGGACCGGGAGCTGATCGGGGAGGGGCAGGAACTCGTACGGCGGTGTCTGCGCCGCGACCGGCCGGGGCCGTACCAGATCCAGGCCGCGATCAACGCCGTGCACAGCGACGCGCGGACCGCCGAGGCCACCGACTGGGGCCAGATCCTGCGGCTGTACGACCAGCTCATGGCCCTCGACCGCTCTCCGGTGGTGGCGCTGAACCGGGCGGTCGCGGTGGCCGAGGTCGAGGGTCCTGACCAGGCCCTCGCCCTGGTCGACGCGCTCGACCTCGGCCGCTATCACGTCCTGCACGCCGTCCGGGCCGACCTGCTGCGCCGCCTCGGCCGTGACGACGAGGCGGTACGGGAGTACGACACCGCCATCGAGCTCGCCGACGGACTGCCCGAACAGGCGTACCTTCGGCGGCGACGGGCCGAGCTCGCGGCCTGAGGAGCGTGGCCACGGCAGGGTGGGCCGGGCAGGGCGGCAAGGGGTTCCGTGGTGGCGGAATTTACTTCGGCCCCTGAAAGGTTGCATTATGCATCCGAGTGTTCGACACCCAGCCGGGCCGTCAGGCCCGTACGCACCACCAGCGAGGCATCCGTGAACCAGTCCACCCCCGAGCAGCCCGCCGACGTCGTCGCCCGGCTGCGTGCCACCTTCCGCACCGGCCGCACCAAGCCCGTCGAGTGGCGCACCGATCAGCTGCGCCGGCTGCGTGCCATGCTCACGGAGCGTGGCGACGAGCTGGCCGCCGCCCTCCACGCCGACCTGGGCAAGAGCGCCGTCGAGGCCTACCGCACGGAGATCGACTTCACCGTCCGGGAGATCGACCACAGCCTCGACCACCTGGCCGAGTGGCTGCGCCCCGAGTCCGCCCCCGTCCCGGCGCACCTGGGCGGCGACGCGAGCGCCTGGACGCAGTACGACCCGCTCGGCGTCGTCCTCGTCATCGCCCCGTGGAACTACCCCGCCCAGCTGCTGCTCGCCCCGCTGGCCGGCGCCCTCGCCGCGGGCAACGCGGTCGTCGCCAAGCCCAGCGAACTGGCCCCCGCGACCTCGGCCGTCCTGGCCCGGCTGCTGCCGGCCTATCTCGACGCCGAGGCCGTCGCCGTCGTCGAGGGCGGTGTCCCGGAGACCACGGCCCTGCTCGCCGAGCGCTTCGACCACATCTTCTACACCGGCAACGGTACGGTGGGCCGGATCGTCATGCGCGCCGCCGCCGAGCACCTCACCCCGGTCGCCCTCGAACTCGGCGGCAAGTCCCCGGCGTTCGTCGACCGGGACGTCGACCTCGCGGTGGTCGCGGACCGCCTGGCGCGCGGCAAGTTCCTCAACGCGGGGCAGACCTGTGTCGCCCCCGACTACGTCCTGACCGATCCCGAGACGGCCGCCGCCCTGGAACCCGAACTGGCCAAGGCCGTGCGGGCGTTGTACGGCACGGAGCCCAAGGAGTCCGGCGAGTACGGCCGGATCGTCAACGAGCGCCACTTCGACCGGCTCAGCGGACTGCTCGGCTCGGGCCGGGTGGCCCTGGGCGGCGACACCGACCGCGTCGCCAAGTACATCGCGCCCACCGTGCTCGCCGACGTCGACCCCGAGTCCCCGGTGATGCGGGAGGAGATCTTCGGCCCGATCCTGCCCATCGTCACCGTCCCGGACCTGGACGGCGCGATCGGCTTCATCAACGACCGCGACAAGCCCCTCGCGCTCTACGTCTTCAGCGAGTCCGGCGACACCCGGGACCGGATCGCCGCCGAGACCTCCTCCGGCGGGCTCGGCCTCGGCCTCCCGGTCGCCCATCTCACCGTCTCCGACCTGCCGTTCGGCGGGGTGGGGGAGAGCGGTATGGGGAGCTACCACGGCCGCTACTCCATCGAGACGTTCAGCCACCGCAAGGCGGTCCTCGCCAAGCCGCTGAGCTGATCCACCGACTTTCCGGGCCCGGCGGCGTGTTGACGCAGCCGGGCCCCACCGCTGCCGTGCCGGGCGTCGGCGAGGGCCCGGCTTGCCTGTTTCCGGGCGCAATTGGGGAAACCGCGGACCGAGGATCCACTCCCGAATGACTGGTCTACACCCTTGACTGGTACAGACCAAAGCAGTTGAGTGTGCCTCACACCCCCCACCGCGGCCGCTCCCCCTCCGTGGGGCGCGGCCGTGCTCCGCAAAGGAGTTGATCCGTGTCGAGGCGCCGTATCGCCGCACTCCTCACCTCACTCGCCATAGGCGGCTCCGCCCTGGTGCTCCAGGCGGCCCCCACAGCCTCCGCCGCCGGCTTCGTCGTCAGCGAAGCACAGTTCAACCAGATGTTCCCGAACCGGAATTCCTTCTACAGCTACAGCGGCCTCACCGCCGCTCTCAGCGCCTACCCCGGCTTCGCCAACACCGGCAGTGACACCGTCAAGAAGCAGGAGGCCGCCGCCTTCCTCGCCAACGTCAGCCACGAGACCGGCGGGCTGGTGTACGTCGTCGAGCAGAACACCGCCAACTACCCGACGTACTGCGACTGGAGCCAGTCCTACGGCTGCCCGGCCGGACAGGCCGCCTACTACGGACGCGGCCCCATCCAGCTCAGCTGGAACTTCAACTACAAGGCGGCCGGCGACGCGCTCGGCATCGACCTCCTCGACAACCCCTGGCAGGTCGAGAACAACTCCTCCGTCGCCTGGAAGACGGGCCTGTGGTACTGGAACACCCAGACCGGCCCCGGCACCATGACCGGCCACAACGCCATGGTCAACGGCGCCGGCTTCGGCCAGACCATCCGCTCCATCAACGGCTCCCTGGAGTGCGACGGCAAGAACCCCGCGCAGGTGCAGAGCCGGGTCAGTGCCTACCAGAAGTTCACGCAGATTCTCGGTGTCGCGGCGGGCAACAACCTCTACTGCTGACCGGTGCCGCAGGCATCGTGTGCCAGACTCCGTCGATGACCTCCGAAACGATCACCGCGGACACCTCCGGCACCTGGAGCCTCGGCGATCTGCCCGTCCACCGTCTCGGCTTCGGTGCGATGCGGTTGACGGGCAACGTCGCCTTCCACCGCGGCACACCGAGCGACCGCACCCGCTCGGTCGCCGTACTGCGCAAGGCCGTGGAACTCGGTGTGAACCACATCGACACGGCTGCCTTCTACTTCTCCGCACTGCGCTCCGCCAACGAACTCATCAACACCGCGCTCGCCCCCTACCCCGACGACCTGGTCATCGTCACCAAGGTCGGCCCCTTCCGCGACTACTCCGGCGAGTGGGCCACCTCCGCCCGCCCCGACCAGCTGCGCGGGCAGGTCGAGGAGAACCTGCGCCAGCTCGGCCGTGACCACCTCGACGTCGTCAATCTCCGCCGGATGGGCCAGGACTCGATCGCCGAGCACTTCGGCGCCCTCGCCGAACTCCGCGAGGCGGGACTGGTCCAGCACCTCGGCGTCTCCGACGTCACACCGCGCCATCTCGACGAGGCACTGGCCATCGCCCCCGTGGTGTGCGTGCAGAACCGCTGGGGACTCGACCTGCGAGACGCGGCCACCGACGAACTGGTCCGCCTCTGCGGCGAACGCGGCATCGCCTTCGTACCGTTCTTCGCCGTCGCCGGCGAGGCCGGGGCGGGCGGCGCCACCGAGAACGACGACGCCGCCGTCCTCGCGGTCGCCCGCGCCCATGACGCCAGTCCCGCCCAGGTCCGCCTCGCCTGGACCCTGCACCAGGGTTCGCACGTCCTCGCCATCCCCGGCACCGGAAACCCGGACCACCTGGCCGAGAACGTGGCGGCGGGCGCCATCCGGTTCACCGAGGAGGAGCTGACCGAGCTGAACGCCCTGCACACCAGGGCCGGTTGACAGTCTGGCTCAGACCGCCCACACCCCGTCCCGCATCAGTCGCCGGCCGCGCGGCTCGTGCTCCTCGTGCCGGGCCTCGACCGCGAGGGGCCGGATCCGGAACCAGGCGCACGACGGGCTGTCCCCGCGCGGGTCCCAGCCCGTCCTCGCCCGCAGCGCCTCGGCGTCCGGGCCCGGCTCGGTGCGGTCCTGGGCCCGGTACGCGGCGAACGGTTTCAGGGCCGTGGGGCGTCCGGTCGTGCGGCTGACGCCTGGTGCTGCGGGGGCCGGGACCAGCTGGCCAGCAGCTTGAGGCGTTCCGCGGAGGGAGACCCTGGTTCGGCGGTGGAGACGCCCAGGGTCTGTTCGGGGTCGTCGGCGGGGACGAAGGCCTCGTAGCCCAGGACCAGGTCGCCGACGACGGGATGGTGGAAGCGCTTGGTGCCGTGGGTGCGCTGGAACACGTCGTGGTCCGCCCACCAGTGGCGGAAGTCCGCGTCCTGGACGGAGAGTTCGCCGATCAGCTCGGCCAGGGCAGGGTCGTGCGGGTGGCGTCCCGCGTACAGGCGGAGTGAGGCGACGATGGAGCGGGCGGCGTCTTCCCAGTCGGCGTACAGGGTTCGGAAGTGGTCGTCGAGGAAGACCAGGCGGGCCATGTTGCGGCAGCGGGCGGGCAGGGCCTCGAAGTCCGTGTACAGGGCGCGGGCGAGGTCGTTGGCGGCCAGGACGTCCATGCGGCGGCCGTAGACGAGGGCGGGGACGTCGGTGAGGCTGTCGAGCAGCAGGCGCAGACCGGGGCGGACGCGCTGCGGGGGGAGCGGGCGAGGACGGGTGCGCGCCGGTCTGGCGACCCGGAACAGGTGGGCGCGCTCCAGATCGGTCAGGCGCAGGGCGCGGGCGATCGCGTCCAGGACGGACGCGGAGACGTTGAGGTGGCGTCCGCGCTCCAGGCGGACGTAGTAGTCGACGCTGACCCCGGCGAGCTGGGCGACCTCCTCGCGCCGTAGGCCCGGAACGCGGCGGGTGCCGGGCAGGGGTGCCAGGCCCGCCTCCTCGGGGGTGATCTTCGCGCGACGCGAGCGGAGAAAGTCCCGCAGCTCGCTGTTGGGTTCCTGGGCCATGCCACCACCGTAGACCGGGTGACCTGGGCGGTAGCCGCGCCAGAGGGGGTCTGTCGGACCCCCGGTCAGGGCGGGTCTCCCACCCCGGCCGCGAGCGGTGCTCGTCTGGTGGCGAAAGCAAGCACGCACCCGGAGGAACCCCTCATGAAGCGCAGGATTCTCGGCGGCACCGGCATGTCGGTGAGCGAATACGCACTGGGCACGATGATGTTCGGGGCGATGGGCAACACCGACCACGACGAGTCGGTCCGCATGATCCGCACGGCACTGGACGCCGGGATCAACCTGGTCGACACCGCCGACGTGTACTCCGGCGGCGAGTCGGAGGTGATCGTGGGCAAGGCGCTGAAGGGCCGCCGCGACGACGTCGTCCTGGCCACCAAGTTCGGGCTGGCGACGGGCGAGGACCCCAACCGGCGCGGCGGCTCGGCCCGCTGGATCCGCCGCGCGGTGGAGGACAGCCTGCGCCGCCTGGACACCGACCACGTCGATCTGTACCAGATGCACCGCCCGGACCCGCACACCGACATCGACGAGACCCTCGGCGTCCTGTCGGACCTGGTCCGGGCCGGGAAGGTCCGTGCTGTGGGCGGCTCGTTCTTCTCCCCGGAGGAGATCGTGCAGGCCCAGTGGACGGCCGAGCGCCGTGGCCATCACCGTCTGCGCACCGAGCAGCCGCCGTACTCGATCCTCACCCGCGGTGTGGAGAGCCGGGTGCTGCCCACCGCCCAGCGCTACGGCATGGGCGTGCTGACCTTCGGCCCGCTCAACTCCGGCTGGCTCTCGGGCCGCGCGGATCCCACCGCCGGGCACCGCAGCGCCGGCGCGGGGGCGAGGATGTTCGATCTCACCCGGCCGGGCGTCCGGGCGAAGGCCGACGCCGTGCGCGAACTGACCGCCCTGGCCGCTGAGGCCGGCCTGCCGCTGCCTCATCTGGCCACCGCTTTCGTCCGTGCCCATCCGGCGGTCACCGCGGTACTCATCGGCCCGCGTCGCCCCGAACAGCTGACCGACCTCCTTGCCGCGGCCGACGTGGAACTCGGCGACGACATCCTCGACCGCGTCGACGAGATCGTCCCGCCCGGCGTGGACGTGAATCCCGGCGACTTCTACATCGACCCCACCCCGCCGATCACCGACAAACGCCTGCGCCGTCGCTGAAGCCCCCTACGCCTCCATGGCCGGACCTCCGTCGTCTTGCCGCGCGCGAGCCGCATGCCTTACGCCCGTACATGGACGTCCCGGCCGCCAACAGCCTCGCCATCGCGCTCTCACCGTTCGACGCAGCGGGACACAACGGCATTCTGGCCGCGTTCCTGGAGCCGGAGACGCGGGAGCGCTCCACCCGGAGGCATTGCGCATACCGTCCCCCAGCACACGGACCAAGCAGCCGGACGCCGACGCCGTGGATCGCGAGGTGGCGGACCGCCCGGCTCCGACCGGTCCGCCCACCGCCACCGCGACGTCGTCGAACGCTGCTTCAGCCGCCTCAAGCCATGGCGCGGCCCGGCCACCCGTTACGACAGGACCCGCGAGTCCTACCAGGCCACCGCCGCCGTCGCCGCCGTCCTGCTCCGGATCCGACCCTCAGCAGACGACCCCTGGGTCTCCGGTACCGCTCACCGCCGGAGGTTCCCCCCGCCCCCGGTGGGGGCTCCTCTTCATAATGGGTGCGCGGGCGGTGGCCGCCGCCCGTCTGACTACAGTGCCGTAGACGGTCCCTGGGGCTGCCGACGAAGTAGGGGTGAGGAACCTTCCATGGCCGACGCGAAGGACGAACGCCGGCCCGCCGGTGAGCTGGAGGCGAGCGTCATGGCCGCCCTCTGGGCCGCCGGTGCGCCCCAGACCCCCGGACAGGTGCAGCGCAGCCTCGGTGCGGACCTGGCCCGCACCACCGTGACGACGATCCTGACCCGGCTGCACGACAAGGGTGTGGTCGACCGGCACCGTCAGGGCCGCGGCTTCGCCTACTTCCCCGTCCAGGACGCGCAGGGCCTGACCGCGAAGCGGATGCACAGCGAACTCGACCGCGACACCGACCGGGAGACCGTGCTCGCCCGCTTCGTCGCCCAGCTCAGCCCCGACGACGAACGTGTCCTGCGGAGTCTGCTCGACGCCGGCGAACAGCCCGGGGTGTCATGACCGCGCTGCTGATCCTGCCGCTGCTGGTGCCGTTCGCGCTGCCGGCGCTCTCCCGGCGGGCCCTCGACCGGCTGGCGCCCGCCGCCGCGCTCTGGGTGATCACCGCCTCGGCCGTCGCCCTCGCGGGCTGCTCCCTGGCCGCACTCGGCGCGTTCGTTCTCACCGGACTGCTCAAGCTGCCGTTCTTCGCGGCGCTCGGCGAGCTGGTCCGGCCGCTGCACACGGTCTCCGACCGCTACGTCCTGCCACTCGCGGCCCTCTCGGTCGGCGCTCTCGTCGGCTGCGCCTGGACCGGCACCCGGTCGGTGCTCCGGCAGGCACGCGCCTTCCGCGCGGCCCGTGCGGAGGCCGGGCGGGGGCCCGTCGCGGGCGACCTGTGCGTGGTCGACTCGCTGAGTCCGGACGCGTACGCGCTGCCCGGCCGGCCGCATCGGATCGTCGTCACCACGGGGATGCTGCGCAGCCTCGACGGGGCCGAACGGGAGGCGCTGTTCGCCCACGAACGGGCGCACAACGCCGGCGGCCACCACTTCTTCCTGGCCGCGGCGGAGCTCGCGGCGCACTGCCATCCGGCGCTGCGGCGGGTCCGGGACGTGGTACGGCTGGCCGTGGAGCGGGTCGCCGACGAGGCCGCGGCGCGCGCGGTGGGGGACCGGCGGCTGACGGCCCGTGCGATCGCCCGGGCCGCGCTGGCGGGACAGGGCGGGGCCATCGAGCGGCCGGCGTTCGTGTCGGGGGCGGCATCGGGGCCGGTGCCGCGGCGGGTCGCGGCGCTGCTGGCCGCGCCGCGGGGGCGGCGCCGGGCCGGTTCCGGGGTCGCGGTGCTGCTCGCGGCCTGTGCCGCGCTGTCGTGCGCCGCGTCCACGACCGGGGTGATCGACTTTCATCATCGGGTGGAGGTCGCGCAGGGGGAGGCGGAGCGGTAGGGCGGGCGCTGCGTGAAGGGTGCGGGTCCGTAGGGCGGCGCCGCGTGAAGGGTGCGGAGCGGTAGGAGGGCGCCGCGTGAAGGGTGCGGGTCCGTAGGGGCTGGCCGCTTCCACGCGGCGGTAGCCGTGCGCGGTAGCCGCAAATCGACACGGCCCCGCACCCCTGTCGGCGCGCTTCAGCCGACGCCTCCCGAAAATGCGACCCATGGCTGAGTGCGACTGGCGTTCGCCAGGTTTTACGTATAACCTCTCCCGCTAACCGCACCACCGAAAGGCCCCCATGCGACGCGTCGCCCTGGTCACCCTTGTCGTCGGCGACTACGACGAGGCGATCCGCTTCTACACCGAGGCTCTCGGGTTCCGGCTGGTCGAGGACGCGCCGCGACCGGACGGCTCCCGCTGGGTCGTCGTGGAGCCCGGGACCGAGGGGCACGGCACCGGCCTGGTGCTCGCCCGCGCCAAGGACGACCGGCAGCGCGCCCGGGTCGGCGACCAGACCGGCGGGCGCGTCGGGTTCTTCCTGCACACCGACGACTTCGCCCGCGACCACGCCCGGATGACCGCCGCCGGCGTGACCTTCCTGGAGGAGCCGCGGCACGAGCCGTACGGCAGTGTCGCCGTCTTCCAGGACCTCTACGGCAACCGCTGGGACCTGCTCCAGCCCACCGACTGACCCAGACCCACCGCCCCGAATCACCCGCCGAGGAAAACCCCGCCATGACTGCTACGCGCGTAGATGCCGATGTGATCCGCCGCCTCCCCAAGGCCGTCCTGCACGACCACCTCGACGGCGGCCTGCGCCCCGCCACCCTCGTCGAGCTCGCGGCCGAGGTCGGTCACACCCTGCCCACCACCGACCCGGACGAGCTGGCCGCCTGGTACGTCGAGGCCGCCAACTCCGGTGACCTGGTGCGGTACATAGCCACCTTCGAGCACACCCTCGCCGTCCTGCAGACCAAGGAGGGGCTGCGGCGCGTCGCCGAGGAGTACGTTCTCGACCTCGCCGCCGATGGGGTGGTGTACGGCGAGGTGCGCTACGCCCCGGAGCTGAACGTCAAGGGCGGGCTCACGCTGGGCGAGGTCGTGGAGAGCGTGCAGGAGGGGCTCGCCGCCGGTATGGCGAAGGCCGCTGCCGCCGGCACGCCGCTCCGGGTCGGCACCCTGCTGTGCGGGATGCGGATGTTCGACCGGGTCGGCGAGGCCGCCGAACTGGCCGTCGCCTACCGGGACGCGGGCGTCGTCGGCTTCGACATCGCCGGCGCCGAGGACGGCTTCCCGCCCGCCGACCACCTCGCCGCCTTCGAGCACCTGCGCCGCGAGAACGTGCCCTTCACCATCCACGCCGGTGAGGCGCACGGCCTGCCCAGCATCCACCAGGCGATCCAGGTGTGCGGCGCCCAGCGCATCGGGCACGGTGTGCGGATCACCGAGGACATCGCCGGCGACAAGCTCGGCCGGCTCGCGAGCTGGGTGCGCGACCGCCGGATCGCCCTGGAGATGTGCCCCACCTCCAACCTCCAGACCGGCTGTGCCACCTCCATCGCCGAACATCCGATCACCGCGCTGAAGGAGCTGGGCTTCCGGGTCACCCTCAACACCGACAACCGTCTGGTGTCCGGTACGACGATGACCCGGGAGATGTCCCTGCTGGTCGAGGAGGCCGGCTGGACGGCCGAGGACCTGCGCACGGTCACGGTGAACGCCCTGAAGAGCGCGTTCATCCCGTTCGACGAGCGCACGGCCCTCATCGAGGACGTCGTCCTGCCGGGTTACGCGTCCGTGCTCTGAAGCAGCCCCCGCAGGTAGGCGGCCTGTCCGACGTGCTGGAGATCGTCGGACAGGACGCTCACCAGCCGGACGCCCAACGTGACCGGTGGGTCGAAGCGGGTGTCCACGATCCGTTCGAGATCCTTGGCGGGGAGCTCGCGCAGCACCCCCAGGGTCTGCTCGTGCACCGCGTCGTAGTAGCCGGCCAGCAGGTCGCCGGAGTCCACCGTGACCTTCGCGACCTTGGCGGGGGTGTGGCCGTACCCGTGGTCACGGGGCGGCAGGTCGAGGCCGAAACGCTTCTCCCAGCCCTGGGCCAGCCACACCTGGTCGAGGTCGAAGGCGTCGGCGACATGGTCGTCCTGGATCCGGGTGAGGTGCCAGACCAGCCAGGTGATGGAGTTGGCGCCGGGGGCCGGAGGCCTGTTGAGCAGGTCGGGGTCGAGGCCGTCGAGGGCGGCGTGGACTTCTTCCTGGATGCGGCCGAAGCCGTCGATGAGGATGTCCCTTGCATGCATGCGACCACGATCGCGCATCGCGGCTCGTCATGCGTCCGGAATCCAGCTTCCGTGGAACCCCAGCGGCACCCGGCCCGGCAGGTGGACCCGGGCCAGCGGCTCGCCGGTGAAGTCCTGCGCGGCGAGGATCAGCAGGTCGGCGGCGCCGCGGTCGGGGTTGTGGACGTAGGCGAGGGTGAAACCGTCGTCCTCCTGGGCCGCGTGTTCGCCCGGCACGAACACCGCCTCGCCCGCCGCCGCGCCCCTCGGCAGCCGGTGCACCTGGGCCGTGCCCCGCGCGAGGTCGTGCTTGAGGAGGGCGTTGGAGAAGGCGTGGTCGGGCGGGTTGCCGTCCCCGGCCAGATACGCCAGTGACATCTCGGCGGCCGCCGCCGAGTAGCCGTAGCGATGCCGGCGGGAGACCAGCTCCTCGTTGACGCGCGGGAACTCCTGCGGCCGGTCGTCCAGGGTCCGCCTGCGGACCCGGCCGTGGCGCAGATCGACCGTCCAGCGTTCGAGCTTCGCGGTGCCCACCGCGTGCGGTCCGTCCGTGAACTTGCCGGCCACGTCGAACGGCGCCGGATACGTCGTCAGGTCGATCACCACGGACTCGCCCTCGTCGTACGCGTTGAGGGTGTGCGAGTAGAACACCGGGTCGACGCCGAACCAGCGGACCGCACCGCCGGACCGGGGCATCACCCCCACCCGGGCCGGGTGTTCCCGGTTCCAGTCGTACGGCACCAGGGCGCCGGCCTCGGCGGCCGCCGGGTCGAAGGTGACCGGGATGTCGAAGACGACCACATGCTTCTCGGTGAGCGCGAAGTCGTGCATCATCGGCGCGTCCCGCACCGGGATCCGGGTGGTGCGCGCGACGCGGCCGGTGGGGTCCACGACCAGATGCCGGACGTGGTCCCAGGTCGGGTAGTAGGTGACCGCGTGCAACTCGCCCGCGACCGGGTCGTACTTGGTGTGCGCGGTGAACGCGCCCTCCAGCGTGCCCCGGAAGTCGAAGGCACCCACCGTGTTGAGCTCGCCGTCCAGCTCGTACGGCAGTGGGCCGCTCTCCTGGAGTGCGAGGATCCGTCCCCGGTAGGGGATCACATGCGTGTTGCAGGCGAAGTCGTCCGGCGGGACCGGGCCGGGGTAGGACTCCCCGAGTTCCGCGGCGACCTGGGAGGACCGCACCCAGCGGTTGCGGTACCACTCGGCGCGTCCGTCGCGCAGCCGTACGCCGTGCACCATGCCGTCGCCGAGCATCCAGTGATGGGCGCGCGGGTCCTCCAGGCCGAGGACGTTCGGGCCGTTGCGCAGAAAGCGGCCGTTGAGCTCGCGCGGGATGCGGCCGGTGACCGGCAGGTCGAAGGCCGTGAGTTCCTCGGTGACCGGGGCGAACGCGCCCTGGAGGAACGGGTACTGATGATCCGTCGATCCCGTCGATCCCGTCGCTGGGCGTGCCGCCGCCGTCGCGGTCCCGGTCGGGCCGGCCAGCGCGGTGGCCGCCGCGAGACCCGCCGCGCCGCGCAGCACCGTACGCCGTGTGTGTTCCGCCATGTCCCCCTGCTCCCCGTCGTCGTTGTGGACGCTCATGAGTCTGCGCCGACGGGAGGCCGAGGTCAGGAGGGGTGGACCCCCTCCAGGGGTGTTGTCAGGCCCCCTGTTTCGAGGAGGGTGATCAGCGCCCGGGCCGCCGGGCTGGTGGCCGTCTCGGGCGGCAGCAGGGCGACGGTCTCGTAGGCGGCCTCGTCCGTGTCCTTGAGCGCGAGCGCGGTGAGCGAGGGCCGCTTGTGCCGGAAGTGCCGGGGTACGACGGCGATGCCGAGGTTCTCGTCGACCAGGTCGAGGAGGCTGTGCACGTCGTTGACCTCCAGCGCGACCGTGCGCCGTACGCCCGCCGCGGCGAAGGCCGAGTCGGTCGTACGGCGCGGGCCCCAGTCCGGATGGAAGTCCACGAACACCTCCCCGTCGAGGTCCGCCGGGACCACCGCCGCGCCGGCCGTGGCCAGCCGGTGGCTGGGATGGCACAGCACGGTCATCGGCTCGCCGGTCAGGGCCACCGAGCGCAGCTGGTCGGTGTCGTCCTGGGTGCGGTAGGCGAAGGCCAGGTCCAGCCGGCCCGCCGCCACCTCCTCGGCGAGCGCGCCCGATCCGGCCTGCCGCAGCCGGATCTCCACGTCCGGGTGCCGGCGCCGGAAGGCGGCGAGCAGCCCCGCGACATGCACCCCGGCGATGCACTGCTCGGTGCCCAGCGCCAGCGTTCCGCGCAGCACGCCCTGCACCGCGGCCACCGCCTCGTGCGCCGACCGCACCTGTGCGAGGATGCGCTCCGCCTCACCGAGCAGCGCCCGGCCCGCCTCGGTGAGCGTCACCCGGCGGGTGGTCCGCACGAACAGGGGCGCCCGCAGTTCCCGCTCCAGGGCCCGGATCGAGGCGGACAGGCCCGACTGGGACACCAGTAGCCGTTCCGCGGCCCGGGTGAAGTGCTGGTCCTCGGCGACGGCGACGAAGTGCTGGAGGTGGCGCAGTTCCATGATTGAGAAGCCTAACCGCACAATTCCATCGGATTCTCCTGTTGGACCACTGTCGAGGCTCGGGGAAGAGTGGAACCGGTAGATCCTGTGCCCACCCCTCTGGAGTCGCGTTGTACACCGCACACCCCGACCGCTACGCCGACATGCCCTACCGCCGCAGCGGCCGCAGCGGCCTGAAGCTTCCCGCGCTGTCGCTCGGCCTGTGGCACAACTTCGGGCCCGACCGGCCCGTGACGACCCAGCGCGCCATCCTGCGCCGCGCCTTCGACCTCGGGGTCACGCACTTCGACCTGGCCAACAACTACGGCCCGCCGCCCGGCGCCGCCGAGTCGGCGTTCGGCGAGGCGCTGAAGGCGGACCTGGCGGGGTACCGCGACGAGCTGGTGATCTCCACCAAGGCCGGCTACCTGATGTGGCCCGGCCCGTACGGCGAGTGGGGTTCGCGCAAGTACCTGCTGTCGTCGCTGGACCAGTCCCTGACCCGGATGGGCCTGGACTACGTCGACATCTTCTACTCGCACCGCCCGGACCCGGAGACTCCCCTGGAGGAGACGATGGGTGCCCTGCACTCCGCGGTCCAGCAGGGCAAGGCGCTCTACGTCGGCGTCTCCAACTACTCGGCGGAGCAGACCCGCGAGGCCGCCCGGATCCTCGGCGAGCTGGGCACCCCGCTCCTGATCCACCAGCCGCGCTACTCGATGCTCGACCGCCGCCCGGAGACCGAGGGCGTCCTGGACGCCCTCGACGAGCTCCAGGTCGGCTCCATCGTCTTCTCGCCGCTGGAGCAGGGCCTGCTCACCGGCCGCTACCTGGACGGCATCCCGGAGGGTTCCCGGGCCGCGAGCGACAGCCCGTTCCTGAACTCGGACGCGGTCACCGAGGACCTGGTCGCCCGGCTGCGCGCCCTCGACGAGGTCGCCAAGGGCCGCGGCCAGACCCTGGCCCAGCTCGCCCTGTCCTGGGTGCTGCGCGGCGGCCGGGTGACCTCCGCGCTGATCGGCGCGAGCAGCCCGCAGCAGGTCGAGGACTGCGTCGGCGCCATCGGCAACCTCGACTTCGACGCCGAGGAACTGGCCCGGATCGACGCGATCGTCAAGCAGTGAGCGACGTCGTCGTCGACCGGTGAGCCGCGTCGTCGTCGGCCAGTGACCGACGCCGTCGGCGATCAGTGACCGGCGTCGTCGCCCACCGGTGACACGCTCGGTGAGGCGGACGCGCACCGCGTCCGCCTCACCCCTGCCGGCTCAGGCCCCGGTCGGCACCCGGTCCAGGAAACCCAGCACCTGCCGGATCCGGCCGTCCTCGCTGAGCGTGACCACGTCAAAACCGGCCACCGGTGCGGTGCCGTCGGTCTCGTTCACCAGCTCCCAGCCGAAGCGCGCGGTGTCGTGGTGGCCGTCGACGGGCCCGAGCGGACGGAACACGAAACCCGGGAACTGCTCGTGCGCCGCCGCGATCACAGCCGTGATCTGGGCGTGTCCGGAGACCTCGGCGAGCGGGTCCGTGTAGGTGCCCTCCGGGGCCCAGGCCTCGGCGACCGCCTTGCTCAGCGCCTCGGGCTCGGTGGCGTTCCAGGCCTCGAAGTAGCGGGCGGCGGCGGTCTGGTAACGGTCGGTGTTCACGGACATGGCGAATCAGCCTCCATCGAGGGTGTCACTGCTGGTCAGGGGGTGGATCGCGGCCTGCGGCGATCCGTTGACACCACCATGCCCGGATCCGCGTGACGGGTCGATTACCCCTCGGGTAATGAAGGCAGGGCCGTACAGCTGGCGCATTCCGGCCAATTCGCAGAGCGAATATGCCAAGAGACTGGCCGGAAAGGTGTGGTGACAGTGTTTCGAAAGTGAACATACTCGAATGTCAGGAGCACTTCACCGCACAGGAGCCGCACGGAAATCCGCCCGCGACGGCACACCGGCGAGCTACGGGGGAGTGATCGTGCACGACGAATTCCTGTGCCATGTCACGGCATACGGTATCTGCGGCGGGCAGCGCATCGGCGTTCCGCTCGGCACCTACCGTGCGCCGACCCTGGCACTGGCGCTGTGGTGGTTACGGGACCGGGCCTCGTGGATCGCGGAACGGCTGGATCCCTTACCCGAGAACCCCAGGTATCCGCAGGGGGCACTCGTCCCGGTGGGGGCGACCGTCTCGGACGTACCCGGTCTGCTCCGCGCCTGGTGTTCCGACGCGGTCCGGCAGGAACTCGTCGCCGACGAACTGGCCGGCGGACGGCTGGTGCGGATCGCCGTACAGGACGACACCACCGAGTACGAACTGCTCGCCGAGTCCGTGGACGCCCTCCGTATGCAGCGCACCATTCCCGCCCTCATCGTCCCCGTGGCCTGACACGTGACAGCCGCCGGGCCGGGCGGCCGCAGCCAGGCAGTCGTAGTCGACAGTCGTAGCCGGTGGGCGTAGTCGGGCAGCCATGGTCGGGCGTATAAGCCGACAAATCTGTAGAATTTTGGCCATGGCGGAGCGGCCGGTCAGCTCGACGGCGCCCGAACTCGTCCTGGAGACCGACACGGGATCCACGGTGATGAGCCCGGGCCGCGACTACCACGTCGGGCGTGACCCGTACAGCGACATCGTCATCGACGACTCCCGGGTCTCCTGGCACCACGCGGTGCTGCGGCCCGATGACGGCCACTGGACCCTCGAGGACGAGCAGAGCACGAACGGCACCTACGCCGACGGCCGCCGCATCCGGGAATGGGAAGTGGGCCCCGGTACGGTCATCCGCTTCGGCAGCCCCGCCGACGGACCGAGCGCCGTCCTCGTCGGCCGCCCGCCGCCCGCCCCGGACCGCCCCTCCGCCGTCTCGATGCCCAGCCGCACCGGCACCTTCCGGCAGCCTTCCTCGGTACGACGGCTGCCCGCGCACACCGTGCGCATAGGCCGGGCCCCCGACAACGACGTCGTCGTCGACGACCTGATCGTCTCCCGCCACCATGCCGAACTGCGCGCCCACCCCGACGGCGGCTACGAGATCGTCGACCTCGACAGCCACAACGGCACCTACCTCAACGGCCGCACCGTCGTCCGCGCCCCGGTCGGCCCCCGGGACGTCGTCGGCATCGGCCACTCGGCGTTCTGCCTGGTCGACGGCCAGCTGCAGGAGTACGTCGACACCGGCGAGGTCTCCCTCGACGTCCAGGAACTCACCGTCGCCGTCGACCGCGGCCGCAAGATCCTGCTCGACCACGTCTCCTTCCCGGTCGGCGAGAAGTGCCTGCTCGCCGTGGTCGGGCCGAGCGGCGCCGGCAAGTCCACCCTGCTCGGTGCCCTCACCGGCCAGCGCCCCGCCGAGCACGGCACCGTCCTCTACGACGGCCGCGACCTCTACCGCGACTACGCCGAGCTGCGCCAGCGCATCGGCCTGGTCCCGCAGGACGACATCCTGCACGTCCAGCTGACCGTGCGCAGCGCCCTCACCTACGCCGCCGAACTGCGCTTCCCCGAGGACACCGCGAAGGCCGAGCGGCGGGACCGGGTCGAGGAGGTCATCCGGGAACTCGGCCTCGAACAGCGCGCCGAGCAGCCCGTGCACAGCCTCTCCGGTGGGCAGCGCAAGCGGGTGAGCGTGGCCCTGGAGCTGCTGACGAAGCCCTCCCTCCTCTTCCTCGACGAGCCGACCTCCGGACTCGACCCGGGCATGGACCGCTCGGTGATGAACACGCTGCGCGGCCTCGCCGACGACGGTCGTACCGTCATCGTCGTCACCCACAGCGTGCTCAGCCTCGATGTCTGCGACCGCCTCCTGGTCCTTGCCCCGGGCGGCCGGACCGCCTACTTCGGCCCGCCCGGCGACTCCCTCGGCTTCTTCGGCTTCGACGAGTGGCCCGAGGCCTTCGAGGCGTTCGAACGGGACACCGACCGGGACTGGGCGGGAGAGTTCCGCGCCTCGTCGTACCACCGGAAGTACATCGTGAACTCCAGCGCGCAGCCCGTCGTGCCGCGCGCCGGCCCGGTCGCCGCGCCCCCGCCACCGCGGCCGCGCGGCTGGGGAGCCCAGTTCTCGACCCTGGTACGCCGCTACACCGCCGTCCTCCTCGCCGACCGCACCTTCCTCGCCATCATGGTCGGGCTACCGTTCGTCATGGGCGCGATGGCCCGCGCCGTCGCCGGCAACAAGCTCACCTTCGACACCGCGACCAACGCGCTGCTCACCCTGTGCGTGGGCGGGGTGCTGACCGGCGCGGCCAACGCGGTGCGCGAACTGGTCAAGGAACGCGTCATCTACCAGCGCGAGAGAGCCGTCGGCCTGCCCAGATCGGCGTACGTGCTGTCGAAGGTCGTGGTCCTCGGCACCATCACCGTGCTCCAGGCGATCGTCCTCACCCAGGTGGGCCTGGCCGGTGTCGACATCAACGCGCCCGGTGGCGAAGGGGTGTTGATGCCACCCCTGCTGGAGATCACCGTCGCCGTGGCCGTGCTCTCCTTCACCGCGATGATGCTCGGCCTGCTGATCTCCGCCCTGGTCCGCAAGGAGGAGGTGACGATGCCGCTGCTGGTGCTGCTCACCGTCGTCCAGGTCGTCTTCTGCGGAACCCTGCTGAAGCTGGACGGCGTACCCGGTCTCGAACAGCTCTCCTGGCTGGTCCCGTCCCGGTGGGCGCTCGGTGCCATGGCCGGCACCGTCGAACTGCACCGGATCGTGCCGGGCAAGCTCACCGCCGACCCGTTCTTCCGGCACTCGGCCGGCGTCTGGTTGCGCAACATGGTCATGCTGGTGGTGCTGTCCGTCGCCTTCGGCTGTGTGCTGTCCCGGCTGCTGCGCCGGCACGAACCCGCCGTGATGCGAAAGTAGGCGAGGCGATGACCACGAGCCCGGGGTTCCGGCCCACCCACGTCGTCCCGGCCGACGGCATGCCCGCCTGGGAGGCCCCGGACCCGGCCCGGCCGACCGTGCCCCTGGACCCGCTGCTGCCGGTGCAGCTCGTGGAGCGGCGCGGCGACTGGGCCCACATCAGCTGCGCCAACGGCTGGGCCGCCTGGGTCGACGGCCGCTACCTCGTCACCGTGCCCCGGGACCCGCCCCTGACCGGCGGCCCGTCCGCCGACGCCACCGACCCCCGCCCGCTGCTGACCCAGGCCGCGCAGGTCCTCGCCGACTACCGGGACGCCGTCGAGGACCTGGCCGGCGGCGGCCTCGACGGCGAGTCCTTCCGGGGCCGTACGCACGGACTGCGCATCGGGGTGGTGGTCGACGGGGAGTCCATGTGGCTGTACGACCCGGCCGAGGGACGCTGGCTGTACGGCGACGGACGGCGGATGTCGACGTACCTCACCGATCGCGACGTCGCCGACGGGGACGTGACCGACCGGGACCTCACCGATCGGCATCTCACCGAGCGGCCTGAGCCGGGCGGCGACGGCGTCGGTCGCCACGCGACCCGGGTGGTGACCCCCGACGGTGAGCGTAGGCGGTAGGCATCAGGTTCTGCGGGCCGCGACCTCACCGGGCCGGCGTACCGGGCCGGCCGGCAGCGCGCCCACGAACCCGGCGATCAGACCCCAGAGCGCGCTCAGGCCCACCGCCGACCACAGCCGCGGCTCCAGCAGCAGTTCGCCCGACAGATTGCCGCCCAGGTCGCCGATGCCGAGCAGCGAGAGGCCGTAGTGGGCGGAGACCCGGCCGGTCAGGCACAGCGTCAGCATCGTCAGCGCGAGCGCGATCGCCAGATGCAGGGCGTGCTGCCAGGCGCGGACCCGGGCCGGTGAGCGCACCGCCGTCAGGAACCCGGCGGCGAGCAGCAGCACCGCGGCCACCCCCGCCAGCCACCACCAACGGCCGTCGTGGGCGGTGATCGTACGGAGGTTCAGGGTCGAGACGTCCGGGGTGCGCAGCACCTCCGCGAGGACATGCGGCACCGGCAGCCCGAACGGGCCGTCCACCCGGCCCCGCCAGGTGGCCCCGAGACCGAGCGTCAGCGCCAGCCACGCCAGGTTGGGCAGCCCGAGCAGAATCACCGCGAGGGTCTCCTTGGCGTGCCCGCGCGTGACCATCGCGACCAGCGCGGCCACCAGGGCCAGCGCGACGTACGCCAGCACGAGCACGACCATCGCGAACGCCGCGGGGCGCACGGACGTTTGGAAGCGCAGCAGTCGCCCCGGCAGCGGCGCCCCACGCGACACCAGCAGCGCCAGCAGCAGGATCCCGGCCAGCCACAGCAGCCCGAACACGACGGTGAGCGGCACGTCCGTCGTGAAGCCCACCTTCGGTGCGGCGCCCAGCAGGTCGGTGAGGTCACTGAGCGTGCCGCTGCCCACGTTCACGGCGAAGGTGTGCCGGGCGCCGAGCGCGAGCCCGATCAGCGCGAGCAGCCACAGCACCGCGATCCGGGCCGCCCAGCCGGCCAGCTCCCGGGCGCCGGCCACCGCCCGGTGCCGCAGCGGCCGCAGAAAGCCTCCGGCGACGACCAGCGCCCCGACCAGCGTGACCGAGAGCGGTACGACGGTCAGCCCGGCGTTCGTGCGGGCCAGGTCGCCCGCGTCTCCGGAGAGCTCGACGGTGCCGCCGACGGCCGTCACCACGGTCGCGAGCACCACCGGGAGAAACGCGCCGTTCGGCAGGTCCGCCGCACCCGCCGCCCACAGCCCCACGGCGGCGACCACCGCCATGGCGACCAGCGCGGCCAGTACCACGGCCAGGGCAGGCGGCCAGCCGTGCCGGGCGACGGGCCGGCCGGCGGGCGCGGCCACCGGCCGCGCGGAGGCGATTCGGGGGCTCACGCTGTCACGCTAAGCAACACCTTGACGCTCCGCCTGCCGGGTGAGCCGTCCGCGTCGGCTTGCGGACGGTACGGGTCCGGCGCACATTGGGCTCGTTGTGCATCAATTGAGGCAATTTTCATAGAAGCCGTTTATCGCGAATGTCGTCCATCACGACGGGGAGATGAGCGTGAGCATCGGACCGCCGTCATCCGGCCGCCCCACAGGACCGCCCTCCGGCCCGCTGTCCGGGCCCGCCGGGCCACCCCCCGGCCCGCCCTCCCAGCCGCCGGGCGGCGGAGGTGGCGGCAGCCAGGGCGGACAGCCGAACCAGCCGTGGTGGCGCTCCACGCGCCGGATCGGGATGCTCACCACCGCAGTCGTGGTCGCCGCGGTCCTGGCCGTGGTCTTCACCCGTCCGGGTGGCGGCTCCGGGAAGGGCGGCGAGGTCTTCCTCCAGGCGGCGGACAGCTCCGGGCAGGACCCGTTCACCGAGTCCAGTGCCACGAAGAGTTCCGTCGCGCCGGCGTCCTCCATACCTGCCGCGTCGTCGGCCGCCTCGGCCGTGTCGGAGGGTTCGGCGGTGCCTGCGAACGAGGTGCGCGGGGTGGACGGCGGGGCGCCCGGCCTCTACAGCGGCACGAAGAACAGCGGCAGTTGCGACATCGAGAAGCAGATCAGTTACTTCCAGGCCTCGCCCTCGCGCAACAGGGCGTTCGCCGCCCAGGTCGGCGTCCGGCCCTCCGGCGTCCCCGCCTACCTGCGGTCCCTCACCCCCGTACAGCTGCGCGCGGACACCCGGGTCACCGCCCACGGCTACCGCGACGGCGGCTCGACCACGTACCAGTCCGTCCTCCAGACGGGCACCGCCGTCCTGGTCGACGGGCACGGAGTGCCCCAAGTGCGCTGCGCCTGCGGCAACCCGCTGACCCCGCCGGTCGCGCAGAAGAACTCCCCGCGGACCACGGGCAGCGCCTGGTCCGGGTACCGGCCCTCGAACGTGGTCGTCGTCGCGCCCGCCGCGCAGATCGTGAACGTCTTCGTCCTCTTCGACCACAAGCGCGACGACTGGTTCGGCCGCCACCGAGGCGACCACACCGGGCACGAGGACCGCCCGGCGAAGCCGCCGGCCGATCCGAATCCGATGAACCCGCCGGTCCACCACGGCTGCCCGCCCACGTCCGGCGGGACCGGCCGCCCCGGTGCCACGCCGTGCCCGTCGGCCTCCACCGGCCCGTCGGGATGGGCCAGCCCCGGCACCAGCCCCGGCACCGGCTCGAAGTCCCCGTCGTCGAACTCGCCGTCCTCCAAGTCGCCCTCGTCCGAGTCGCCGTCCTCGAAGCCGCCGTCCTCGGAGTCTCCGAAGACGGAGTCCCCGAAGTCCGAATCCCCGAAGTCCGAATCGCCGAAGACCGAGCCGCCGAAGTCCGAGTCTCCGAAGACGGAGTCCCCCAAGTCCGAGGCGCCCAAGTCTGAGTCTCCGAAGACCGAGTCCCCGAAGCCCCAGGCGCCGGTGCCGGGGTCGCCGGCGCCGGAATCTCCCAAGTCAGAGGTCCCGCCCTCGGCGCAGCCGCCCTCCGTGGCGTCGCCCGGCTCCGAGTCCGCGGTGTCCTCGGCCGCCCCGGTGTCCCCGCAGGCCCCGCCCAGCTCGGCCGCCCCCGCGCCCCCGGAGTCCGGAGGCCTCGGTTCCCCGCCGGTGTGACCAGCGTGACGCCTTTTGTGCGTGGTCGGCGGACACGCCGGGGACTGCGGGACGACACTCGGGGTACGAGCATGGTGGCAACAGCGACCGGGCCGGACGGGCCTCCTGGAGAGACACGCATGATCGAACACCTGGGCGGGGCAGTGATACCGACTGGCTTCGACGTACCCGTGGAGCCGCTGCGGCGGGCGGCGCACTACACCGGTGAACCGGGATGCATCGCCGAGGCGCGGGACTTCGCGGGCCGCTTCCTGGAACAGCTCAGAACCGAGTGGTGTGCCACGATCGATCCCCGGGCCGACGGTGAGCTGCTCCTGGTGGTGAGTGAGCTGATCACCAACGCGGACCGGCACAGCAACGGCCCGTACATCCTCGAACTGGAGGGTACGGACAGCGCGGTCCTGGTCTCCGTATACGACAGCAGTGCCGCGCTGCCCCGGCGTTTCCCCAAGGATCCCGAACGGGTCGGCCGGCACGGTCTGGAGATCGTCCACGCCGTGGCCGCGGAGGTCACCGCCGAGCGGGTACCGGTCGGCAAGCGGGTCCGCGCGCTGGTGCCCCTCGCGCACTGAAGACGGATGTCGGACTCGCGCTGAAGACTGTCGGACCTCGGATCACCCGCACAATCACCCGGACGCGGGATCGCCACGGGCGCTGCCCCACGCGCCGGTGCGGGGCAGCGCCCGTGAGTCCGCCGTCAGGCGCAGCCGAGTTCGCCCAGCATCCCCTGGCGCAGGCGCGCGATGATCCGCTTGATGAGGCGGGAGACATGCATCTGGGAGCAGCCGAGCCGCTCGCCGATCTCCGCCTGCGTGGCCTCCTCCACGAACCGCAGATGGATGATCTCCCGGTCCCGTTCGCTCAGCTCGGCCATGAGCGGGGCCAGCGACTGGAAGTCCTCGACGAGCCGCAGCCCGTCCTCCTCGACGCCGATGAAGTCGGCGAGCACCGATTCGCCGTCCTCGGGACCGTCGCCGGTGAGCGCGGCGTCCAGGGAGGAGGAGTTGTAGCCGTTGGAGGCCAGCTGCCCCTCGACCACCTCGGGCTCGGACAGGTTCATGAGCGTGGCGAGCTCGGCGACCGTCGGTTCCCGGTCGAGGCGACTGGAGAGTTCCTCCCGCGCCTTGGCCAGTTCGACCCGCAGCTCCTGGAGACGGCGCGGGACGTGCACGGCCCAGGTGGTGTCCCGGAAGAACCGCTTGATCTCGCCCACGATGTACGGCAGCGCGAAGGAGGTGAACTCGACCTCGCGCGACAGCTCGAACCGGTCGATGGCCTTGATCAGGCCGATCATCCCGGTCTGGACGATGTCCTCCATGTCGTCGCCGCGGTTGCGGAACCGTCCCGCGGCGAACCGCACCAGGGACATGTTCATCTCAATGAGAGTGTTGCGGGCGTACTGGAATTCGGGGGTGCCCTCCTCCAGCTCGGCGATCCGCCGGAAGAACTGGCGGGACAGCTCCCGCGCGTCCCGCGGGGCGACGGTCTTCGGGTCCTCTATTCCGGGCAGCGCCCCTTGCGTCGAGCGCTCCCCGACAGACGGCGCGGTGCTCACTGCTTCCGACCGGATCCCGGCGGTGTTCATTACCTCTCCCCACGAAAGTCACGGTACGGCGTGTGCCTCTTCGGCCTTTGTCGTTCCGGCCTTGTCCAGTTGATCGCCCTGGCCCTGGTACCCGCTGTCGGACATCCCATGCGTGCTTGACGGACGGGTACCCGGGGTGACGTACCGCATGCGTACCGTCCACCGGGCTGGCGGAAAACAGCCGGTGACGTTCGGTGGTATTCGGTGACGTTCGGTGGAGAGATGCTCACACCTCGACGCGGACGGCCGTGATCAGCTCGTGCCAGTACCGTTTGGTGACCACACCGTCGTACCGCGAGTCGATGAGCTTCCGGACGCAGTCCAGCAACCCGTTCCGCGCGGTGTCGGGCAGGGCGCGGTGGTTGGAGTAGGTGAGGAGTACGTCCAGATAGGTGTCGGTGGTGTACGTGATCTCCTGGGCGTGGCCGTGCACGGTGACGTCCGTGAAGCAAGGGGAGCCGCTGAGCTCGGCCGTGTCGGGGGTGATCCGCGACTCGGGGGTCAGCCGCAGCCCCGGCGGTGTGGCCGGGTCCCACCGCTCGTAGCACTTCTGGACGTCGGCGAAGAAGCCCTCCGTGCCGCCCGCCACATGGTGGGTGGTGACGACGGCGAGCAGTCCGCCGGTGCGCAGCGCCCGGGCCGCCCTGGGCACCCGGACCTCCGGGTCGATCCAGTGGAACGCGGTCGCGCACACCACCGCGTCGAACGGCTCCGGCGGCAACTCCCACCGCTCGAAGTCCGCGGTCACGACCTCCACCGCGGGGAACGCGGCCAGTTCCCGGCGGGCCACCGCGGCCAGGGACGGGCCCAGCTCCACGGCCGTGATCGCGCAGCCGGACCCGGCGAGGTCCACGGTGAGCTGGCCGGGGCCCGGAGCGATCTCCAGCACGCGCACCCCCGGGCCGGCGCCCGTGACCCGGCTCAGCTCCTCGACGAGGGAGGTGGGATAGCGGGGCCGTGCGCGCCGGTACCGCTCCGCGTCCTGGTCGAAGGTGTCCCGTAGCTCCGGCCCTGTTCCCATGAACTCCAGCGCATCCATGCCGGGCAGCTTGCCGATTCCCTTCCGGGGCGGGCCACTGCTTTTAGGCTGTCGGAGTGAGCAGCCAACCGCCGAACCACGCCCCTGTCGTCCCGCTCCGCCCGCGGCAGCCGGACCCGGAGCCCAGGGAACCCCTCTGGCGCGACCTGGTCGGCGACGTCCTGCGGCGGGAGCGGCTGGATCAGGAGCGCACCCTCAAGGACGTCGCCGAGACGGCCCGGATCTCCATGCCGTATCTCTCGGAGATCGAGCGAGGCCGCAAGGAGGCCTCCTCCGAGGTCCTCGCGGCCGCCGCCCACGCCCTCGGCCTCGACCTCGGCGGGCTGCTGTCCCTGGTCCAGTCCGAGTTCGTCCGCAGGACCGCTGTCGGCCGACCCGTGCCCGGGCCCTACAACGGGCTGTGCCTGGTCGCCTGACCGCCGCTCAGCGCCCGCCCTGCTCTCGCAGCTGCCGGAAGAACGCCCGGACGTCGCCCACCAGCAGATCCGGTTCCTCCATCGCCGCGAAGTGCCCGCCCCGGTCGAACTCCGTCCAGCGCACGATGTTCTCCGTGCGGTCCGCCTTGTGCCGCAGCGGACGCTGGGGTTCGGCCGGGAACAGGGCGACGGCGGTCGGTGCCGTCGACGGCCGGGAGGGCGCGGTGGCGCGCGGGCCGGTGGCGTGCGCCCGCTCGAAGTAGATGCGGGCGGACGAGGCGGCCGTACCGGTCAGCCAGTACAGCATCACGTCGGTCAGCAGCCGGTCCCGGTCCACCGCCTCCTCCGGCAGCTCCTCGGAGTCCGTCCACTCCCGGAACTTCTCCACGATCCAGGCGAGTTGCCCGACCGGGGAGTCCGTGAGCGCGTAGCCGGGGGTGTGCGGGCGGGTGCTCTGCAGGACGGCGTACCCCGTGCTCTCCCGGGACCAGGCGGCCCAGCGGCGCCAGGAGTCGAGGGTGTTCGCCTGCTCCTCGGCATCGAGGGCGGCCAGTTCCTCGGCGGTGGGCTCGGTGGCCTGCTGGGCACCCGGCAGCAGATTGAGGTGCACGCCGATCACCCGATCGGGATGGGCGCGGCCCAGCTCCCGCGAGATCGCCGCTCCCCAGTCACCGCCCTGCGCACCGAACCGCTCGTGACCGAGCCGTGCCATCAGCTCCGCCCAGGCGTCCGCGACCCGCCCCGCCTCCCAGCCGGACTCCGTGGTCGGACCGGAGAGACCGAACCCGGGGACACTCGGCACCACCACATGGAAGGCGTCGGCTGGATCCCCACCGTGCGCCGCCGGATCCGTGAGTGGGCCGACCACGTCCAGGAACTCCACGATCGAGCCCGGCCAGCCGTGGGTGACGATCAGCGGGGTGGCGTCCGGCTCGGGGGAGCGGACATGGGCGAAGTGGATGTGCGCGCCGTCGATCGTCGTCGTGAACTGCGGCCACGCGTTCAGCTGCGCCTCGGCGGCCCGCCAGTCGTACTCGTGCCGCCAGTACCGGGCCAGCTCCCGGAGATACGGCGTCGGTACGCCGTACTCCCAGCCGGCGCCCGGCAGCTCGGCCGGCCAGCGGGTGCGGTCCAGGCGGGCGTGCAGGTCGTCGAGGTCGCTCTGGGGGATCGAGATGCGGAACGGTTCAACAGCCGACGAAGAGGTCATGGTCGGGATGCTAGGTGGAACGGCGAGCGAGCAGCGATGAGTTTCCCGCCGTGTGGGGGTCGGTACAGATGACCCTGTTCCACGCCCCAGGAGGTGTCCATGACCACCGACGGATTCACCACGTGTCTCTGGTTCGACGGCCAGGCCGAGGAGGCCGCCCACTACTACGTGTCGATCTTCAAGAACTCCAGCGTCGGGCGGATCGGCCACTACACCGAGGCCGGACCGGGCCCCGCCGGCTCGGTGCTCGCCGTCGAGTTCACGGCCAACGGGCAGAGGTTCGTCGCCGTCAACGGCGGCCCGGAGTTCAAGTTCAACGAGGCGGTCTCCTTCCAGATCCACTGCGACGGCCAGGAGGAGGTCGACCACTACTGGGCCAAGCTCACCGAGAACGGCGGCGAACCCGGCCCGTGCGGCTGGCTCAAGGACAGGTACGGCGTGTCCTGGCAGGTCATCCCGGAGGGACTGATCGAGATGATCGGCGACGCCGACCGGGAGAGGGCGACCCGCACCACGCGGGCCATGTACACGATGGGCAAGCTCGACATCGCCGCGCTGAAGAAGGCGTACGCGGGCGAGTGACCCGCACGGCGACGCGGGGCGGTGTCTCCGGACACCGCCCCGCGCCTGCGCCTCGCCGGGTCAGATCCGGTCGGCCACGATCAGCAGGTACTGGAAGCTGCCGTTCTTGTAGGCGGTGAGGAAGGCGTCCTCGACTCCCGTCACCAGGTGGTCGGCCTGCTTGCGCAGTTCCCAGTACGGAATGGCCGCCTCGGTGAGGTCCTCCACATGGACCGGTACGAGGCGGTTCTTGGCCATCGCCCGGAAGTACTCCGACCTCGGGTGGATGTCACAGATGTAGTGCGCGTTGATCAGGGACACCTCGCGCGAGGCCTGCCCGTAGGCGTTGTTGTAGCAGCCGGTGATCGTGACGTAGCGTCCGCCCCGGCGCAGCAGCCGGGCGTGCTCGGCGAAGAGCAGTTCCAGCTCGACGTACATCGTGGACTCGTTGTTCCAGGAGGCCGCGTACGCGCCGGTCTCGAAGCCGGTGTCCAGCATGTTCCGGTGGTGGTAGCGGACCTTGTCGCCGACCTCCCGCTTGCGGGCCATGTCGTTGGCGAAGCCGGCCTGCTTGGCGGAGATGGTGACCCCGTCGGCGTGGCAGCCGTAGCGCAGGTTCGCCACGATGCTGCCACCGCCCCGGCCGCAGCCGGCGTCGAAGACCCGGTCGTCCGGGGCGAGCGGGCCGAGATGCCCGGCGAGCAGCTCGGCCTGGGCGTGCTCCAGGCGGTGCAGCTCGCTGGTGACACGCTCCTTGCGCAGCTCGGGGTCGGTCTCGTCGAGCACCGACCAGTCGGCCTCGCCGATGCCGTAGTGGTGGTGGTAAAGGTCGTCGATCTTTCCGAGTTCGAGGTTGACCGGGTTCTCCTCGGCGTTCCAGTACTCCGCGACGCTGTTCTGGTACCTGGACTGGGTCGGCACCGGGGCTGACGTGGTGGTCTTCCGAGCGACAGGGGCGGTGGTCAACAGTTGCTCCTCGAAGTGTTTCTGACGGTGTTTCGGATGCGCTCGCCACTACCAGTAATCGGGCAGGTGGTAGCGGTTGGTGTTGGTCGAGTGCCACTCGTGGTTGCCCGAGACCCAGGCGGCCAGGCCCTCCACGTAGCGGGCGACCAGCGGCGAGGTGGCGCCCAGGGCGGCCGACTCCTCCTCGAAGGCCGCCATGATCCGGTTGTGGATGTCGACGGACTTCAGGTAGGCCGCCTTCAGTCCGCGCCGGTCGTTGGCCGCCACCACCTGGGGCAGGTTGAGGTGGTCCGGATCGCTCGCCAGCTCCTTGGTGAAGGAGTACAGATCGTTGACGATCGTGGTCGCGTTGCAGGCCAGGGCCGTGATCCGCTGGATCTCCGGGCGGGCGTACAGCGGCTCGGGCAGTTCGTAGCCGTCCACCGCGTCGACGATCGACAGGCACGGCCGGAAGTTGTTGAACTGCCTCATCACCAGGTACTCCCAGACCCGCGGCATGTACCGGGTCTCCATCCACGCGGCCTCGCCCAGGTACCCGAGGTGCAGCCGGGCGATGTCGTGCACGAACCGGTCGGTCTGGCTCGGGGTGGCGAACCCGGCGAAGTCCGCGAGGGCGAAGTGGTAGGAGCGCAGCGGACCGTCGGCCCGGATGCCGGCGCGCCACTCCTCCTCCAGCTCCGGGATGCCGTGGTAGGGGTCGAGCGCCGACTGGGCGATGATCAGCGGGCCGCCGAGCCCGCGCCGCGATCCGCCGCGTCCCTCGTCCTCCTCGCAGTAACAGGAGTCCACGATGTTCTCGGCCAGCAGCAGCTTGCCGGCGACGGTGAGCCGGTCCAGGTCGAGACCGCCCGGATGCTGGAGTACGACGGCCCGGCCGAACTGGAAGCCCGAGAAGTCCCCTTTCCAGGCCTCGGGGAACAGGTCGAGCTCCCGGGCCCAGGCCTCCAGGCGGCGGTCGAGCTCGGCGGCCTTGGCGGGGTCGGCGGGCACGGCCGGCCGGTAGTGCAGTCCAGGGACCGCCCCGGTGCGCCTGGCCGGGCGCAGACTCCGCGCGATGTTCGGCGGCCCGGGCAGGACGTAGGAGGTGGTGGGTGTGGTCATGATGACTGTGCTCCAGGCCGTCAGTCGGCGGTGCGGCCGAGCTGGACGTTCTCCAGGATCCCGGCCGCGTCGGGGACCAGGATGGCCAGCGAGTAGTAGGCGGTGACCAGGTAGTTGACGATGGCCTGCTCGTTGACGCCCATGAAGCGGACGTTCAGGCCGGGCTGGAACTCCTCCGGGATTCCGGTCTGGTAGAGGCCGATGACCCCCTGGTCGGCCTCGCCGGTGCGCAGCGCGATGATGCTGCTGGTGTGGTCGTCGCTGATCGGGATCTTGCTGCACGGATAGATCGGGACCCCGCGCCAGGCCGGGATCTCGTGCCCGTCGATGTTCGCGCTGGGGGGCACCAGTCCGCGCCGGTTGCACTGCCGGAAGAACGCCGCGATCGCCTTGGGGTGCGCCAGGATCACCTTGGTCTTGCGGCGCATGGAGATCAGCTCGTCCATGTCGTCCGGGGTCGGCGGGCCGGTGAAGGAGCTGATCCGCTGCCCGTAGTCGATGTTGTGCAGCAGCCCGAACTCACGGTTGTTGACCAGCTCCCACTCCTGGCGCTCACGGATCTCCTCGACCGTGAGGCGCAGCTGCTGCTGGGTCTGGTCCATCGGGTTGTTGTAGAGGTCGGCGACCCGGGAGTGCACCCGCAGCACGGTCTGGGTGAGCGACAACTCGTACTCGCGCGGCGCGAGTTCGTAGTCCACGAAGCCGCCCGGCAGGGTCGGCTCGCCCCGGTGGCCGGCCTGTACCGGCACCTCGGCCTCGCCCTTGCGGTTCATCGGCAACCGCTGCCGGTCGACGTACGCCTGGAGATGCGCACCGAGCGACGGCACCCGGTCCATGACCTCCTCGACGACCGTCCAGGGCAGCGCCAGCACCACGCCGGCCGTCTCCGCCCGGACCGAGGTGAGCCACAGCGGGTCGGTCTGGCCGACCGCCTCGTCGCCCATCTGGTCGCCGTCGCTGACGACCCCGACGACCTCCTCCTCGCCGTACTTGCCGGCCGCGAACCGGATGAACCGGCCGTGCACGACCAGGTAGGTCTCGGTGACCGGCTGCCCGGCCTCGAACAGCACCTGCCCGGCGCGCACTTCGCGGGCCTGGAACCGCTCGGCGATCTGGGTCAGCGCGTCCAGGTCGTCGTAACCCCGCAGGACGGGCAGTTCGGTGAGGGTTCCGGGGATCACCCGGATGTCGTCCCCGCCGTTCTGCTCGAAGCTCACCCGGCCGCGTCCGGTGCGCAGTTGGAGGCGCCGGTTGACCCGGTAGGCGCCGCCCTTGACGTCCACCCACGGCAGTGTCTTCAGCAGCCACCGGGAGGTGATGGCCTGCATCTGCGGTTCGGACTTGGTGGTCGTGGCGAGCTGACGTGCCGCCCGGGTGCTCAGGCTGGTGAGCTCCCCGTCGGTGGTCGGATCCGGCTCGGGCTCGTCGACGGCGGAACCGATGACGCTGTCCGGTGTGGACACATTCCCTCCAGCAGAGAGGCGAACAGAGGTGACCCGGAGGGTCGGTGGTGTGCGAGGTGGCGCTGCGCAAGGACCAGCCAAACAGCCGTGGTGATCTACGGGTACGGCGCGAAAGGGGCGGTTGCGCGCCTTAGTTGCGCAAACCTGGTGTTCGGGGTGGAAAAGGTGGTGTTCGTTGATCGTGCGCCGGTGATCCGCTCCGATGCCCGGGTCCGGCCCGGGTTGGGCTCAGGAAAGGTCGTTGACCAGCACCGCGGCCCCGTCGAAGCGCCCTGCCTTCAGGTCCCGCAGGGCCTGGGGGGCCTCGGACAGCGGGTAGGTGTGGGTGGTCGCGTGGACATGGTGGCGCTCGGCCAGGGCCAGGAACTCACGCCCGTCGTCACGGGTGTTGGAGGTGACGCTGCGCAGCTCCCGCTCGTAGAACAGCTCCCGCTCGTAGTTCAGTGCCGGTACGTCGCTGAGGTGGATGCCCGCCACCGCCAGCACCCCGCCCCGGTCCAGGGCGCGCAGCGCGACCGGCACCAGATCGCCGACCGGGGCGAACAGGACGGCGCTGTCCAGCGGCTCGGGCGGCGGCTCGGAGGCGTCCCGGGCGGAGGCCGCGCCCAGCTCCAGGGCCAGCCGCCGGGCCTCGGCGCCCCGGGTCAGCACATGCACGGTCGCGCCCTCCGCGAGCGCCACCTGCGCGCACAGATGGGCGCTGCCGCCGAAGCCGTACAGGCCGAGCCGGCCGCCCGGCGGCAGCGAGGCCCGGCGCAGCGCGCGGTAGCCGATGATCCCGGCGCACAGCAGTGGTGCGAGCGCCACGTCGTCGAGGGCGCCGGGCAGCCGGTAGGCGAAGTCCGCCGGCACGGTCGTGTACTCCGCGTAGCCGCCGTCCGCGTCCCAGCCGGTGTACTCCGAGTGCGGGCACAGGTTCTCGGCGCCCCGCCGGCAGTAGGCGCACACCCCGTCCGTGCGCCGCAGCCAGGCCACCCCCACCCGGTCACCGACCGTGAAGTCCGCCACCTCGGCGCCCAGGCCCGCGACCACGCCGACCACCTCGTGCCCAGGCGTCACCCCGGGCCGGTGCACCGGCAGATCGCCCTCCGAGACATGCAGGTCGGTCCGGCACACCCCACAGGCGCGCACCCGGACCAGCAGCTCGTCGGCTCCGGGCTCCGGCACCGGACGCTCGACGAGCCGGAGCGGATCCGCCTCGACCGGTCCGGGCCGCGCCACCGTCCACGCCCGCATCACGTCCGTCATGCCGCGCCCCGTCCGCCGAAGGCCGCTCGGTCATCCTTCCCAGTGTCCGCCGGAGTCCGGAGTTCGGCGCGCGGGCGGTCGGCCGGATGGCTAGCGTGAGGAACCGGGAGAATCCGTGCGATCGGAAGGGCCGCGGCCATGGCGGTACAACCTGAAGGAACCCCCTGTTGGGCGGACGCGATGTTCAGCGACCTGGAGGGGGCCAAGAGCTTCTACGGCGAGGTCCTCGGCTGGACGTTCGGCGAGTCGACGTCGGAGTACGGCAACTACACCCAGGCCTACGCGAACGGCAAGGCCGTCGCCGCCGTCGTACCGCCCATGCCCGGCCAGGAGGGGCAGTCGCAGTGGTGTCTGTACTTCGCCTCGCCCGACGTGGCGGCCGTCGCCGAGCGGATCCGGGAGAACGGCGGTGAGGTGCTGATGGAGCCGATGCAGGTCGGTGACTTCGGCACGATGTGCCTGGCGCGGGAGCCCGGCGGGGCGGTCTTCGGCATCTGGCAGGGCGGCGTCCACGAGGGCTTCGAGGCCACGGCCGTGCCCGGCGCCTACTGCTGGGCGGAGGTCTTCACCCGCGAGCCCGAGAAGACCGACCCCTTCTTCACCGCCGTCTTCTCCTACACGGCCAGGCAGGTCGAGGACGACAACGTCGACTTCCGGATGTTCGACGTGGGCGGGAACACGGTCCTCGGCCGGATGGGGATGACCGACGACTTCCCGCCCGAGGTGCCCTCGTACATCAACGTCTACTTCACCGTCGACGACTGCGACGAGGCCGTCGCCAGGGCCACCAAGCAGGGTGCGGTGCTGCGCTTCGGTCCGATGAGCAGCCCCTTCGGCAGGTTCGCGGCGCTCACCGACCCGCAGGGCGCCAACTTCTCGGTGATCGACCTCACCACCACCGAGGGCGAGCAGCCCCAGGTCAAGGACGTCTGACCAGGACGTACACCGGGCCACGGGCGGGCTCCCCGCCCGGCCGTGGCATGATCGGGCCCATGCGTGAACGAGTGGTGGCCGCGTGCGACGGGGCTTCTAAGGGAAACCCGGGACCGGCCGGCTGGGCCTGGGTGGTGTCCGACGACGCGGCGACGCCGGCCCGCTGGGAGGCCGGCCCGCTGGGCAAGGCCACCAACAACGTGGCCGAACTGACGGCGCTGGAGCGGCTGCTGACGGCCGTCGACCCGGACGTGCCGCTCGAGGTGCGGATGGACTCGCAGTACGCCATGAAGGCGGTCACCACCTGGCTGCCCGGCTGGAAGCGCAACGGCTGGAAGACCTCGGCGGGCAAGCCCGTCGCCAACCAGGACCTGGTCGTACGCATCGACGAACTCCTCGACGGCCGCACGGTCGACTTCCGGTACGTCCCCGCCCACCAGGTCGACGGCGACCCGCTGAACGACTTCGCCGACCGCGCGGCCAGCCAGGCGGCGACGGTCCAGGAGGCCGCGGGCAGCGCCCACGGCTCCCCGGTACCGCCGCCGTCGCCGACGCCCGCCGCCTCCGCCGGGGCCCCGCGCCGCAAGGCGGCACCCCGCAAGACCACAGCCGGCGCCGGCTCCTCGCGCACCATCAAGGCCAAGTTCCCCGGTCGCTGCCAGTGCGGCCGCTCCTACGCGGCCGGTGAGCCGATCGCGAAGAACGGGCAGAGCTGGGGCCACCCGGAGTGCCGTACGGCGGAGGCCTGATCAGCCGTCTCCAGCCGTCGTCAGTCGTCGTCAACCGTTGTCAGCTGTCTTCAGCTGTCTTCAGACGTCGAACGTGTAGAACCGCGTGTGGTCGAGCAGGTCCGCCGGCCGCACGTCGTTCCACGGCTTCATCGTCTCGTCCAGGTCGACGACGTCCGGCGTCCCGCCGCCCGGTACGTAGGCCGCCTGCGGATGCCGGCGCTGCCACTCGGCCCACAGCTTGTCGATGAAGGCGTGGTGCAGCCAGAACACCGGGTCGTTGGGGGAGACCCCGGTGGCCATCTGGCCGCCGACCCAGACATGGACCCGGTTGTGCAGATTGACGCCGCGCCAGCCCTCCAGATGGTTCCGGAAGCCGTCCGAGGCGCTGTTCCAGGGCGCCATGTCGTACGTCGCCATGGCCAGCACCGAGTCGACCTCGGCCCGGGTCGGCAGCTCGCGCACGCCGGTCCCGAGTGACCTGCGCAGATAAGTACGGCCGTCCACCCGGACGTTGACCGGCCAGTTCCCGCTCGACGCGGCGAACGGGCCGTCCATCACCCGCCCGTCGGAGCTGCGCCCGGTGCCGCCGAGGAAGTCCGGCGCCCACAGCGCGGCACGGACCGTGCGGTCGGCGCTCCAGTCCCAGTAGGGAAGCGTCACCGAGGAGTCCACCGACTGCAGCGCCTGCTCGAAGTCGAGCAGGAATCTGCGGTGCCAGGGCAGGAACGACGGCGAACGATGGCCGGTGCGCTCCGAGTCGTCGGTGTCGGACATGATGAAGGCGTTGTGCGTGCGCACGAAGTCGTCGTAACGTCCGCCGCGCTTGAGCTCGATGACGGCGGCGACGAACCGCCGCTTCTCGTCGGCGGACAGGCTGGCCTGGTTCTTGCGTATGGTCATGTGCTTCGAGGCTCCGGAAGTCCTGGTGGGGGGCGGTCAGTTGGCGGGGAACGGCAGCAGCGCGGCGCCCTGCAGCTCGTCGACCGCCGCGCGGGCGGCGGCCCGTGGGGTGCGCACCGGGTCGTAGTGGCTGACCACGCTGATCCAGCTGCCGTCCGCGTTCCGCATGACGTGCAGCTCCACCCCGTCCACGAACACCGCGTAACCGGTGCCGTGTCCGTGGTGGTGACCGCCCATACCGCCCATGCCCTTCATGCCCTTCATGCCGGCCATGCCGCCCATGTCGTCCATGCCGGAGGGGCGGCCCTGTATTCGGCGGCCCTTGTAGACCTCGTCGAAGGGTTCGAGGGATCCCTCCTGCGGGTGAGCGGCGGCCGGGGTGCCGGGGGCGACCAGGGTCTGGGCACCGGCCGCGGCGGCGAGGGCGGCCGCCGCGGTGAGCGCGCGACGGCGGGTGAGCTCGGGCATACGGATGCTCCTGTGCTGGGTGCGGGTGATGACTCCGTATGCCTATCCGCCGCTTTCCGGGCGGGAGAAATCGCCCGGATCGGGTTGGCTGCGATCAGGACAATTGACTACATGTCATACAAGATTGAACGAAGATGATCTTGCCGTGGTCGGCGGCCGGGTGGTACCGGAATGGGGAATTCCTTGCCCGGGCGAGGGTCTTTTCGTCGATCTTTCGCGCGGGTCCGCCGTCCGGGTGTCGTGGCTCACGCCGTCAATCTGGCGCGATTCGAAAACCCGGCCGGACCCGTCACCGCTGCTACTGTGCGGTGCCAATCGGCCACTTTCGGTGAAATCCAGGGGTGCGTGTGAAGGTCGTCTGCGTCGGAGGCGGGCCCGCCGGCCTGTATCTAGCGATCCTGCTCAAGCGGCAGGACCCGTCCCACGACATCACCGTCCATGAACGCAACCCCGAGGGCTCGACCTACGGCTGGGGCGTCACCTACTGGCGTGCCCTGATGGACCGGCTGCACGCGTACGACCCCGAGTCGGCGCGCGCCGTCGAGGAGAGCTCGGTGCGCTGGAACCAGGGCGTCGCCCATGTCCGTGACCAGGTCACCCGGCAGCCCGGCGACCCGGGCCACGGCATCGGCCGCCACCGCCTCCTGGAGATCCTCGCCGCCCGCGCCCGGTCCCTGGACGTACGGCTGGAGTTCGAGAGCGAGATCACGCCCGACGACCTCCCCGAGGCGGACCTGGTCGTGGCCGCCGACGGCATCCACAGCGCCCTGCGCACCCGGCACGCCGGAGCCTTCGGAGCCGAGGTCGCCGAGGGTCGCAACCACTACGTCTGGCTCGGCACCACCAAGGCCTTCGACTCCTTCACCTTCGCCTTCGCCGAGACCGAGCACGGCTGGGTCTGGTGCTACGGCTACCCCTACGACGACGGGCACAGCACCTGCGTCATCGAGTGCGCCCCCGAGACCCTGACCGGCCTCGGCCTCGACACGCTGAACGAGGTCGACCAGCTGTCCCTGCTGGAGAAGCTGTTCGCCGGCATCCTCGACGGCCGGCCGCTGATCGGCGGCTCCTCGACGGCCGCCTGGCCCACCTTCCGCACGCTCGTCAGCCGCACCTGGCACCACGGCAACCTCGTCCTGCTGGGCGACGCCGCCCACACCACGCACTACTCCATCGGCGCCGGCACCACCCTCGCCCTGGAGGACGCGATGTGCCTCGCCGGTGCCCTGCGCGAGCACGGCGCCGGACCCCAGGCCCTCGCCGCCTACGAGCGGCAGCGCAAGGCCGAACTGGTCTCCGCGCAGAGCGCCGCCCGCCTCAGCGCCCAGTGGTACGAGAACCTGCCCCGCTACATCGACCTCCCCCCGCACCGCATGTTCGCCCTGCTCGGCCAGCGCCACTCGCCGCTGCTGCCGTACGTTCCGCCGCAGCTCTACTACGGCATCGACAGGGCGGCCGGGCGGCTGGAGGTGCTGCGCCGGCTCAAGCGGTGGCTCGGGCCACGCGCGGCGCGCGCCCTGCACTCCCGGTCGTAGGCGCCGACCGGCGGCACGAGTTGGTGAAAGGTCATTCACTCGATAGGGTGAATATCTATTCACCTTCTTGTCTGTGCCGTCCGCAGGAGTGCCGATGGATCACCCCGCCCCGACAGCCGGCCCCTCGGGCTCGTCCGCCGCACCGCCCCCGCTGCGGGAGCGGCTGACCATCCCGGTACTGGCCTTCGGCGGGATCCTGATGGCCGTCATGCAGACGGTGGTCGTCCCCCTGCTCCCGGACCTGCCCAAGCTCACCCACTCCTCGGCCGGCGCCGTCTCCTGGATGGTCACCGCGACCCTGCTCGCCGGGGCCGTCCTCACCCCGGTGCTCGGCCGGGCCGGCGACATGTACGGCAAGCGCCGGGTGCTCACCGGGGCGCTCGCCCTGATGACCGTGGGCTCCGTGATGTGCGCCCTGTCGTCCGACATCGCCGTGCTCATCGTCGCCCGCGCCCTGCAGGGTGCCGCCGCCTCCGTCGTACCGCTGTCGATCAGCATCCTGCGTGACGAACTGCCGCCCGAGCGGCGGGGATCGGCGGTGGCGCTGATGAGCTCCACCGTCGGCATCGGCGCCGCGCTGGGTCTGCCGCTGGCCGCGCTGGTGGTGCAGTACTACGACTGGCACACCATGTTCTGGCTGACCAGCCTCCTCGGTGCGCTGGGCGTGGCCGCCGTGTGGTGGGCGGTCCGGGAGTCACCGGTGCGCGAACCCGGGCGGTTCGACGTGCTCGGCGCGCTCGGGCTGGCTGTCGGGCTGACCTGTCTGCTGCTCGGCGTCTCGCAGGGCGGCCAGTGGGGCTGGGGCAGCCCGCGCGTCCTCGGGCTGTTCGCCGCCACCGTCGTCGTACTGGCCCTGTGGTGGTGGCAGCAACTGTGGACGGAGCAGCCGCTGGTCGACCTGCACCTGGTGTCCCGGCCCCGGGTCGGCCTGTCCCATGTCGCCGCCCTGCTCACCGGGTTCGCCTTCTACGCCAACTCCCTGGTCACCGCCCAGCTGGTGCAGGCGCCGAAGGCCACCGGATACGGCCTCGGCCTGTCCATCGTGGCCACCGGTCTCTGCCTGCTCCCCGGTGGCATCACCATGCTGCTGTTCTCGCCGCTCTCCGCCCGGATCTCGGCCTCCCGTGGCCCGCGCATCACCCTCGCCCTCGGCGCCGGGGTCATCGCCTGCGGCTACGTGGTACGCGTCGCCGACAGCCGCGACCTCTGGATGATCATCCTGGGCGCCACCGTCGTCGCCACCGGCACCACCCTCGCCTACTCGGCGCTGCCCACGCTGATCCTGCGGGCCGTCCCGGCGAGCCAGACCGCCTCCGCCAACGGCGTCAACGTCCTCATGCGCACCATCGGCCAGGCCACCTCCAGCGCCGCGGTGGCCGCCGTCCTCACCCATCACACCAGCCTCGTCGGTGGCGCCCAGGTGCCCACGCTGCACGGCTATCTGCTGTCGTTCACGATGGCCGGTGTCATCGCGCTGGTGGCCGGCGCGGCCGCCCTGTCCATACCCGGCGACAAGGCCACGGACGATGCCCCGCGCGCCACGGCCCGCCCCCAGGGCGCCCGGGACGACGCGCTGGAGGGAGCATGAGTGCCGTGAGCACCCGACCCGACACCGGCAACGACACCACCCCCGCGCCCGCCCGCCGGGACGCGGAGGCCACCAAGGCCGCCATCCTCAAGGCCGCCCGCCACCTCCTCGCCCGGCACGCGCACGCCGACATCACCCTCAAGGACGTCGCCGAACGCGCCGGGGTCAGCGCGCCGTTGATCCTCAAGTACTTCGGCAACAAGGACGGCCTGTTCGCCCGCGTGATGTCCTTCGACACCGACGCGGCCGCGCTACTGGACGCACCCCTGGACGACCTCGGCCGGCACATGGTCCGGCACGTCCTGGAGGGCCAGCGCGACCGGGGCGCCGACCCGCTGCTGCGGATCGTCTTCGCCCCCCTGCACGGCGACCACGGAGACGTGCTGCGCGCCAACTTCCGCGCCCAGGTGGTCGACCGCGTCGCCGCCCGGCTCACCGGCCCCGACGCCCCACTGCGCGCCGAACTCGCCGTCGCCCAGCTCATCGGTCTGGGCGTGATGTACGGCATCGCCCGCGGCCCACGGCTGCGCGACTCGGCGATCGACGACCTCGCCGACCGCTACGGCCCCGCCGTCCAGGCCCAGTTGACGCCCTAGCCCGGCTCCGGCCCGGTCAGTAGCGCTACGGCCGACCCGCGGAAGGCGGTAAGCAGCCGGTGGTGGTCCCCGGCGCGGGTCGCCAGGACCACCTGGCTCGGCTCGACGCCGTGCAACGGGACCGTGGTCAGGTCGGGGCGGATGATCGCGCCGGGCACCAGGGGCACGATCGCCACGGCCTGCCCCGCGGCGACATGCTCGAACTTGTCCTCCACCGCGCCGATCAGCGGACCGTCGGGCGCCGGGCTGCCGTCCGGCCGGGGATCCACGCGCCAGAACGCGTTCCACAGCGGATCCCGTCCCCGGGGCAGCGGCTCGTCGGCGATGTCGTCGAGCGTGACCGACTCCTTCCCGGCCAGCCGGTGGTCCAGCGGGACCACCAGGACACGCGGCTCGTCGTAGAGGACCGTCACCCGCAACCGGTCGGTGCGCAACGGCAGCCGGGTCACGACCGCGTCGACGCGCCCGGTCAGCAGGGCCTCGCGCGGCTCGTGCCAGGCGAGGTGCAGGGTCCGCACGTCGGCGTCCGGGAAGCGGCGGCGCAGATCGCGCACGGCGGGGGTGACGAAGATCCCGTTGATGTACCCGACGGTGATCCGGCTGGGCTCGGCGGCGGCCCGGGTGACGGCGGCGGCCTCGCCCGCGGCCCGCAGCAACGCCCTCGCCCGCGGCAGGAACACCTCACCGGCCTCGGTGAGCCGCGCCCCCTGCGGGGTCCGGTCGAAGAGCCGCGCCCCCAGCAACCGCTCCAGGCGCTGGACCTGGCGGCTCAGCGACGGCTGGGTGATGTGCAGGACGCCGGCGGCCCGCCCGAAGTGCCGCTGCTCGGCGACGACGGTGAAGTACCGGACGAGCCGCAGATCGAGGTCAGGGGCGGAAGCGGGATCAGCCATGCTTCCAGGGTACGGCCGACGACCTGCGCCGATGCCTGAAACGTATTGCGCGTTGCACATCAGGCTTTGGACGCCCGACGCCCGCCGCCCGAATGATGGAAGCACCAACCCCTTCCTCGAAGGAGCACCGACCATGCGGGTATTCGTCACCGGCGGCAGCGGCTTCATCGGCTCCGCGGCCGTCCCCGAACTCCTCGGCGCCGGGCACCAGGTCCTCGCCCTCGCCCGCTCGGACAAGTCCGCCGAGGCCCTGCAGGCGGCGGGCGCGGAAGTGCACCGCGGCAGCCTCGACGACCCCGAGGGCCTGGCACGCGCGGCGGCCGGGACCGACGGCGTGCTGCACCTCGCCTTCAACCACGAGGACTTCTCGGACATGTCGCGAGCCGTGGAGACCGACCTGCGCGTGATCGAGGCGATCGGGGCCGCACTGGAAGGGTCGGACCGGCCCTTCGTCGTCACCTCGGGAACCCTGATGCTCGCCGCGGTCGACGGTGTGGCGACGGAGCAGGACACCCCGGCATCGGGCATCCTCCGTGGCGCCTGCGACCTGGCCGCACTCGCCCTCGCCGAGCGTGGCGTACGCAGCTCGGTGGTCCGCCTGGCCCCCACGGTGCACGGCCGTGGCGACCGGGGCTTCGTGCCGCAGCTGATCGACATCGCCCGCCGGACGGGCGTGGCCGCGTACGTGGGCGAGGGCACCAACCGCTGGCCCGCCGTACACCGCCTGGACGCGGCCCACCTCTACCGCCTGGCCCTGGAGTCGGCCCCGGCGGGTACGCCCCTGCACGGAGCGGCCGACCAGGCAATCCCGTTCAAGGACATCGCCGCGGCGATCGCCCAGGGCCTCGGCGTCCCGTTGCAGAGCATCCCGCCCACGGAGGCGGAGGCCCACTTCGGCTGGCTGGGCATGGTGGCGGCGATCGACAACGCGACATCGAGCGACCGAACCCGGAACCTTCTGGGTTGGAAGCCGGAACAGGCGGGCCTGCTCGCGGACTTGAACGAGGGACACTACTTCTGATCGCCGGTTGGGGCAGCGCCGCCCAAGGGGCGCGGGGAACTGCGCGACCGGCCCCCACCGGACCCGCGGACGTCAACGGCGCACAAGAACCCGATCCAGGAACCCGTTGCCGAAAACACGGTGCGGGTCGAGCCGGTCAAGCGTGCCGACGGCCGTATTCCACACCGCGTCTCCAAAGGTCCCCGGAACAGTCGCGCCGAGCACCTCCTCGTCACTCCACACAGCGGACCCGGTGTACGCCCACCCCTTGGACCACTCCACCCGAGTCCCCTCGTACCGCTCGAACAAGAACCGCTCCAACTCCCGCAGGAACGCCTCCGCACCAGGCGTCCCCGGCAGCGTCAGCACATCCAGCCACACCGCCGTGTCCGCCCCGTCCCTCGGCCGCAGGGCGGAGAGCAACGGCACCTGAGCACCGGCCAGTTCCACATCGGCCGGCTCGTCCAGCCCCGTCACCCGGATCTCCACCGACCCGTTGACGGGGAACCGCCCCGACGCGGCGTACGCGGTGAGCCGTTCCCGGTAGAACGACGTGAACTCATGCACAACACGCTGCACGTCGGCCCGCCGGGTCAGCACCGCGTACCCGTTCGCGTTGATCCGCAGCGTCGTCGGCCGCAGATACAGCAGCGTGTTCTTCGACGCCCCCCAGATGTCCGAGGACAGCGTCGCCGCCAGCCCGAGCGCCGCCACATCCAGCTGCGCGTTGCCCAGCACCGGCGCCAGATACCAGGCCGCGCCGGACACCATCCGCCCCACGAGGTCGGCGACCACGGTCGGCACGACGTCGGAGAAGGGGTAGTTGTACGGCGAGGTCACATGCCGCGAGGTGAGCGGTCTGGCCGGGGCGACGCTCCACTCCTTCAGCCACGGGTACTCGGTGAACGCGAACCAGATCGCCTCCACCCGCCCGGACCGCGCCAGGAAACCGTCGAGGGTCCGCCCGCCGGAACCGGCCGCGGCGAACAGTTCGCCGGCCGGGATGTCGGTCCGGCTCACACACCGCAGATTGCTGTTGCCGCCCACCCGCAGCACGACCTCGGTGACCAACGCCCGGCCCAGATGTGTGAGCAGGGCCGCGCAGTCCGCCTCGGCGCGCCGGAACGTCCGCAGGACATACGCTCCCGCGTCCTCGTCCCACACCACCGCCGTCAGGGACAGCACCAGATTGCTCAGCGAACCGTAGGTGTGCCCGGGCAGCGGCTGCTCGCCGTCGGCCGGTACGGCGGTGCCGTGCGCGTCGATCGCCAGCGCCCCGCCGAGCGTCAGATCGCCGGGCGCGGGAGCGGCGGTGAGCCCGAGGCCGTGGCCCTCGAGGAAGGTGAGCAGCGCCTCCATGGTGACCCCGGTCCCGGCCCGCACCCGCGACCCGGAGTCCAGGGACAGCCCCGTGAGGTGCGTCCCGGTGTCGACGAGCAGTACCTTGTCGCCGGCAGCCGTCCCCTCCGTGACGGTCAGCGGCGACCAGCCGTGCGAGGAGCCACGCGCGCGGACCCGCCAACCGTTGCGCCAGGCCCACTCGACGACCGTGAGCACCTCGTCCGCGTCGGCCGGGGCGCAGGCCCACAGCCCGTCCGCGGTGATCTCGCCGACCCAGTTGCGGTACGCCGAGCGGTACAGCGCCACATTCTCCGGGAAGCCGGGCAGCTCGGCCGCGGCCACGGCCGGATCCGCCACCGACAGCACCGGTACGGCGGCCAGCGCGGCGGCGGACCGCAGGAAGCCCCGACGGCTCCAGCCGTCCGGTGCAGGGAAGTTGTTCGCTGAACGATCAGTCACGCCGACACGCTAGGGCCGGGTTGACGCCCTCCCGATTTCTGTCGAACACAATCACCCGTGTGAGTGAAGGATTCACAGGTGGGCGGGGGCGGAGAGGCCCCTGACACCGTTGTCGGCGGCTGATGACAGACTGACGCCATGGACGAACGTGTAATCGGCAGGTCGCAGCAGCGGGCATCGGTCGTCGGCCTCGGCACCTGGCAGCTCGGTGCCGACTGGGGCGACGTGGACGACAAGGAGGCCCTTGCCGTGCTGGAGGCCGCGGCCGAGGCGGGGGTGACCTTCTTCGACACCGCCGACGTGTACGGCGACGGGCGCAGCGAGCAGACCATCGCCGCCTTCCTGAGCGGCAGGCCGGACCTGCATGTGCTGGTGGCCACCAAGATGGGCCGCCGGGTCGACCAGATCCCGGAGAACTACGTCCTGGACAACTTCCGTGCGTGGAACGACCGGTCCCGCCGCAACCTCGGCGTGGACCGCCTGGACCTGGTGCAGCTGCACTGCCCGCCGACCCCGGTCTACTCCTCCGGCGAGGTGTTCGACGCCCTCGACACCCTGGTCGAGGAGGAGCGCATCGCCGCCTACGGGGTCAGCGTCGAGACCTGCGCGGAGGCGCTCACCGCGATCGCCCGCCCGGGCGTGGCCAGCGTGCAGATCATCCTCAACCCGTTCCGCATGAAGCCGCTGCGCGAGGTCCTGCCGGCCGCCCGGGAGGCCGGCGTCGGCATCATCGCGCGGGTGCCGCTCGCCTCCGGTCTGCTGTCCGGCAAGTACACCAGGGACACCGTCTTCGCGGCCGACGACCACCGCACCTACAACCGGCACGGCGAGGCCTTCGACCAGGGTGAGACCTTCTCCGGCGTCGACTACGCGACGGGCGTGGAGGCCGCCGCCGAGTTCGCCGCGCTCGCCCCCGAGGGCTGCACCCCGGCCCAGCTCGCCCTGCGCTGGATCATCGACCAGCCGGGTGTCACGACGGTGATCCCGGGCGCCCGCAACGCCGAGCAGGCCCGCGCCAACGCGGCCGCCGCCAAGCTCCCGGAACTGCCCGCGGAGACGGTCACCGCCATCCGCGACCTCTACGACCGCCGGATCAAGGACCAGGTCGAGAACCGCTGGTAGCCCCCGCCAGGCCGGGACCGCCACCACGGTGCGGCTCCCGGCCCGGGCCGTTTGAACGACGGGCCCGACGGTTACACGCAATCCATGACCGACCAGGAGCGGCGGCGAGGGCGCGACGAGAGCGAGGAGGAGCGCGCCGACCGGATGTGGGGCGAACTCATCCAGGAGGTCCGCGTCGCCCAGACCGGTGTGCAGATCCTCTTCGGTTTCCTGCTCACCGTGGTCTTCCAGCAGAGGTACGCCGAGCTGTCCGACGTGGACCGGACGATCTACATCGTGACCGTCGTCCTGGGCGCCGCGGCCACGGGCGCCCTCATCGGCCCGGTCTCCCTGCACCGGCTGGTCGCCGGCCGCAAGGTGAAGCCACAGGCGGTGCGGCTGGCCTCCGGGATGACCCAGATCGGCCTGTTCCTGCTGCTGGCCACCATGGCCGCCTCATTGGTGCTGATCCTCCGGGTGGCCACCGGCGGCAGCCAGGTGACCTGGGTGGTCGCGGCCGTCGTCGTCTGGTACCTGGTGTGCTGGTACGGCCTGCCGCTGTGGTCCCGGCGCCGTCACACCACCCGCTGAGCCGCGTCACATCACCCGCCGAGCCGCCTCCAGCGCCCGCAGCTGCCGGTCGTGCACCCGGCTGAGCAGCAGCACCGACACCGTCGCCCCGATCAACGCGCAGAACATGTCCCACTGGGTGTCCCAGACATCTCCCTGGGTGGCGAGGAAGGCGTCCGCGCCGTGCCCGCCGATCTCGGCCGCGAGCCACTCCAGCAGCTCGAAGAAGGCGCTGAACGCGAGGCAGGCGCACACCGTCAGCGGGGCCAGCCAGCGGCTGCCGCGCAGCGGTGAGGTACGGCTGAGCAGCTCACGGACGAGGACCGCCGGTACGAAACCCTGCATGAGGTGGCCGAAGCGGTCGTACGGATTGCGGTCCAGGCCGAAGGTGTCGCGCACCCAGTCGCCCACCGGCACCTCGGCGTAGGTGTAGTGGCCGCCGACGGCGAGCACCAGTGCGTGCGCGGTGAGGAGGCCGGCCAGCAGCCCCGTCAGCGGGAAGCGCCGCCAGGTCAGCACCACCAGCGGCAGGCCGACCAGCACCCACACCGTCTCCAGGAACCAGGTCGTACGATCCCGGGCACCCCACGCCGACACGGCCATGCCGGCCACCACCACCCCGGCGAGCAGGGCGGGCGGAACCCGGCGTGGCACACGGTGCGGAACGGGGCGCGGGGCGGGGTGCACTGCGGTCATGGCGGACTCCTCGTCGTGGGAGCCCCATCGTGGCCGCGGCGCCGGGGCGCGGACATGAGTACGGCTACTCAGCCGGCCACGCGCTTACTCAGCCGGTGGCGAGGATCTCCGCCAGCAGGTCGTCCACCCGGACCTCTTCCCGCCCGGGCGGCACGGCCATGTAGGTGTCGCTCAGGAACGAGGCCAGCGCGGGCGCCCAGGCGAACACCACCGCGTGATGCCGTTCGCCGCCGGGCAGGGGATCGCCGAGGAAATCCATGCGCACTTCCCTCCAGCGCCCCTGCCGTACCGGACGCAGCCGTACGTCCCCGACCCCGACCGGCTCTCTCAGACTCTCGTTCAGCATCTCCCGGTCCAGCCGCCATCGGGCGAGCACCCGGCCGTCCAGGGTGAACACCGCGGTGACGGCGAACGGGTCTTCGGCGTCGTACGACAGATGGGCGAGGACGGGGCAGCGGGCGGTCCCGTCCGCGCGGAGCTGTACCACCAGGGTCCTGTGCACGATGGGGTTCACGCGAGAGGCCTCCGAGAACGATCGGCTTGGTGCTCTCTAGTACCCCTCTCACATGAAAAACGCTCAATCGTGAGCGGAATCCACTGCGGAATCCTCTGCCGAATCCACTGCGAAATGCACGGCGGCAGGCACCGCGGAATCCACCACGGAGTCGCCCTTCGTGCCGCGCAGTGCGGCCAGGCAGGAGCCGATGGCCTGCTGGAGTTCCTCCAGGCGCTGCACCATGTCGTCCTCGTAGAAGTCCTGGGCGTCGTCGAAGGTCAGCTCCTCGAACGCCTTGGTCGCCTTCTGCAGGCCGCTGTAGAACCTGGTGCGCTTCTCCTGGACGCGGAGTTCGGGGTCCGCCTCGACCGTCTCGACGACCAGGTTCTTCATGGTGTCGTACGCCTCGGTCGCCCACTCGCCGGTGTCCTCGTCCTCGTCCAGCTCGTCGAGGAGCGACAGATGACGCTCGGCCTCCTGCCGCAGTTCGACGGGGGCGTCGACGGTCTGCCCGGCAGGCGTCTTGATCTGGCCGGACTCGGCGATCTGGCGGACGTATCCGATGCGGTCGGCCGAGCGGCTCTCGGTGGCCACGGCCTTCTTCAGGTCGGCGGTGCGGACCACGTCACGGGCCAGCACCGTCTGCAGGTCCGGGTCCTCCTTGATGCGGTCGAGGAGGGCCGAGCGGGCCGCGCGGGCGGTGGAGGGGTCGGCGAGGATCGCGGCCCGCAACGCGGTCGGGTTCTCGGCCACTTCGAGGGCCTTGGTGGGCCGGATGCCCTCGGCCTCGGCGGCCTGGCTGATGGCGGTGCCGCGCTCGGACGTCGCGCTGTTGCGGGAGACGTAGTAGTCCAGCCAGACGTCGGAATCCGGGAGTCCGACCTCCTGACCCGGGGCGAGGGCCTCGAAGTGCGGGACCACACCGTCGTCGGCGGCCCGGTCCCACGCCTTGTAGTAGCGCATCACCCGCTCCGGGGAACAGCCGGCCAGCTCGGCGAACTCCTTCGCCGACACCTTCGGCGTCTCGTCCGCGCCCTGTCCTCCCGGCCGCACACTGCGGGCCACCATCAGCCCGAACGCCCAGCCTCCGGTGCGCACATACGCGCCGAACTCCCGGGCGTCCCGCGCCACGAGGTCGGACAGGGGAGCCGGGGACGCGCTGGACGTCTCGGACGGGTCGATCGCTAGGGTCACGGAGGACACTCCTGAAGGCTGCCGAACTGCGTACGTACCGACGGGCAGCCTATATCGACCCATTGGCCAGGGTTTGCCGCACGGCCGAAGACCGGCCGAGCGCGGCTCAGGTCGCGGACGCCCGGAACGTGGCCAGGAAAGTCTTCAGCGCCAGCGTGTTCGCGGCGTCGTCCCAGGCGGCGGCGGGGGCCGTGACGCGCAGCGAGAAGCTGCGGCCGCCGCCGAGCAGGAAGCCGCGGCCGAAGGTGCGCACCTGGTCGGCGCCCGTGCCGGACAGCCACTCCATGTCAGCCGCCTTGTACCCCTGGTAGGTGGTCGCCTTGATCTGGCCGATCCGCCGGTAACCGTCGAGCTCTTCCAGCTGCGGTTCCACGTCGTCCCGCCAGACCGCGACCGGGTCCGGGCCGGCCTGGGTGCTGTAGGTGACAGCCAGGGTGTGCGGGTCGTCGCCGCCCGGGCCGAAGGTGACCCGGTAGGCGACGTCGTCGACCCGCGAGGTGTCGATGCGCTTCCAGCCCGTGGGGAGCGCCACGGAGAAGCCCTCCGGGGCGGTGTAGCGGTGGTACCCGGCCGGGAGGGCACCGGCCGTGGCCGACGGCGCCGTCTTCGAGGGGGAGGAGGCAGGAGGGGAAGACGGAGGGGAAGAGGGGGAGGACGGAGACGAAGGAGAGGACGAAGTGGGTGCGGAAGGGGAGGGCGAGGCGGTGGGCCCGTTGCCGTCCGTGCGGTTGCCCGGATCCGTGGTCGCGGAGGCGCTCGGCGCCGAACCGGCCAGGGAGCCGACGCCAGGGAGCCCCTGGGTGGCGGCGAGCACCGCGACCGACACGGTCACCACGGCCAGCGCGGTCCCTCCGATCATCGCGGTCCGGCTCCATCCCGAGGCCCGCGCCGCCACGTAGGCGCCGCGCAGCCGGGGCACCGGGGCGGGTTGCCCGATCGTGTCGGGGTCTGCGTCCAGGACACGTGTCAGCGCCTGCCGGACCACCGGCCGGCTCAGCCGCTCCCGGGAGTTCTTGCGCAGCAGCCCCTGGACGACCTGGGTCAGCGGACCGGCGCGTAGCGGGGTGCGCAGCGGCAGCCGGTCCACGCCCTTCAGTGTGGCGTCGGCCCGGCCGCGGTCCCGGAACGGCGGCCGTCCCTCGACCATCGTGTAGAGGATCGCGCCGAGCGCCCACAGGTCGGCGGCCGGGCCGATCCGCTCGTCCCTGGCCTGCTCCGGCGAGGCGTACGACGGCGCGGTGACCCGCGGGGCCAGGGTCGCGCCCGCCAGCCCGAACCCGGTGATCACGACCGGGCCCTTGTCACGGACGAGGATCTGGCCGGGGCTGAGCTCGCCGTGCGTGTAGCCCTCGCCGTGCGCGCCGTCCAGCACGTCGAGCACCTCGAGGGCGATCCGGGCGGCCCGCACGAAGTCGAACGTGGGCTGCTGGACGAGCAGTTCACTGAGCGGCGTGCCGTCGATCAGCTCGGTGACCGTCCACAGCGTGCCCGCCTCCTCGAAGGCGTCGATCACCATGGCGACCCGGCCGGGCCGCAGCGCGCCCATGGTCTCGGACGTGCGCAGGATCCGGGAGGTGGTCCGGCGTATCACGTCCTCGGTGAGCGCGTCGGGGAGCACGATCTGGGTCACCAGACGTGGACGTTCGGCCTGCACGTCCTCCGCGTACCAGCTGATGCGGTTCGGCTCGCGGTCGGCGACCTCGAGGAGCCGGTACCTGCCGGCGACCAACTGTTGTGCGGAGACATGCGCCTTGACCATCGTCATCCCTCGCTGGAACCCCTGCCTCGTCTTAACCAGAGGTACGCGGGGCGAGCCCGGGTTTGTTCAAAGAATCTGCAACTCCGATCCCCTTCTTGCCTTTTATTCAAACGGCGTCCCGTACCTGGGACTTGCGGAAAACGGCCGATGGCCGGGCCCCGACCTGCGGGTAACCGACGGTAAAAGCCCGGCTGCGGTCCGCTGGCCGACCCACCGCGAAACGCCCGGTATCCGGGTGAACGGGGCCGGTCGGACCGTCTCAGAGGTCCCGGCGCACCAGGAAGTCCAGCAGGCCGCGCAGTTCCGCCGACGCGAGCGGCAGCCCGGCGAGCAGTGCCTCGGCCCGGGCGGTGTGCCGACGGGCCTCGGCGAGCGCGGCGGCGCGTCCGCCCGCCTCCTCGATCAACGCGGCCGCCTCCCCGGCCTGCCCCGGCGCGTCGAGCAGTCGGGCCAGCCGGGGTCCGGCGGGCGAGCCGAGCGCGGCGAGGACCGGATACGTCTTCTTCCGCTCCCGCAGATCGCCGTGCACGGGCTTGCCGGTGACGGCCGGGTCGCCCCAGATCCCCAACACGTCGTCGACCAGCTGGAACGCTACGCCGAGATGGCGTCCGGCCAGGTCCAGCGCGCCCACCGTGGCCTCGGGCGCGCCGCCGAGCGCGGCCCCCAGCGCGACGGCACACCCCAGCAGCGCGCCCGTCTTCCGCTCGGCCATCACCCGGTACTCCCGTGCCGACACGCCGGCCCAGGGCCGCGCCGCGAACAGCAGGTCGTCCGCCTGCCCGTGGACCAGGTCCGCCAGCGCGGCCGACAGCAGCCGCAGGGCGCCGGGTCCGCCGGGAGCGGCGGCCAGGGTCTCGACCGCGAGTGCGAAGAGGGCGTCGCCCGCGAGGACGGCCGGTCCGGTGCCGTACGCCTGCCAGACGGCCGGGCGGCGGCGCCGGGTGGCATCGCCGTCCATGATGTCGTCGTGCAGCAGCGAGAAGGCGTGCACCAGTTCCACCGCGACCGCCGCCGGAACCCCGCGCTCGGCGGGCGCGCCGGCCGCCTCCGCGCCGAGCACCGCCAGCGCCTGCCGGACGCCCTTGCCGCCCGGGGCGGCGGCGGGGGAGCCGCCGACCTCGCACCAGCCGAACGCGTACCCGGCCATCTCGCCGACCCAGGGGTGCAGCCGTCCCACCGCCGTCACCAGCGCGGGCCGCACCAGCTCCCGGCACCGGACGAGGGCGTGCGGGGGAGCGGTGACGGGTGCGGGCGCGGTCATCGGACGGCCTCCGTCCCGACGCCGAACTCCGCCTGGGCCCGGGTCACCATGTCCCGGGCGTGCCGCAGGCCGGCCCGCTCCAGCACGCCCGCCAGGTCGGCGAGTTCGGCCGCCGTCTCGGCCCGGTCACGGCCCAGCCGGGCCAGCGACTTGGCCAGCCCGAGCCGTGACAGCGCCTCGCCGCGCGGCTCGCTCATCGCGCGGAACTCCGTGAGCGCCAGCTCGTACAGCTCCCGCGCCTCGGCGTAACGCCCGGCCCGGTAGAGGACGTTGCCGCGCATCTTGTGGTTGTAGGCCAGCGCGCTGGACAGGTTCATCGCCCGGCAGGACCGCTCCGCCTCGGACAGCAGCGCGAGTGCCCGTTCGCTGTCGCCGTCGCGCACCGACACGATGTCCGCGAGCCCGCGCAGCGCCCAGGCGTGCCCGCGCCGGTCCTCCGCCCGTGCCGCTATCCCCGCCGCCTCCTCGAAGAGCGCGTACGCCCGGTCGTACGACCCGGTGTTGCGATGCATCTGCGCGATGCCCTCCAGCGCCCACACCGTGTGCCGGGCCTCACCGCGCCGCCGGGCCTCGGCGAGCAGTTGCTCGTGCAGCCGGCCCACGGCCGCGTAGTCGCCCTGGATGCGGCCGGTCTCGGCGAGCCCGGCCAGCGAGTAGCCGCGGACGACTACATCCCCGCCCCGCTCGCCGAGGTCGGCCGCCAGCCCCAGCAACCGCCTTGCCAGCGGGAACGCGCCGCGCTGCCGGGCCAGGGTGCCGCCGCTCCACAGCGCCCACGCCATCGCCGCCGTGTCCCCGGCCGCCCGGGCGGCACGGTAACTCGCCTTCCAGGCCCGGTCGGCGTCTCCCACCTGACCGAGGCGCCGATGTGCCTCGGCGACGGCCAGCCCGCAGCGCGCCTCCTCGTCGGGCCGACCGGACCGCTCGGCCTCCCGCAGCCGCTCGATGCCCTCGGCCAGCACGTCGACCAGCGACGAGTTCACGGACAGGGAGGTCAACGCGCCCTGGTACTCCGGGGCGACTGCCTTGCCGTACATGGGTGATGTGGGGGACATGCGTGCCTTTCTACGCGGGCGCGTATACACACCGTCTATACGCCATGTGTATACATGATGTGTATAGTGCGCCCGAATTTCGCCCTGGCCGCAGGGGCCAGGGCTTCGCTGATGTGAATCAAGACGCCGGCACGGCCGTCGGGGTTGCCTGCGTGGTGTGGATCACCGCGCGAGGGTGTCAGTGCTGCTGAGCCTTCTGCGGGGTCACCTCGCTCGGCCGCACCACGACGTACCCCTCGCCCTGGAGCATCAGCTGGACCGCTTCCCCCGAACCGCCGCGCAGCATCGACCCGATGGACTGCGAACGGTGCAGCGAGGTCTGGAGCCGGGTCGTCCAGCCCACCACCGCGTCCGTGTCGACGTACACCGGCGCCTGCGGCGAGACCGGGATGACCAGCGGGTTGCCGTCGCAGATCAGCCCCAGCCTGCCGTGTCCGGTGAAGACGCTGTTGAACAGACCGCCGCCGGCGATGCCGGACCCCTTCACGGTCCTGATCTCGTACGACAGCGAGGCGTCGAAACACAGCACGTTGCGGCCGTTGACCGTGAACTGGTCGCCGGGCTCGACCTCGACGATGAAACAGTTCTGTGCCTCGTGCGCGAACCAGGCCTCGCCCTGGCCCTGCACGGACATCAGGGGCAGACCCTCGCCGGTGACCGCGCGCTTGAGCATCCCGCCCACGCCCTGGCCCTTGCGCTCGAACTTCAGATTGCCGCGGTGCGCGATCATCGCGCCCTGGCGTGCGTGCATCTCGCCGTTCACGGCGTACCGGACGCACTTCGCGTTCTCGATCGTCATGCCCGGCTCGACGGCCGGCTCCACCATGTGCTGACTGGAAAAGAGATCACCCTTCATGCCGGGCATGGTGTCCCGGACGAACCCGTTCCGCCAAGATCACGGACCGTATCGGTTCAGGCACCGAACAGTTGGGTCCAGTAGGTGCCCGCCCGGCCGCCGCCCGCGAAGCCGACGCCGATGTGGGTGAAGTCCGGTTTGAGGATGTTGGCCCGGTGGCCGGGGCTGTTCATCCAGCCGTCCACCACCTCGGCGGCCGAGCGCTGGCCGCAGGCGATGTTCTCGCCGATGGTGCCCCGCCGGGAGCCCGCGGCGGCGGCCCGGTCCCAGGGCTGGGTCCCCTCGGGGGAGGTGTGCGAGTAGAAGTCCCGGGTCGCCATGTCCGTGCTGTACGCCTGTGCCGCGGTGGCCAGATGCGGATCCATCGCGAGCGGCGGCAGCCCGGCCCGGGCGCGCTCCCGGTTGGTGAGCTCGACGACCTCGGCGCGGGTGCGGGTCAGTTCGGCCGGGGTGAGGGGTCTGGCCCACAGGGCGGTCCAGTAGGTGTCCCCGTCCCTCGGGCCCTGGACGTGGGCCAGGCCGGTATGGGTGAAGGCCGGGTCGAGCAGGGTGCGCCGGGCGCCCTCGGTGCGCAGGCAGTAGTCGACGAACTCGGCCGGGGTGCGCGGGCCGGAGACGAGATGCTCGCCGACCGTGACATACGCGAATCCGGTGCGGTCGATCCGCTGGTGGAGCGAGACGCCGTCGGGGCTCTCGGTGGCCAGGCGGCCGGCGTCGGCCATCGCGGTGGCGTGGGCGAGGGCGGCGGAGGTGAGCCGGGCGTCCGGGGCCACGGGTGGCCGGCCGGCCTGGGCGCGGGCGGAGTTGACCAGGCCCAGCAGGCCGTCCGGGTCCGGGAGCGCGGCCGCCGAGGGCCGGGGCGGCGCGGCCGCGGTGCGCTGGGCGGGGATCGTGGGGCGCGACGCCGGAGCCGGCTGCCGGTCCTCGACGACGTCGACCCCGAAGTCCCGGGCCAGCCCCGCCAGTCCGTCGGCGTAGCCCTGTCCGACCGCCCGCAGCTTCCAGCCGGTGCCCCGGCGGTATATCTCGGCGAGCAGCAGCAGCGTCTCCGTCTGCGGGCGCGGCGGGGCGAACCGGGCCACCGTGCGGCCGAGGCGGTCGGTGACATGCAGGGCGGAGGCGGGCAGCCGGCCGAGTGCGGTGCCCGGCTCGGCGGCGGTGACCGTGAGGGTGACGCGCTGGGCGCCGGTGCGCAGCCGGGCCGGCTCGACGGTCAGTGTGTCGCCGCGCAGCCGGACGCCGGGCGCGTCCGGCTGGTTGTAGAAGACGAAGTCGGTGTCGCCGCCGACCCTGCCGCTCTCGTCGGTGATCAGCGCGGAGACGTCGAAGGGGCCGGGCACCCGCAGCGTCAGCGTGCCGTCCGGAAGGGGCAGATTTCCCCCGGGGACCAGCTCGCTCATCGCGCCGCCTCTGCGAGGTCAGGGGCCGAACATCGCGCCCGGTGGGGGAGTCGCCGGTAGAACGTCCGGCCCGGGCGCGAGGTTCCCCCGACGGGGGCGAGGCATACCGCTCCCGCTGCTACTGCTCCCGTGGCGCGGCCGGTGCGATGTCCTCCCGTTCCAGCGGCTGCCCGGCGCTGCGTGTCGCCGTCGCCGCGCGTTTGCCGCAGAACGCCGGCTCCAGCGTGTCCGCCAGCGTGTTGAGCACGGTCGAGCTGTTGGAGGCGTTGGCCAGCGCGGTCAGGCTGCGCGTGCCGTCCTTGGTGGTGAAGGCGTACGTGTAGTAGCCCTGCACGGCGCCCGTGTGGCCGTACACCGAGATCCCGCAGGACAGGTCGCGGCGGCGCAGCCCCAGGCCGTAGGAGGTGGTGGAGTTGACCCGGGTGAAGCGCTCCATCTCCGCGAGGCGGGCGGCCGACGTCAGCTTGCCCCGGACCAGCGCCGAGTAGAAGGTGTCGAGGTCCTGGGCGGTGGAGATGATGGCGCCCGCGCTCTGCGCCCAGGACACCGTCTGGTCCGTCGCGTCGACGGCCGCGGCGCCGGCCTTGTCGGCGGTGAGGTAGCCCTTGGCGTGCTGCCCGGGGATCTTCTCGTCGGGGTGCACGTAGAAGGTGTCGCGCAGCTCCAGCGGCTTGAAGATGCGGTTCTCGTACTCGGTGCGCACGCTGTGCCCGGTGAGCTTCTCGATCAGCATCCCGGCCACCACGAAGTTGGTGTTGGAGTACGAGTAGGCGGCCCCCGGCGCGTTCGTGCGCGGCTCCTTCAGGGAGAGGTCCACCAGCTGGCGGTAGGTGAAGACCTTGTTCCGTACCGCCTCGAACCCTGACACGCTGCTGGCGAACAGGTCGTTGGTGTAGTCGTACAGACCGCTGCGGTGGCTGAGCACGTGCCGCACGGTGATGCGGTCGTCGGGCAGCAGCCCCGGCAGATAACGGTTGACCGGTGCGTCCAGGGCGAGCCTGCCCTCGTCCACCAGTTGCAGCAGGACGACCGCCGAGAACGTCTTGGTGACACTGCCGACGCGGAACCGGTCGCCGGTGGTGATGGCACGCCGGGTGGTCCGGTCGGCCACGCCCCGCGTCGTCTTGTAGACCTTCGTGCCGTCGTCGATCCGCGCCATCGCGCCGGGCGCGCCCTTCGCCACCACCGAGTTCAGCACCGCGGCCATACCCGCGGTGTCCGGCGCCGGCAGGGCGGCGGCCGGCCGGGGCTCCGCTCCCGCCTTCAGGGGCGCCGCCTGGGCCGGTACCGCGAGCAGCGACAGCGCCACCGCTCCGAGCACCGCACTTCTGCTCATCTTTGCCGAGACCATCCGGACCCAGCTCCTCTCTGTCTGTCTCCGATGCGAGATGGGTCACATTCGGTTCGGGGAACCCTCTCGCATCCCGTCACATCTCCACAGTCGACGCACAGTTGGTCACTCCGCGATCACCACGCGGTGCGGAATCGCAAAGTATTGCCAGGAAACGCAAGAAAAGCGACGAACTGCGCTTTACATGGACATGACTCGTCCGGAAGGGTTGCGGCCGGGGGCCCGACCAGCCCCCTTGGCGCCTCGACGGTGCCGTGCCGCAAGGCGGTCGGTGATCGATGCCGGCCGTCTTCGAACGTAAGGAACCCTGATCAGTGCGTAGCGCGCACATACGTAGCGTGGCGGTCGCCGTCGCCGTGACGACGGCCGCCACGGCCCTGACCGGTACGGCCTTCGCCGGTCCCACCGCGGGGGTGGAACAGCAGGCCGCCGCCACAACGGCCGCGCAGGTGGTGACCGCGGCACGGACCGCGGCCTTCGCCCACGCCTCGGCCACCGGAGTCGGCGCGGGCGACGAACTCCAGGCACAGGATGTGATGATCGACCCCGAGGGGGCGCGTCATGTCCGCTTCGTCCGCACCCACCGGGGTATGCCGGTGCTCGGCGGCGATCTCGTCGTCCATCTTTCGCGTCGGTTGGCCTACGCCGGTGTCACCCGAGCGGCCGACCACGCCGTCCGGCCCGCCACCACCGAGGCGAAGCTGACGGCCCGCCAGGCCGAGGAGAAGGCCGCCTCCGCCGCCGACGGCGACGCCGGCACCGCCGCACTCGTGGTGGACGCCCGCGGCGGTGCCTCCGCCCTCGCCTACCAGGTGACGGTCGACGGCTCGGACGGCTCCCGCACGGTCGTCGTCGACGCCCTCACCGGCACGGTGCGCAGCAACGCGCCGGACAACGACGAGTTCCTCTCGCCCAAGGTGCTGGAGACCCTCCGCGAGCGCGGCGAGACCCTCGACCCGGCCACCGGCATCGGCGCGCACGCCGACGCCTTCGCCGGCGCGTCCGTCTCCGCCGCCGCCCGCTACCCGGCGACCGCGCACGGCTCCGGCAAGTCGCTCTTCGTCGGCAAGGTCCCGCTCACCACCACCCAGACCGCCCGCAAGAGCTTCCTGCTCAAGGACCCGACCCGGTACGGCACCGAGACCCGGGACGCCAAGGGCAAGGAGACCGAGAGCTTCCCGCAGGGCACCAAGTTCACCAGCACCACCGACAGCTGGGGCAACGGCGCCACCAGCAGCCGGGGCAGCGCCGCCGCCGACGCCCAGTACGGCATCACCAAGACCCTGGACTTCTACAAGAAGACCTTCGGCCGCAAGGGCATAGCGAACAACTCGAAGCCCGCGCGCGCCATGGTCCACTGGGGCAAGAAGGTCGGCAACGCCTTCTGGGACTCGGACTGCGGCTGCATGCTGTACGGCGACGGTGACGGCCAGGAGATCAAGAAGCCGCTGGTCGTCCTCGACGTCACCGGCCACGAGCTGACCCACGGCGTGGTGGACGCGACCGCGAAGCTCGAACCGACCCGGGTCGACAACGACGGCAACCAGTACGGCGAGCCGGGCGCCCTGAACGAGTCGCTGGCCGACGTCTTCGGCTCGAACGTGGAGTTCTCCGCGAACAACCCGAAGAACCCGCCGAACTACCTGCTCGGCGAGAAGCTCGGCCTGCAGCAGAAGTTCCTGCGCCGCCTCGACCACCCCTCGCTCGACCGCCTCGAAGGCACGGTCGACTACTGGTCGCCCGAGGTGGCGGACGCCGAGGTGCACGCCGGCTCCGGTGTCTCCTCGCACGCGTACTACCTGCTCGCCGAGGGCAGCGGCCGCAAGAAGATCGGCGCCACCACCTACGACTCGCCGACCTTTGACGGCTCCACGGTCCAGGGCATCGGCCGCGCCAAGGCCACGGCGATCTTCTACCGCGCCCTGACCCGGTACATGGTCTCCTCGACCGACTTCCACGACGCGCGGATCGCGACGCTGAAGGCGGCCAAGGACCTCTACGGCGCGAGCGGCGTCGAGTACCGCACGGTCGACCAGGCCTGGGCCGCGGTCAACGTCACCGAGGCCAACACGCCGGCCGCCCGCCACTGACGGGCACGCCACACCGCTGATCCGGGTGCCCTGTCGGGGGGCCGGGCACCCGGATCGCTCCCACCGGTGGAACCGGATCGAGGTCACTGGTGGAACACGAGCCAACGCCCCCACGTCACTCGCCATTTGAAGGCCACGGCAGTCTCACAGTCAACCTTCAGGTGATTCCTGTTTCTTTTATTGACAGCGGAAAATAAGCCACCTAAGTTCCCGGCCATGCGCTCCACCTCCCGTGCCGAGACGTTCCCGGCCCACACGCCGGCCGTCTCGCAGATCTTCACCACGGTCCTGTCCCACGGCCCCCTCACCCGGCTGGAGGCGGCCCGCCGGGCCGGCCTGTCGGCGGCGGCCGTGACCAAGGCCGTCCGGCCGCTGCTGGCGGCCGGGTATCTCGCGGAGGACGCCGACGGCGAGGCCCGGCCGGCCCTCGGCCGCCCCGCCAACCTGGTGCGGGTCGACGGCGGGCGGGCGCTGTTCATCGGGGTCAAGGTGACCGGCGACGAGGTCATCGCCGTCCTCACCGACCTGTGCTGCCGGATCCGGCTGGCCCGCCGTCTGCCGGTAACGGACCGCACCGTCAAGGACGTTCTGACCTCCATCGCCGAACTGACCCACGAACTGCGCACCGAGGCCGAGGACTTCGGCGCCCCCGTCCTCGGCCTCGGGATCGCCGTCTCCGGCGACGTGGACCGCGCCGAGGGGGTCGTGCGCTACTCGCCCTTCCTCGACTGGCGGGACGTGGCCCTCGCCGAACTCGCCGCCATGACCACGGGGTTGCCGGTCGTCGTCGACAACGACGTACGTGCCCTGACCGTCGCCGAGCAGTGGTTCGGCGCCGGGGTCGGGCTCTCCGACTTCGCCGTGGTCACCGTCGGCGCGGGCATCGGCTGCGGACTGGTGATCCACGGCCGGCTGGTGGCGGGCGCGCATGGGGTGGCGGGGGAGATCGGCCATGTGGCCATCGACCCGGCCGGGCCCCTGTGCCACTGCGGCAACCGCGGCTGCGTGGAGGCGATCGCCGGGGACGCCGCGATCGTCACCCGCATGCGCGAGGTGACCGGCCGTCAAGTGGCCGACTCCGCCGCGGCGGTGGCCCTGGCCCACGAGGGCGTGCCCGGAGCGCGGGAGGTGTACGCCGGTGCCGGTGAGGCCATCGGCCGGGGCATCGCCACCGTGGCCAACCTCTTCGGACCCGAGCGCGTGATCATCTCCGGCGAGGGACTCGCCGCCTACGACCTGTTCGCCGAGCAGATCCTCGACTCGTTCACCGCGGCCGCCTTCGGGTCCGCCGCGCAGTGCGACGTAAAGACCCGCCCACTCCCCTTCGAGGAGTGGGCGCGCGGGGCCGCGGCCACCGCGATCCAGTCCTTCATCACCTCGTCTCCCACCCCAACGGGCAAGGGCTGAGCCGCCCAAGACCCCGAACCCTGGAGGGCCCATGCGGTCACCTTCGCAATCCGTCCTGCCCGTACGCGGGCTGAGAACCGTCCTCGTGCTGGCACTCACCGCGGCCTTCGCGGCCGCCGTACCGGCCGCCCAGGCCCAGACCCCCGCCCAGACGGCCGCTCCGATCGCCGCCAAGCCCTACATGGGCTGGTCCAGCTGGAGCATGCAGTCGTCCAAGTACCCGGGCCTGAACGACCAGGGCGACTACAGCTACCTCACCGAGGCGAACGTCCTCAAGCAGACCGACGCCCTGGCGAGCAAGCTGAAGAAGTACGGCTACGAGTACGTCAACATCGACGCCGGCTGGTGGATGGACTGGAACTGGAAGTCCGGCTACGACCAGTACGGCCGCCAGAAGGCCGACTCCGCCCGCTTCCCCAGCGGGATGAAGGCCGTCGCCGACCACATCCACGCCAAGGGCCTCAAGGCCGGCATCTACCTCCCGGCCGGTCTGGAGAAGGGTGCCTACGGCGACGGCAAGAATCCGATCTGGAACGCCGACGGCTGCACCACCGCCGACATCGTCTACGACGACCTGCGCACCACCAACGGCTGGGACAGCGCGTACAAGATCGACTTCGACAAGCCGTGCGCGCAGAAGTACATAGACTCCCAGGCCCAGTTGATCGCCGGCTGGGGCTATGACTTCCTCAAGCTCGACGGTGTCGGCCCGGGCTCCGGCAAGAGCGGTGACCAGTACGACAACGTCGCCGACGTGGCCGCCTGGCACAAGGCGATCGCCGCCACCGGCCGCCCGATCCACCTGGAGGCCTCCTGGTCCCTGGACTTCGGGCACGCCGCCGACTGGCAGAAGTACACCAACGGCTGGCGCATCGACACCGACGTCGAGTGCTACTGCAACACCCTGGTCAGCTGGGAGAACTCGGTCGACGACCGGTGGGACGACACCCCGGCCTGGACCGGCAAGGCGGGCCCCGGCGGCTGGAACGACCTCGACTCCCTCGACGTCGGCAACGGCGCGATGGACGGCCTCACCAAGGCCGAACGGCAGAGCTACGCGACGCTCTGGGCCATCGCCAAGTCGCCCCTGTTCACCGGCGACGACATCACCAAGCTCGACGACTACGGCGTCTCCCTGCTGACCAACCGCGAGGTCATCGGCATCGACCAGAGCGACAACCCGCCGGCCCGGCCCATCACCCCGTCCGACCCGCAGCAGGTCTGGGCCGCGAAGAACGCCGACGGCACGTACACCGTGGCCCTGTTCAACCTCGCGGACTCGCCCGCGGCGGTCACCGCCGACTGGACGGCCCTGGGCTTCACCGGCAAGGCGTCGGTGCGGGATCTGTGGAACCGCGAGGACCTCGGTTCGTACACGAGCAAGATCACCGAGGCGCTGCCGGCGCACGGCTCGCGACTGTTCACCGTGACGCCGAAGGGCAGTGCCCTGGCCGCCACCGGCTACGAGGCCGAGGCGAGCGCCAACACGCTGAGCGGCAACGCCTCGGTGGCCGGTTGCGACGCGTGCTCCGGGCAGAAGAAGGTCGGAAACCTGTACCAGGGCGGCAAGTTGACCTTCAACAACGTGGTGGTCGACAAGGCCGGTACGTATCTGGTGAAGGTGGCCTACATCAGCGGTGACTCCCGGCCGGCCACGATCTCGGCCAACTCCGGGGGCGGGACCAGCCACAAGTTCCCGTCGACCGGGGACTGGGGGACCGTGGCGACGGTGAGCGTGCCGGTGACCTTGAAGGCCGGTGCGAACACGATCAGCTTCGACAGCGGGTCGGGGTACGCGCCGGACGTCGACCGGATCGACGTTCCCAAGTCTCCCCGGTAGTCGGCTCGGTACGTGCGTCGTCGGGAACTGCGGGCCGGTGGGGGCCGGTCGCGCAGTTCCCCGCGCCCCTTGCGGGGCGCGCCCCCCTCACGGACGTTGGATTGGAACCCCATGGACAACCACCCCAGCAGACGCGGTTTTCTCGCCCTCGCCGCCGCCACCGGGGCCCTCGCCTCGCTCCCCTCGTTCACCGCTTCCGCCGCTCCGCTGCGGTCCTCGCAGCCGCTCAACGCTCCTCGACACCAGCTCTGGTGGCAGGCACCCGCCGACGACGGGTCGATGATCACGCAGGGGCTGCCCGTCGGCAACGGCCGGCTCGGTGCGCTCGCCGGCAACGACTCCGGTCGTGAACTCCTCCTGATCACCGACGCCACCCTGTGGACCGGCGGTCTCAACGACACCCTCGACTCGGACGGCCAGTTCCCCTACGGCCGCGCCGACTTCGGTTCGCTCACCCTGCTGGCCCGGCTCGTCGTCGAGATACCCGACCACGACCTGGGGGCCGTCTCCGACTACCGCCGCGCCCTCGACCTCGACAACGGCGTGGTGACGGCGTCCTACGTCCGTTCCGGAGTGACCTACCGGCGGCAGATCTTCGCCAGCCGCCCCGACGACGTGATCGTGGTGCACTTCAGCCAGGACGGCGGCGGGCGCTACACCGGCACCCTCACCTTCGAGGGCACCCACGGCGAGACCGGCTCCACGGCCGAGTCGTTCGCCGGATCCTTCGCCAACGGGCTGAAGTACGGGGCCGCCGTGCAGGCGTACGGCAACGGTGGCACCGTGCGCGTCAGCGGCTCGCACATCACCTTCACCGACTGCCGGGAGCTGACGGTCGTACTCAGCGGTGGTACGAACTACGCGCCGGACGCCGCCGCCGACTACCGCGACCCGTCCCTCGACCCGCGGGCGCTGGCCCGCACCAAGGTCAAGACGGCCGCCCGGCACTCGGCGGACTCGCTGCTGCGTACCCACGCCGCCGACCACCGGGCGCTGTTCGGGCAGTTCGACCTGTCGCTCGGCACCTCGACGGCCGACCAGCGCGAACTCGACACCTGGGCACGCATCCAGGCCCGCGCCGACTCCGGTGACCCCGACCCGGAACTGGAGGCCGCCTACGCCCAGTTCGGCCGGTATCTGATGATCGCCGGTTCGCGCGACAGTCTGCCGATGGGCCTCCAGGGCCTCTGGCTGGACGGCAACGACCCGGACTGGATGGGCGACTACCACACCGACATCAACATCCAGATGAACTACTGGATGTCCGACCGGCTGGGCCTGTCCCAGTGCTTCGACGCCTACACCGACTACTGCGTCGACCAGCTCCCGGCCTGGACGGACCTCACCCAGCGGCTCTTCCAGGACTCCCGCAACCGCTACCGCAACTCCAGCGGCAAGGTGGCCGGCTGGACCGTCGCCATCTCCACCAACCCCTTCGGCGGAGGCGGCTGGTGGTGGCACCCGGCGGGCAACGCATGGCTGTGCCAGAGCCTGTGGGAGCACTACGAGTTCACCCAGTCCCGCGCCCACCTGGAGAAGATCTACCCTCTCCTCAAGGGTGCCTGCGAGTTCTGGGAGGCGCGGCTGCTCACCACCACCCTGGACGACGGGAAGGAGGTGCTGATCGCGGACAGCGACTGGTCGCCGGAGCAGGGACCGCTGGACGCCAAGGGCATCACCTACGCCCAGGAACAGGTGTGGATGCTGTTCGGCAACTTCCGGACTGCGGCCGCCGAGCTGAAGAGGGATGCTGGATACGCGGGTACCATCGGCAAGCTCCGCGACCGCCTCTACCTGCCGGTGGTGAGCCCCAAGACCGGCTGGCTGGAGGAGTGGATGTCCCCGGACAACCTCGGCGAGACCACTCACCGCCACCTCTCGCCGCTGATCAACCTCTTCCCCGGCGACCGGATCCGCCCCGACGGCTCCACCCCCGCCGACATCGTCAAGGGCGCCACCGCCCTGCTCACCGCCCGCGGCATGGACAGCTTCGGCTGGGCCAACGCCTGGCGCTCGCTGTGCTGGTCCCGGCTGAAGGACGCCGACAAGGCCTACCAGCTCGTCGTCCGCAACCTCCGCCCCTCCGACAACGGCAGCAACGGCACCTCACCCAACCTCTTCGACATCTACCAGGTCGAGGAAGGCCGGGGCATCTTCCAGATCGAGGCCAACTTCGGCACCCCGGCCGCGATCCTGGAGATGCTGCTGTACTCCCGCCCCGGCCACCTGGAACTCCTGCCCGCCCTGCCCGCCGCCTGGGCCGCCTCCGGCAAGGTCACCGGGGCGGGGGCGCGCGGCGGCTTCGTCGTCGACCTGAGCTGGCGGGACGGCAAGCCGACCGAGGCCCGGATCCGCAGCGTCGGCGGCCGCACGACGACGGTCGCCTACGGCGGCAAGTCACGGACGGTCACGCTGAAGCCCGGCGCTTCCGTCACGCTGAAGGACCTCGGGCGGTGACCGGCCGGTTCGCGCGCCTCCTCGGCCTCGCCGCCGTGTTACTGGCGACGGTCGCCTGCCAGACCGGGCCCGCCCAGGCCTCACCCGTGTGGGAGCCCTCCTCCGGGGCCGCCGTCTCCGCCCGGCACGACGTCGTCACCTGGGGCGCCAGCGCCGACCAGATGGGACAGGGCACCGCCGACCGCGGCTACCGGCTGGTGGTGCACACCAGCGCCGCCGGCAGTGGACTGCGGGTGCGCCTGTCCAACGTCTTCGGCGACCGGCCGCTGACCCTGGACAGCGTCTACGCGGGACTGCAGAGCCAGGGCGCCGCCCTCAAGCCGGGCAGCAACAGGCGGCTCACCTTCGACGGCGCCCGCACGGTCACCGTGCCGGCGGGCGCCACCGCCTGGAGCGACCCGCTGCCCGGCAGCCTGCCCGCCGGCAGCGACCTGGTCGTCAGCCTGCACAGCCCGGACGCGGCCGGCCCCGCCACCGGCCACTGGATGGCGATGCAGACCTCCTACGCCACCCAGGGCGACCACACCGCCGAGGAGAGCGCCGCCAACTGGACGGAGACCACCGGCTCCTGGTGGTACCTGGACTCGGTCTCCGTACGGCCGTCGAACCCGGCCACCGGGGCCGTGGTGGCGCTCGGCGACTCCATCACCGACGGCTGGGCGTCCACCACCGACCTCGACCGCCGCTGGCCCGACTACCTCGCCCGTCGGCTCCAGAAGGCGGACACCGAGGTCAAGGGCGTGGCCGACGAGGGCATCTCCGGCAACCAGGTCCTCGCCGACGGCGCAGGACAGGCGGCTCTGCACCGGCTGGACCGCGACGTCCTCAGCCAGCCGGGCGTCCGTACCGTCTTCCTCTTCGAGGGGGTCAACGACATCAAGGCCCACACCGGGGTCACCGCGGCCGACCTGATCGCCGGGTACCAGGAGATCGTCCGGCGGGCGCACGCGGCCGGCAAGTGCGTGGTCGCCTCGACCGTCGGCCCGTTCGAGGGCTGGTCGGAGTGGGACCCGGCGGGCGAGGCCGTACGCCAGCAGGTCAACCAGTACATCCGCACCAGCGGGGAGTTCGACGAGACCGCCGACTTCGACCGGATCCTGCGCAGCCCCTACGACCAGGCGCGGATGCTGCCGTTCCTCGACGGCGGCGACCACATCCACCCCAACGACAAGGGGATGCAGGCCATGGCCGACTCCGTCGGCCTGGCCGGTCTGGACTGCGACCGCTGAACCCGTGTACCGCCCTGATCACCCCTGGGCCGTCGGCTCCGGGGTGATCAGGCCCTCGCGATAGGCGATCGCCACCGCCTCCGTACGGCTCGCCGCGCCCACCTTGGCGAGGATGTTGGAGACATGGACGCTCGCCGTCTTGCCGGTGATGAACAGTTCCTCGCCGATCTGCCGGTTGCTGCGGCCGAGCGCCAGCAGCCGCAGCACCTCCCGTTCACGGGCGGTGAGCGGGGAGACCCGGACCGTGGCGGCCCGGCCGGGGAGCGCGTCCAGCCGCTCCAGCAACGCCACGGCCCGCAGCGCCACGGCCGTCTCCCGCGCCGCCCGCGCCTGCTCGTCGGCCTCCGCATGCCGGCCGTCGACGGACAGGGCCTCGGCGTACCGGAGCCGGACCCGGGCCAGCTCGTAGACATCGGCGTGCGCGAACGCGGCCACCGCCCTCCCCCAGGCCGTCGCGTCCGGCCCGGACACCGCACGGGTCCACTCCGCCTCCGCGCGCGCCAGCCAGGCCTGCCCCTCCGGACCCTGCCGGGCGGCCGAGACCCGGGCCGACTCCACCAGCTCGCCGGCGAGGTCCGTCCAGCGGCCCTCGCCCCCGGTGCCCCGCACCTCGGCCGCCCGGTCCGCGACCGCCGCCAGTGCCAGTGCCGCCAGCCGGACCGTCACGTCCGCGGGCCGCCCCGACTCGTCGGTCAGCGCCGCGACCGAGTCCCGCATCAGCGCCACCGCCTCCTCCGGATCACCGCGCAGTGCCGCCGCGTCGGTGAGCACGATGCCCCCGACGAGCCGGCCCATCCAGTCGAAGGGCTCCCCGAGTAGGGCCCGGCCCCGCTCCACGACATCCGGCTCGCCGCGGCCCAGCGCCACGTACAGGGCGGGGCCGCCGGCAAAGCCGGGCGCCGGGCCGGCGTCGGCCGAGCTCACGCACTCGTCCCAGTGCCCGAGCGTGTACAGCACGAGCAGCCGCAGATACCGCATCTCCGAGGCGTACAGCGAGGACACCAGCCCCGAGCGCCGGGCCCGGTCGAGTCCCTCGTCGATCCACGGCAGGCACTCCTGGAACTCGCCCGCCTCGAAGCACCCGATGGCCAGGGCGAACAGCGCCCGTATCTCCACCGGCGCGTCCCCGGCCGACCGGGCCAGCTCGCGGGCCTCCCGGAGCCGTGCCTGCCCCTCCAGGCTGCGGAGGCCGCCGCCTTCGAGGCGGGCCAGGGAGATCAGCAGGTCCGCGCGGGCCGCGGTGGCGCCGATCCGCTCGGCGACCTCCAGGGCCTGCCGGGCCACCCGCAGCGCGGTGGCGTCGTCGCCGATCTGGCGGGCCGCCATCACATGGGTGGCCGCCGCCCACACCCAGGTCCGCGAAGGCGGATCGGCGGGGATCATCGCGAGCGCCTCGCTGCTGTAGGCGAACGCGGCCGCGAGGTTGTCGACGGTCATCAGGTTCCCGGCGAGCGTGTAGCGCACCCGGGCGGCGAGTTCGGGATCCGCGTCCTGTCCGGTGCCGGCCAGCGCGGCCCGGGTCAGGGACACCGCCCGGTGCGCGTCACCGGCGTGCGCGGCAGCCGCCGAGGCCCGCAGCGTCAAGGTCACCCGGTCCAGCCCCTCACCCGTGGGCCGGGCCTCGCACGGCACGGCCGGCCACAGGTCCAGGGCCGTCTCCAGTTGCCGCAGCTCCTCCGCCGGGGCACCCACCCGGCGGGCGTGGTCGGCGGCCTCCAGGGACGCGGCCAGCGCCTCGGGCAGGTCGTGGCTCTCCCGGTAGTGGTGGGCGCGCTCGGCCGCCGTCGCCGCGCTGCTCCCGCCCGCCGCGAGCAGTCTCGCGAAGGTGCCGTGCAGCCGCGACCGCTGCCCCGGCAGCAGATCGGCGTAGACCGCCTCCCGTGCGAGAGCATGCCGGAAGGCGTACGTGTCCCCGTCACCCGGGACCAGCAGCTGCCGTCCGACCGCCTCCCGCAGCGCCGACTCCAGTTCCTCCTCCGGCAGCCCGACCGCGTCCCGCAGCAGGTCGTGCCCCACCCGGCGCCCGGCGACCGCGGCCGTACGCAGCACCCGTTGGGCCGTCTCCGGCAACTGCTCGACCCGGATCAGCAGCAGATCGGCGAGCCCGGTGGGTATCCCCGCCGCGTCGGCGGCGGCCACCAGCTCCTCCGTGTAGAAGGCGTTGCCCTCGGCCCGCTGGACGATGTCCCGCACGGCCACCTCCGACAGCGGGCGCTCCGTCAGGGCCCGCACCAGCCGTGTCACCTCGGTGTCGGCGAGCGGCCGGAGCTCAAGACGTTCCACGGCGGGGAGCCGCACCAACTCGGCGAGGAGCGGCCGCAACGGATGCCGGCGGTGCAGGTCGTCCGCACGATAGGAGGCCAGTACGGTCAGGCCCCGGGCGAGCCCGGCCCGGCTGAGCAGGAACCGCAGCAGGTCCCGGGAGGACTGGTCGGCCCAGTGCAGATCCTCCAGGACCAGCAGCAGTGGTGCGGTCGCGGCGAGGTCCGCGAACAGTCCGGCGACCCCCTCGTAGAGCCGCAGCCGGGCGTCCGCGACCCGGGCGGAGTCGGATCCGGCACCGAGCAGCCGCTCCACCACGGGATGCGCCGAGACGACCGCGGCGAACCGGGCATCGGCGGCCAGCACCCCGAGGATCTCGGTGAAGGGCAGATACGGCAGTCCCACATCACCGAGATCGACACAGTGCCCGACGACGACGGTGGTCCCGGCGGCTCCCGCGCGCTCGGCCACCTCGTCCAGCAGCCGGGTCTTCCCGACCCCGGCATCCCCGGCGACCAGCACGGCCTGCCCACCACCGTGCCGGGCACGCTCCAGTACCGCGGCAAGACGGGCCAGCTCATCGCCCCGGCCGATCAAAGGAGTGCTGAACGATCTCTGCGACACGCCCTCATCCTTGCAAGAAAGGCGAGGGCGGAAACCCCGGGGGCGCGGGGCTGTGCCGATATGCGGCTCGCGTGGGCGCGACAAGCCACGAACAACCCGCAGTCGCCCTCACCACCGAACCCGCCCCCCCAGGCGCTCAACCCCGCAGAACCTGCGCCCAGTTCTCCGGCACCCGCTCCGCAGGACCCGGCACGGACTGGTCCGCGGGATGGCACTCCGGCGGCGCCAACTCCGGTCCCGCCTCGAACACTTCCTCCGTCTCGTAGTTCCAGAACCATCCCTCGTCCGGCTCGTAGCTACGAATGATCGGATGCCCCGTGTCGTGGAAGTGCGCCGTCGCGTGCTTGGCGGGGGAGTCGTCACAACACCCTATGTGCCCGCACTGCGCGCACCGCCGCAGATGGAACCACCAACCCCCCGCTTTGTCGCACTCCACGCACCCGGCACCGCTCGGCGGAACGTTCGGGTCGATCGCGGTGTCGCCACTCATACCGTCTCCTCAGATGATCGGGGCGCCTCTGCCTCGGGCGCTTGGGCGGTCAGCGGAAGCAGTACCTGGAACCGGGTGTCCCCGGGCACCGACTCCACCCGCATGGTGCCGTGATGCTTGTTCACGACGATCCGCCACGAGATGTCCAGACCGAGACCCGTGCCCTGCCCCACGGGCTTCGTCGTGAAGAAGGGGTCGAAGATCCGGTCCTTGATCTCCGGCGCGATCCCGGTCCCGGTGTCCCGGAACTCGACCAGCAGGTGCTCGTGGTCGAGCGCGGTCCGCACGGTCAGCGTGCCCTGTCCGACGCCGTCACCGTCCCTCATCGCGCACACCGCGTTGTCGACGAGGTTGGTCCACACCTGGTTGAGCTCGGCAGGGTAGGCGGGGACCGGCGGGAGCGTACGGTCGTACTCCTTGACCACCCGGATGTCCTGCCCGATCTTGGCGGACAGCATCAGCAGGGTGCTGTCGAGGAGTTCGTGCACGTCCACGACCCGGTACGGCGCCCGGTCCAGCTGGCTGTACTGCTTGGCCGCGTCGACGAGGTTCGAGATCCGGGTGGTGGAGTCGTCGATCTCGTTCATCAACAGCTCGGTCTCGATGGTGTAGTTGAGCCAGCCGACCGCGTTCGGGAAGATCTCCTCGTCCACGGCCGCCTCGACCTGCTCCAGCCAGTCGACGTCGAGTCCGGCCTGTACGAAGGTCGGAGCGAGCTGCCAGCCGTTGTCCAGGCCGTGGTCGTCGAGCCAGTCGGAGAGCGCGTCCTCGCGGTCGGTGGCCTCCAGCGGACTCATCGCCGGGACCTTGGCGACCCGTTCGGCGGTGCGCTCCTGGATCTCGATCAGACCAACCAACTGCTCCCGCGAGAACGGCCCTTCGGCGATCACCGCGAGCTTGTGCCGCATCTTCGCGATCCGCTCGCGCAGCGTGGCCGTGGCCCGGACCGCCGCCGCGGCCGGGTTGTTGAGTTCGTGGGTGAGCCCGGCGGACAACGAGCCGAGCGCCAGCAGCCGTTCGCGCTGCCCGATCGCCGCCTGGGTGTTCTTCGAACCGAAGAACAGGCCCTCCAGCAGATGCACGGCCATCGGGAACCACTCGCGCATGATGTCCGCGAAGGTGTCCGCCGGCAGCACGAAGAACCGCGTCGGCTCGGTCACCCGCATCGAGTTGTTGTACCCCTGCCGCACCCGGTCCCCCAGGTACGCCTGCATGGCACCCGCGTACACCCCGGCCTGCGAGGTCCGGGTGACCTCGACGTCGTCCCCGCCGACCTGCCGGGAGAGCACCACGGTGCCCTCGATCATCACGTAGAAGCAGGTGGCCGGGTCACCCTCGGTGTAGACCGGACCGGGCTCGAACCGCTCCACCCGGCCCGCGGCGCACAGCCGCGCCAGCTGCTCCGGCTGCAGCTTCTCGAAGAGGAAGAGCGCGCCGATCTCCTTCGGGCTGCACGGACACAGCTGCCCGCTCATGACTGCTCCAGATAACGGTGGACGAGCATCACGGCCATGGCTCCTTCTCCGACGGCGGACGCGACACGCTTGGCGGACTCGGCACGGGCGTCGCCCGCCACGAACACTCCGGGCACGCTGGTCTCCAGGTGGTACGGCGGCCGGTCCAGCTCCCAGGCCGTCGGCGGCCGTCCGTCGGCCGTCAGGTCGGGGCCGGCCAGGATGAACCCGCGCCCGTCGCGCAGCACGGTGTCGCCGAGCCAGTCGGTCAGCGGGGCCGCGCCGATGAACACGAACATCCACTGCGCCTCGACCGACTCGGTCTCGCCGCTCACCGAGTGACGGAGCGTCAGCCGCTCCAGCCGGTCGGACCCGTGCGCGGAGGCGACCACCGTGTGGCTGCGCACCGAGATGTTCGGGGCCTCGTTGATCTGCTGGATCAGGTAGTACGACATCGAGGCCGCCAGGTCGGCGCCGCGCACCAGCAGCGTCACGGACTTGGCGAACCGGGACAGGTACATGGCCGCCTGGCCAGCCGAGTTGGCGCCGCCGACGATGTACACGTCGTGGCCCTGGCAGGAGGTGGCCTCGGTCAGCGCGGAGCCGTAGAACACCCCGCAGCCGGTCAGGCCGAGGCAGCCCTCGGCCTCCAACTGCCGGTACTGCACACCGGTCGCCAGGATCACACTGTGCGCGGCGATCGCCGAGCCGTCGGCGAACTGCACCACCCGGGCGGCCCCGTTGACCTCAAGTGCCGTGACCTCGCGGGCGGTCAGCACCTCCGCGCCGAACTTGGCGGCCTGCCGCCGGGCCCGGTCGGTGAGCTGAGCCCCCGACACCCCGTCCGGGAAGCCGAGGTAGTTCTCGATCCGGGAGCTCTGCCCGGCCTGCCCGCCGGTCGCCGCGCGCTCCACGAGCACGGTCCGCAGACCCTCCGACGCCCCGTACACCGCCGCGCCGAGCCCGGCCGGGCCGCCGCCGATGACCACCAGGTCGTAGAAGTCCGCCGTGGGCGTGGTCGCGAGCCCCACCCGCGCGGCCAGTTCGGGCGCCTCCGGCTCGATGAGGGGCGTGCCGTCCGGCGTGATCACCAGCGGCAGCCGCTGCCCGTCGGCCCCGGCGGCCGCCAACAGCCGCCGGCCCTCCGGCTCCTCGACCGAGTACCAGCGGTAGGGCACCTGGTTGCGGGCGAGGAACTCCCGCACGTCCGAGGACCGGGCCGACCAGCGGTGCCCGACGACCTTGGTGGCCGCCACCGGCTTGTACGCGCTGCACCGCCAGGCGTCCAGCAGGTCGTCCAGGACCGGGTACAGCTTCTCCTCGGGCGGATCCCAGGGCTTGAGCAGATAGTGGTCCAGATCGACGACGTTGATCGCGTCGATCGCCGCGTTGGTGTCCGCGTACGCGGTCAGCAGCACGCGCCGGGCGCCCGGGTACACGTCCAGGGCCTGTTCCAGGAACTCGATGCCGTTCATCTGCGGCATCCGGTAGTCGGCCAGGATCACCGCCACCAGGTCGCCGCGCAGCTTCAGCTCCCGCAGCGCGTCCAGCGCCGACTCCCCGGACTCCGCACGCACGATCCGATACGACGCGCCGTAACGGCGCCGCAGGTCCCGGGCGACGGCACGGGAGACCCCCGGGTCGTCGTCCACGGTCATGATGACGGTCCGTGCTGCGTCGGCAGCCTGTGCCATACGTCTCCCACCCCGAGCCGTTGGTTCTCGGCACGGCGGGCCCTCCTGGAGGAGCGCGGCCACCGCACCCGCCCATCGTATGTTCGATCGCCCGCCTTCGCTCTTGTACGCCGGTGCACAGCGGGCACCCGTCCGTGCGGAAGACTGATCACGCAGACGCGGAACCGACGAGGAGGCCGGTGCATGACACGCCCGATCACGGCAGGGGTCGACGGTACGGAGGAGAGCCTGGCGGCTCTGGACTGGGCGGCCCGGGAGGCGGTGCGCCGCGGTCTGCCGCTCCGGGTGGTGCACGCCTGGCGCCACGAGGAGCAGGAGGCGCTCGGCGGCGACCGGGAGACCCAGCACGGGTGGGTGAAGGACGGGGTGGCCGCGTCGGTGCGTGCCGTCACCGGGCGCTGTCCGGAGCTCGCGGTGAGCGTCGACGTCGTGGAGGGCGGGGCGGTCGAGGTACTGGTCGAGGCGGCCGCCGGGGCCGAGTTGCTGGCGCTGGGCTCGCGCGGTTACGGGCCGGTCGTCGGGTTCCTGCTGGGTTCGGTGGGCCAGCAGGTGATCGCCGGGGCCGCCCGACCGGTCGTCCTGGTGCGCGCCGGGGACCGGCCCGCGGCCGAGGCCGCCGGGCGGGAGGTCGTGGTGGGCCAGCAGGGCGGGGCGGAGGACAGCGCGGCCGTGCTGGAGTTCGCGTTCGAGACGGCCGCGGTCCGTGGCGCGACGGTCCGGGTGGTCCGGGCCTGGACCCTGCCCCCGGTCTTCGCCTACAGCCCGGGCTCGCTGAAGCTGCTGGACGAGACCGGCGGCCTGGAGCCCTACGAGCGGAAGGCCCTCGCCGAGGCGGTACGGCCGCTGCGGGAGCGGTTCCCGGACGTACCGGTCGCCGAGCACGTGGAGATGGGCAGCGCCGGCCAGGTGCTGCTCTCGGTGGCCGGCCGGGCTCAGCTGATGGTCGTCGGCCGGCGCGCCCACCGTACGGCGGTCGGCGCGCGCATCGGCTCGGTCGCGCACGGGGTGCTGCACCACGCCGACTGCCCGGTGGCCGTGGTGCCGCACGACTGACTCATTCGGGGGTGACCGGCTCCAGGGTCTCCCGCGCCTTGGGCAGCACGTTCTCGATGTAGGCCTCGACCGCGCTGTCCAGACCTATGTCGTGCTGTGCCCGCTCGGACAGGTACCAGCGGTGTTCGAGCAGCTCGTGGTAGATCTCGGCCGGGTCCATGGAGCCGCGCAGCTCCAGCGGCACGGCCCGCACGGTGGGGCGGAAGACGTCCCGCACCCACCGGTGGGCCAGCACCTCGGGCCGGGCGGCGAGGGGGTCGCCGGGGGCGTAGTCGTCCTGGGTGGCCATCCAGCTCTCCAGGTCGTTCAGCAGCCGCCGGGCCTGGTTCTCCTCGGCGTCCAGGCCGGTCAGCCGGAGCAGCTGGCGCTGGTGGTGCCCGGCGTCGACGACCTTGGGCACGAAGGTGACGCTGTCGCCGTTGGAGGAGTGCTCGATCTGCATCTCGGCCACGTCGAAGCCCAGCTCGTTGAGCCGTCGGATCCGGCGCTCGATGTAGTGGTACTTGCCGGCCGGATACACCGAGGTACGGGTCAGCTCCTCCCACAGTTCGCCGTACCGGGTGCAGATCTCGAACCCGAACTCGATCGGGTCCAGCGACGGGTGCAGCGCCCCCGACGCCTCCAGGTCGAGCAGTTCGCCGCTGATGTTGACCCGGGCCAGGTCGAGGTCGTACTCCCGCTGCCCGTTGCTCAGCTGCGGATGCAGATCGCCGGTCTCGGCGTCCACCAGGTACGCCGCGTACGCGCCCGCGTCCCGCCGGAACAGCGTGTTGGAGAGCGAGCAGTCGCCCCAGGCGAACCCGGCCAGGTGCAGTCGTACGAGCAGCACGGCCAGGGCGTCCATGAGGCGGTGCATGGTGGCCGGCCGCATGGTCGTCTCGAACATCGAGCGGTACGGCATCGAGCCGCCGAGGTGCCGGGTGACCAGCACCGACTCCAGGGGGTCGCCCGCCGCGTCGATGCGGCCGGTGATCACCGCGAGCGGGTCGACCGCGGGGATGGCGAGCCGGTCCAGATCGCGCAGCAGCTCGTACTCGCGCAGGGCCGGGCGCTCCGCCAGCTCCTTCACGGCGATGACCTCGCTGCCGGCCCGGGCGTAGCGCACCACGTGCCGGGAGATACCGCGGGGGAGCGGCACGAGGTAGTCCTCGGGCCACTCCTCCAGCGGGACGTCCCAGGGGAGTTCGAGCAGGAGCGCGGGGTGCTCCGGGTTGGTGGCGCTGATCTGCAATGCCATGGCCCGACCTTAGACGGCGCGTTCGCGGGCCTGCCGGGCGGCCGCCGCGACGGATCCCCGGTGCACGGGCCCGTGCCCGGGCAGCAGCACGTCGCCGTCGAGCGTCTCGATGACGCCGAGCGACTCCACCGCCCGGGAACGCTCGTGGTGGAACATGTCGGGCAGCAGCTGCGGACCGGTCAGGCGCGCGGTGCGGTGGCCGCTGACCAGGGCGTCGCCGGAGATCACGATTCCGGCGTCGGGCAGGTGGTAGACGGTGTGCCCGTCGGTGTGGCCGGGGGTGTGCACCGGGACGGGCCGGCCCGGCAGGTCGAGCGGGCCGTCGGCGACCGGGAACGCCTCGGGCGCGATCACCGGGTGCTGCTCGGTGCCGCCGACCCGCAGGACGTGCACCAGCCACGGCACCACACCCGGCCGCCAGGCGTTCCTCAGCACCGCCCCCACCGAGACCTGCTGGAGGAACTCCCGCCGCGCGTGCGGCACTTCGGCCTCGTGCAGATAGACCGGGGTGCCGTGGGTGTCGCGCAGGTACTCGGCGGAGCCGAGGTGGTCGTTGTGCGCGTGGGTGATCAGGACGGCCGCGACCGCCTCCGGTGAACTGCCCACCTCCGCCAGGGAGTCGAGCAGCCCCGGCCGGTCGCCCGGGTAGCCGGTGTCCACCAGTGTGACGGCGTCACCGTCCTTGAGGATCACCCAGTTGGTGTGCTGTCCGTGCACCAGGTAGATGCCCTTGCCGACTTCGTGTACCTCTGCGCGCATGATCTCTCCGACGTTCCCGCAGCGTCCCGACCGAACCGGGGGACAGCCAACCAGATGGCGTGGGGTGGCTGCCGACGGGGACCCGGGTCAGCGCACCCCGTGTGGCCGGAACTGGACGCTGATGCGCGGACCGGCGGCCCGTGCGGTCTTCGGTACGCAGTGCTCCCAGGTCCGCTGGCAGGAGCCGCCCATCACGATCAGGTCGCCGTGGCCCAGCGGGCGCCGGACCGAAGGACCGCCGCGCAGCGGGCGCAGCAGCAGGTCGCGTGGCGCGCCCACGGAGAGGATCGCGACCATGGTGTCCTCCCGTGCGCCCCGGCCGATCCGGTCGCCGTGCCAGGCGACGCTGTCCCGGCCGTCGCGGTAGTAGCAGAGCCCCGCCGTGGTGAACGGCTCGCGCAGCTCGTCGGCGTAGTGCCGGGTGAGCGCCTCGCGGGCCTCGACGAGGACGGGGTGCGGGAGCGGGTCGCCCGCGCCGTAGAAGGAGAGCAGCCGCGGTACGTCCACGACGCTGTCGTACATCGTGCGGCGCTCGGCGTGCCAGGGGACGTCCGCCGCCAGCTGTTCGAACAGGGCGTCGGCGCCGCTCAGCCAGCCGGGCAGCACGTCGATCCAGGCGCCGGCGCCCAGCTCGGTCCGGCCGGCGCCGTCGAGGGAGCCGAGCCGCAGCTCGTCGGTCTGGTCGAACAGGGAGCCCTGGAGGTGCGTGGCCATGGAGCCAGCGTACTCCTTAATCGAAAATGTGTTCCCATTCGATCATGGCGAACCCAGTGCCGAGGTCTTTCGATACGTTCATGTATCGGATACGTTCGTGTATGGAACGGAGGTCGGGACATGGACGTCGACGGAGCGACGAAGCGGGTCACCCGGCGCCGGGTGCAGACCCGCGCCCGGCTGCTCGACGCCGCGTTCACCGTGTTCGCGGCCAAGGGCTTCGGGCGCGTCTCCATCGAGGAGGTCTGCGAGGCCGCCGGGTTCAGCCGGGGCGCGTTCTACTCCAACTTCGCCACCCTCGACGAGCTGTTCTTCGCCCTCTACCGGGACCGCGCCGACCTCATCGCCCGGCAGGTCGCCGACGCCCTTGCCCTGGACCGGCCGGACATGGACGTACCGGCCTCCGTGGACCGGGTCACCGACGTGCTGCTCCTCGACGTGGACTGGCTGCTGGTGAAGACCGACTTCCTGGTGCACGCCGCCCGGGACCCGGCCGTCGCCGAGGCGCTCCTCGACCACCGTGCCCGGCTGCGGCAGGCCATCGCCGACCGGCTCTTCCGGGCCCGCGGCCCCGCCCCGATCCCCGCGGTGCTCGGCGGGGTGGACGGCGCCGCGCACGCGGTGGTCGCCGCGTACGACGGCGTGACCACCCAACTGCTCCTCGACAAGGACATCGACCGGGCCCGCGCCTGGCTCAAGCAACTGCTCACCGCGCTGCTGACCGACGGCAGCACCCCCTTCGGATAAGAGAGGCAACGGTCGCCATGGACGCGGACGTCATCGTCGTCGGAGCGGGCCTCGCCGGCCTGGTCGCGGCGCACGAACTCACCAGCAAGGGCCGCCGGGTCGCCCTGGTCGACCAGGAGAACGCCGCCAACCTCGGCGGCCAGGCGTTCTGGTCCTTCGGCGGGCTCTTCCTCGTCGACTCGCCCGAGCAGCGCCGCCTCGGCATCAAGGACTCCCTCGACCTGGCCTGGAACGACTGGCAGGGCAGCGCCCGGTTCGACCGCGAGGACGACGAGGACTCCTGGGCGGTGCGCTGGGCGCGGGCCTATGTCGAGTTCGCGGCCGGGGAGAAGCGGCCCTGGCTGCAGAGCCACGGCATCAGCCTGCTGCCGACCGTCGGCTGGGCCGAGCGCGGCGACCTGCGCGCGACCGGGCACGGCAACTCCGTACCCCGCTTCCACATCGCCTGGGGCACCGGAACCGGCGTCGTCGAACCCTTCGCCGATTACGCCAAGCAGGCCGCCCGCGACGGACTGCTCACCTTCCACCACCGCCACCGGGTGGACGAACTCGTCATCGAGGACGGCGCGGCACGCGGTGTGCGCGGCACGGTCCTCGCCCCCGACGACTCGCCGCGCGGTGTCGCCTCCAACCGCGACCGGATCGGCGACTTCGAGCTCACCGCCCAGGCCGTCGTCGTCACCACCGGAGGCATCGGCGCCAACCACGACATCGTCCGCCGCTACTGGCCCGAGCGCCTCGGCACACCCCCCGCCGAGATGGTCACCGGCGTCCCCGCCTACGTGGACGGCCGCATGCTCGACATCAGCGCCGAGGCAGGCGTACGCCTGGTCAACCGCGACCGCATGTGGCACTACACCGAGGGCATCCAGAACTGGAACCCCGTGTGGCCCGGCCACGGCATCCGCATCCTGCCCGGCCCGTCCTCGATCTGGCTGGACGCCCTCGGCCGCCGGCTCCCCGACCCCTGCCTGCCGGGCTACGACACCCTCAGCACCCTCAAGTACCTGCGCACCACCGAGGACATCGCCGGACACGACCACTCCTGGTTCGTCCTCACCCGGAAGATCATCGAGAAGGAGTTCGCGCTCTCCGGCTCCGAGCAGAACCCCGACATCACCGCGAAGGACCGCAAGGCCGTGCTGCGCGACCGGCTGCTCGGCAAGGGCGCCCCGGGCCCGGTGCGGGCCTTCGTCGACAAGGGCGCGGACTTCGTGACCGCGAACTCCCTGGAGCAGCTCGTCGAGAAGATGAACGGGCTCACCGACAAGGCGCTCCTGGACGCGGCCGAGGTACGCCGCCAGATCGTCGCCCGCGACCTGCAGATCGGCAACTCCTACAGCAAGGACTCCCAGATCCAGGGCATCCACAACGCGCGCCGCTACATCGGCGACCGCCTCGGCCGGGTCGCCGCCCCGCACCGCATCCTCGACCCGGCCGCCGGACCGCTGATCGGCGTCAAGCTGCACGTCCTCACCCGCAAGACCCTCGGTGGCATCCAGACCGACCTGGACTCCCGCGCCCTGGGCGCCGACGGGCAGCCGATCGACGGGCTCTACGCGGCCGGTGAGGTGGCGGGCTTCGGCGGTGGCGGTGTGCACGGCTACAACGCGCTGGAGGGCACGTTCCTCGGCGGCTGCCTGTTCTCGGGCCGCGCGGCGGGCCGCGCGGCGGCCCGGCAGACGGCCTAGGCGGTGAGGAGCCGCGCCAGCACCGTGGCGTGGCTCTCGTCCGGGGACCTGGACGCGGTGAGCAGGGTCACCTGACCCTTGCTCGCCGACTCCCGCAGGCCGTCGAGGAGTTCGGCGGCCTCGGGAGCGTCCAGCTCCGCCTCGTAGCGGCGGGTGAACTCCTCGTACGACCCGCCGTCGTGGAACCACCGGCGCAGTTCGTTCGACGGCGTCAGCCCCTTGGGCCACTCGTCCACGTGGGCGTCCGCCTTCGACATCCCGCGCGGCCACAGCCGGTCCACCAGGACCCGCACACCGTCCTGCGGCTCGGGCGGTTCGTAGATCCTGCGGACGCGCACGCTCACGGTCGGGCACCTCTCGGCTCGGTGACGGTGTCGCGAGGGTACGCGGTGGGCCCGCGCCACCGGCTGCCGACGGGGCGCGGCTTGACCAGAATGAGGGGGAAACGCGGACACCCGCGCGCCTAGTCTGTGGGCCATTGATCATTGGCCACCCCCTCGAAGGAGCACATGTGCAGGGCGCAAGCAGACGTACCGCAGTCCTCCGCCGCGAGGCCGTCCTCGCCACCGTCCCGGTCGCCGTGGCGGCCCTGCTCGCCGCCGCCGGACCGGCCTCGGCGAGCACGATCGGCGCCGCGGGCGCGGGCGACCCCTACTTCCCGCTCAGCGGCAACGGCGGCTACCACGTCGGCCACTACGATCTGACGCTCCGCTACGACACCTCCTCCCGCCATCTCGACGGCAAGGCCGTCCTCACCGCCCGCGCCACCCAGAAGCTCACCCGCTTCGACCTCGACCTCAGCGGCCTGAAGGTCACCCGGGTGACGGTCGACGGCCGGACCGCCCGCTTCAGCCGCAGCGGACAGGAACTCGTCGTCACGCCCTCGCGCGCGCTCGCCAAGGGCCGGGAGTTCCGGATCGCCGTCACCTACAACGGCACCCCCAAGCAGGTCACCGACCCCGACGGCTCGCCGGACGGCTGGATCCGCACCGACGACGGCGCGTTCGTCGCCGGCGAGCCGCAGGGCGCCATGACCTGGTTCCCGGCGAACAGCCATCCCAGGGACAAGTCGTCCTACGACTTCACGATCACCGTCCCCAAGGGGCGCACGGCCGTCGCCAACGGCGTCCTTCTCGGGCAGCACACGTCCGGCGACCGCACGACCTTCCGGTGGCGGCAGACCGAGCCGATGGCCGCGTACCTCGCCACCGCCACGGTCGGCAAGTTCAAGGTGCAGCAGTACACCACCCGGGACGGGATCAAGGTGTACAACGCGGTCGACCCGCGCGAGGCGAGCGGGTCGGCGGCGGTGCTGAAGAAACTGCCGTCGGTGCTGGAGTGGGAGAGCAAGCTGTTCGGGCCGTATCCGTTCCGGTCCGCCGGGGCGATCGTCGACCACGCGCCGAACGTCGGGTACGCGCTGGAGACGCAGGGCCGGCCGATCTACGACTCCGCGCCCGACCTCGGCACGCTCGTGCACGAGAACGCCCACCAGTGGTTCGGCGACTCCGTCTCCCTCACCGCTTGGAAGGACATCTGGCTCAACGAGGGCTTCGCGACGTACGCCGAGTGGCTCTACAGCGAGCAGCACGGGGGCGACAGCGCGCAGAAGTCCTTCGACGCGCTGTACGCCAAGCCGGCGAGCAACGAGTTGTGGGCGTATCCGCCCGGGGATCCGGGGAGTGGCGCGAACATCTTCGGCACGCCGGTGTACGCGCGGGGTGCCATGGCGTTGCACGAGCTGCGGAAGGCGGTCGGGGATCCGGTGTTCTTCCGGATCCTGCGGGTGTGGGCGAGCGAGCACCGGTACGGGCACGGCACCACCGCGGAGTTCGTGAAGCTCGCGGAAGGGCAGTCGGGGCAGGATCTCGGTCCCTTGTTCCAGACGTGGTTGTACAAGAAGGGCAAACCGTAGCGGCTCGGGTGCGGGCCGGTGGGGGCTTGGCGCGCCCACGCGGCGGCAGCCGCAGATCGACTCAGCCCCGCGCCCCTTCGGGGCGCTTCAGTCAACGGGGATATGAAGCTGACGAGTTTCTTACAATTGTCGGCCAGAGTCGATCACATGATCCATCGCAGAACAGCTGTCGCCCTCCTCGCCTCCCCCCTCCTGCTCTCGGGGTGCGGGGGTGGCGCCGAGGCCGCGCCGAGTCGGTCGGACGACGACCGGCCGGCGCGGACGACGGCTGCCCCCACACCTGAGAGCAGCAGCCCGCAGCCCACCGGCATACCGGGGCTGGGGCCGCGGACCGCGGCCGCGATACCCGAGCGGGCCGAGCAGGTCGTCGTCGCCAGGGGGCGGGGCAAGGACTCGCCCGTCTCCACCGTCGTCCTGTACGAGCGCGACGACAGCGTCTGGCAGCCCGGCGCGAGTTGGCCCGCACACAACGGCAGGGACGGCTGGAGCGAGCACCACATGGCCGGGGACCTGCGCTCACCCGTCGGCGTGTACGGGCTCACCGACGCCGGGGGCCTGCTCGCCGACCCGGGGAGCGGGCTGCCGTACCACCAGGGGTACGGCTTCCACTCACCCGGCACCGGCTTCGAGGGCGAGCCGCTGGAAGGCTCCTTCGACTATGTCGTCGCCATCAACTACAACCGGCAGCCCGGCACTTCACCCCTCGACTGGACCCGCCCCATGGGCGCCGGGCGCGGCGGCGGCATCTGGCTGCACGTCGACCACGGCGGCCCGACACACGCCTGTGTCAGTGTCGCCAAGGCGCACATGAAGGAACTGCTGCGCACCCTGGACCCGGACCGGCACCCGGTCGTCGTCATGGGGCACGCCGACTGGCTCGCCCGCTAGCCCGCCGGCACACCGCTTAGGATCCGAACCTGTGTGCGCACATGTGCTGGTCGCCGAGGACGACGAGATGCAGGCCGAGCTGATCCGGCGCTCCCTGCTGGCCGAGGGCCATACCGCGACCGTGGTCCACGACGGCGCCGCCGCACTGGACGCGGCCCGGCGGCTCGGGCCCGACCTGGTCGTCCTCGACCTGATGCTCCCGGTGATCGACGGCTACGGCGTCTGCCGGGTGCTGCGCGGCGGCGACCCGGAGATCCCGGTGCTGATGCTCACGGCCCGGTCCGAGGAGGACGACGTGCTGCTCGGCCTGGAACTGGGCGCCGACGACTACATGACCAAGCCGTACTCTCCCCGAGAGCTGATGGCCCGGATCCGGACGGTGCTGCGGCGCAGCGGGCGGACCGCCGCGGTACGGGAGGAGCCGGCCGTGACCGCGGCCGGGATCAGTGTCGATCCGGTGCGGCACGAGGTGCGCTGCGACGGGGTGCCGGTGGAGGTGACCCCGGCCGAGTTCCAGATCCTGCTCGCCATGGCCGGGGAGCCGGACCGGGTGTTCACCCGGCGGCAGCTGCTCCAGTGCACCCGCGGCTTCGACCGGGCCTCCACCGAACGGGCCGTCGACGTCCATGTGATGAACCTGCGCCGGAAGATCGAGGCCGACCCCCGGCGTCCGGTGCGGCTGCTGACCGTGTTCGGCGTCGGCTACAAGCTGAGCGGCGGCCGACCGTGAGGGCCCGGATACCCTGGCGCAAACGGCTGCTGGTCCGGCTGTTGTTCGCCTCCGTGCTGATCGCCGCGTGCTCGGTGGCCGCCACCGCGTGGCTCGCGGTGACGACCACCACCAGCGCGCTGGAGGAGGAGCAGGGCCAGGACCTCGCGGCCGACAACAAGATCCTCGCCCAGCTCAGCGGGTACGCAGCGGACCACCCCGACTGGAGCGGGGTCCGGCACACGGTCCGCTCGCTGGCCGCGCAGACCGGCCGCAGGGTCGCGCTGACCACCGCCGACCGCACCCTGATCGCCGACTCGGCGGCACCGGGCACCGCACTGCCGCCCCGGCCGGCCGCCGCCATCGACCCGCTGCACACCGACACCTACACCGAGTCCGGCGCCCAGCTCAGCGGCATCGACCCGCGGGTGGTGGGCCCGTACCGGCTGTCGGCGAAGGAGCGCGGGGAACTGGACATGGTGGCCGAGAAGGAGCGGTACTGCTACAACTCCTACGGCGTCCGGACCACCGTCGCCCACACCCCGAGCGGGCGGCCCTACCTCGTCGACGACGACGGCACGGACGCCTCGAGCTTCCGCTCGATCGGCTGCGGCGGCCTGCTGGACGACTCCCTCACGATGCTGAAGAAGGGGAGCCTCGGCGCCACCCGCACCGAGGCGAAGGCCCTCGCCACGCTGACGGACCTGGTCCGCCCCTGCCTCCAGGGCAAGCACCTGGACCTCGCCGGACAGCTGTACCTCACCTACGACCAGACGGGACGCAACCCGGTCACCGGCGGCTTCCTCGTCACCGCCAGGAAGGCCGGGCGCGAGCAGGCACAGACGGACCAGATCGCGAAGAACTGCATCACCAGCGCCCGCCGCACCCAGCTCGAACCGTATGCCGCGCCGGCCGCCGAACTCTTCCTCGGCCTGGGCGACCAGACCGTGCCCCGGTTCGACATGTCCCGCACCAACAAGGCGAAGATCGTCGGCGCGGCCGGACTGGTCCTCGCCTTCACGGTCGCCGTCACCGCCGTGGTCGCCACCCGGCTCGTCCGGCCGCTGCGCGCGCTGACCGTCACCGTGCGCCAGCCGCCCGAACTGCATGCGCGGGCGCCGGTGCGGACCCGGGACGAGACCGGGCTGCTGGCCGAGGCGTTCAACGACCTCACCGAGCGCCGGGAGCGGCTGGAGGAGCAGCGCAAGGCGATGGTCAGCGACATCGCCCATGAACTGCGCAGCCCGCTCACCAACATCCGAGGCTGGCTGGAGGTCACCCGGGACGGCGTGGTCGACCCCGACCCGGCGCTCCTGGCCTCGCTGCACGAGGAGGCGCTGCTGCTCCAGCGGATCATCGACGACCTCCAGGACCTGGCGGCCGCCGATGCCGGCACCCTGCGCATGCACCGCGAACCGGTCCGCGCCGCCGACCTGTTCGACCAGGTCGCCGCCGCCCACCGGGTGGCCGCCGACGCGGCCGGGGTCACCCTGCTGACCGACGTCGAGGGCACGGCCTGGCTCGACGCCGACCCGGTGCGGATGCGGCAGGCGCTGGGCAACCTGGTCTCCAACGCGATCCGGCACACCCCCGCCGACGGAACGGTGACCCTGGCCGCCCGCCGGGCCGGCGACGAGGTCGTGCTCACCGTCACCGACACCGGCAAGGGCATCGCCCCCGACGACCTGCCGCACGTCTTCGAGCGCTTCTGGCGCGCGGAGAAGTCCCGCAGCCGCCGTACCGGGGGCAGTGGGCTCGGCTTGCCGATCGTGCGCCACCTGATCGCCGCCCATGACGGGACCGTCCAGGCCGCGAGCGAACCGGGCGAGGGCGCCGAGTTCACCCTGCGGCTGCCGGCCGCCGAAGCACCGGCCGACGTCAGCTGAACCGGCGTGCGGCCCGTTGTCGGCGCCGGGCCAGCAGCCGGCGCTCCGCCTCGGTCGTACCGCCCCAGACGCCGACGGTCTGCCCGGCGTCCATCGCCCAGTCCAGGCATGGTTCCTGGACCGGACAGCGCTCACAGACGGCCTTCGCGCGCCGTGTCTGGTGCAGCGAAGGCCCGGTGGTGCCGATCGGGAAGAAGAGGTCGGGGTCCTCCTCGCGGCACTCGGCGTGGTCTCGCCAGTCGTCCATCGAAGTCACCTGCGATCCAAGTCGATTCTGCCGTTTCGTGTGCGTACTCGGGTTCGGGTCACCGGAGTGGGCGCGTCCGAAACGGCCAAGTCCCCTGGAATTCGCGAGCGGTCACTGCTCGCGCAGCCCCCAGGGGGAGCCGTACTCGGTCAGCAGGTCGAGGAACGGGCGGGCCGGGAACGCCTCCGGGCCGAGGACGCCCGAGCCCGACCACGCACCGGTGGCCAGGAGTTCGAGGGCGACGACCGGGTTGAGGGCCGTCTGCCACACCACGGCCTGACAACCGTACTCCGCCATGGACCACTCGTTGTCGACCACGTGGTAGAGATACACCTCGCGTGGCTGTCCGTCCTTGACGCCGCGTACCCAGGTGCCCGCACAGGTCTTGCCGCGCATCCGGTCGCCCAGCGTCGCCGGGTCGGGCAGCGAGGCGGCGACCACGTCCCGCGGCGAGACCGCGACCGGGCCGTCGGCGCCGGGCACGGTCACCGGCGTGGTCCTGTCCAGCCCGAGCAGGTGCAGCGTCTTGAGCGTGTCGATGAACTCGCGGCCGAGCCCGTACTTGAAGGTGACCCGCCGTGCCTCCACCCAGCGGGGCACGAGCAGCACCTCCTCGTGCTCCACGTTGACGCACTCGACCGGCCCGATCCCCTCCGGGAAGTCGAACACCTCCGGCTCGCTGAAGGGGGCGGTGGTGAACCAGCCGCGCTCCTTCTCGTACACGACGGGCGGGTTGAGGCACTCCTCGATGGTGGTCCAGATGTTGAAGGAGGGCGCGAAGTCGTAACCGTCCACCGTCAGGTCCGCGCCGTCGCGGATGCCGATCTCCTCGATCTCGTCGAAGAGCTCGTCGGCCGCGTACCGCGCGAACACGTCGGAGAGGCCCGGCTCCACGCCCATCCCGACGAGCGCCAGCGCACCCGCCTTCGCCCACTCCTCGGCCAGGGCGAACTGCTCGTCGCCCAGCTTGACCCCGCACTCCTCGTACGGCCGTTCGGCGTGCGGCCGGGACAGCGACATCGCCATGTCGAGGTAGCCGGCGCCGGCCTGGCGGGCGGCCCGGAAGAGCGGCATCACAAAGCGCGGGTCGGTGGCGTTGAGCAGCACATCGCAGCCGTGCCGGGCCAGCAGGCCGGCCACGGCCGCCTCGTCACCGGCGTCGACCCGCTCGGCGAGGAACCGGGCGTCGCCGACGGCGGCCACGGCCGCCTCGGCGCGGGCCGGGTCGTAGTCGGCGACCACCATCACCTCGAAGAACGGGCGACGGGCCGCGATCCGGGTGACGGCGGTGCCCACACCACCGGCTCCCACGAGCAGTACGCGCATGGCGGAATCTCCTTCTCGAACAGTGTGCGAGGTCGAGTACGGGGGCGCCCGGCCGGAATCAAACGCCTGACCCTGTCGTAAGGTCAATGGCGTTGGCATAAGAACGTCGTCGGCGTGAGTCGGCGTGCGGACCCCAGGGGAGTGCCCGATGCCCAAACCGGTCGTACCGGAGGAGAAGCGCCGCCGCCGCCGGCCCACCCGTGGCGGCACGGTGCTGTCCGAGCGGCTGATCGTGGCGACCGCCCTGCGTCTGCTGCGCGAACACGGCAGTGCGGGCCTCACCGCCCGCCGCCTGGGCCTGGCCCTCGACTGCGACCCCAGCACCCTGTACCGCTACTTCCGGGGCATGGACGACCTGACCCTGGCGATCGGCGACGCGCTGATCGGACAGGCGCTGGCCGGCTGGGCGCCGACGGGGGAGTGGCGCACCGACCTGCGCACGATCGGCCTGCGCATCCACGCGGCGTACGTGGCCCATCCGCAGGCGGCCCTGCTGACGGCGAACCGGGTGACGGGCCGGGCGCAGGAGCTGGCGGCGGACGAGGCGATCCTGGACGTCCTGCGCACGGCGGGCTTCCCCCTGCCGGAGACGGTCCGCGTCTACCACGCCTTCATCGACCAGACCCTGGCCTTCGCCGCCCTGGACGCGGCGTCCCTGGCCCTGCCGCAGGACTCCCAGCGAGCGGACGAGGCCAAGTGGAACTCGACGTACGCCCAGCTCCCGCCCTCGACTCATCCCCGTATCGCCGAAGCGGCCCCGCTGCTGGCGAAAAGGATGGTGACCAGCGCATATCCGACGGCACTGGAGATGCTCCTGGCCAGTGCGGGGCCCCGTCAGGGGCGCGGGGCCGAGCCGATGGGCGGCTCCGACGCGTGAACGCGAACCGGCCCCCACGCACCCGCGCCCGCTCTCGTACGAGCTGATCCCCTACGGCTGGCGCAACGCACCACTCGCCGTCCTCACCACCGCCTCCGCCAGCGCCCCCAGAGCCGGCGAATCCAGCTTCCACTGCTGCCAGTGCAACGGCACGTCCGCCCACAGCTCCGGCCCCCCGAGCCGCACCAGCCGCCCGTTACCCAACCGCGGCTCCGCCTGCACCTCCGGCACCATCCCCCACCCGAGCCCGGCCGTCACCGAGTCCACGAACCCCTCCGAGGTGGGCACGTAGTGCCGTAGCGAACTCGCCCCGCCCCGCCCCAGCCGCCGTACGAACCCGTCCTGGAAGTCGTCCCGCCGGTCGAAGACGATCACCGGCGCCTCGGCGAGCACGTCCGGCAGCGGCCCGGTGAGATGCGCCGCCGCGAACTCCGGCGCGGCCACCGGCAGGTACCGCATCCGGCCCAGCGCCCGCACGGAGCAGCCCGGCACCGGGTCCGGCGACGAGGTCACCGCCGCCATCACCAGCCCCTCCCGCAGCAGCGTGGCCGTGTACTCCTCGTCCTCCCGGCGCAGTTCGACGAAGACGTGCCTCAGACCGGTCAGCGCCTCCAGGAACCACGTCGCCAGCGAGTCCGCGTTGACCGCGACCGGCACCCGGGTCGGCTCTCCGGCACCGCTCATGCCCAGCTCGCCGCGCGCGTCGCGTTCCAGCCGGGCCAGCTGCCGGGCGAACCGCACCAGCACCTCGCCCGACTCGGTCGGCCGCACCGGCTTGGTGCGCTGCAGCAGCACCCGTCCCGTCCGCTGTTCCAGCGCCTTCACCCGCTGGCTGACCGCCGACGGCGTCACGTGCAGGGCCGCGGCCGCCGCGTCGAACGTACCCTCGTCCACCACCGCCAGCAGCGTCCGCACCTGGTCGAGAGGAAGTTCCACCGTTCAGCTCCCGTCTGCAGCTGCGCTAAGGGTACGTAAGAATCTTTAGCTGTACCTACAGAGATCGCTTCCTTACCGTCGAGGACATGTCCAGCTCTTTCGCCGCCGCTGCCGCAGGTTTCGGCAGCGGCCTCTCGCTCATCGTCGCCATCGGCGCCCAGAACGCCTTCGTCCTGCGGCAGGGCGTCCGCCGGGACGCGGTCCTCGTCGTCGTCGCCATCTGCGCCCTGTCCGACGCGGCCCTCATCTCGCTCGGCGTCGGCGGGGTGGGCGCGCTGGTGGTGGCGTGGCCCGGCGCGGTGCGGGCGGTCGGTCTGGTCGGCGGCGCCTTCCTGCTCTGCTACGGCGTCCTGGCCGGCCGCCGGGTCCTGCGGCCCGGTACCGGCGGGCTGCGCGCCGGTGGCGAGGCGGCCGGTTCCCGGCGCCGGGCCGTTCTCACCTGCCTCGCCATGACCTGGCTGAACCCGCATGTCTACCTGGACACCGTGTTCCTGCTCGGCTCTCTCGCGGCCGACCGGGGCGACCTGCGCTGGACCTTCGGTCTCGGCGCCGCGCTGGCCAGTCTGTGCTGGTTCGCCGCGCTCGGCTTCGGTGCCCGGCAGCTCGGCCGCTACCTCGCCGAGCCGGCCGCCTGGCGGGTGCTGGACGGCCTGGTGGCCCTGACCATGATCGGACTCGGTCTGATGCTCCTGATGGGTGCCTGACGCCCCCGGCCCCCGGTGCGGCCGCATCCTGAGACAACCGGTTCGGCGGTCACAGAAGTTGCTGGGATAGTGATCCCACAACCGAAAGATGTAGCGAGCACCAAGAAGACCAGGACACCAGGATCTCCGTGGACACCAGCGAGAGCGGCACCCAGTCCGGCATACAGCCCCCCGAAGACTCCACGGCGCCCCCGCCCCCGCTCCGGCGGGGCTGGCGCCGCTGGGCGATGGACACCCGCCCGCTGGCCGTCCCGGCCTACCGCCGACTGTGGACCTCGACGATCGTCACCTCGGTCGGCAGCCAGCTCACCGCGGTGGCCGTGCCCAAGCAGATCTACGACATCACCGGGTCCTCGGCCTGGGTCGGCGCCGCGAGCCTCGCCGGACTGCTGCCGCTCATCGTGTTCGCGCTGTGGGGTGGCGCGGTAGCCGACGCGATGGACCGCCGCAAGCTGCTGCTGATCACCAACTGCGGTATCGCCGTCACCTCGCTGCTGTTCTGGCTCCAGGCCGTCACCGGAATCGAATCCGTGGCCGCGCTGATGGTCCTGCTCGCCATGCAGCAGGCGTTCTGGGGGCTGAACGCCCCGGCCCGTACCGCCTCCATCGCCCGGCTCGTCCCCGAGGGACAGCTGCCCGCCGCCAACGCCCTCGGATCGACGGTCATGCAGACCGGGCAGGTGATCGGCCCGTTGCTGGCCGGTGCCCTGATTCCGGTCATCGGCCTGCCCGAGCTGTATCTGATCGACGCGCTGGCGCTGTGCGTGACGGTGTGGGCCGTCTACCGGCTGCCCGCGCTGCCGCCGCTGGCGCGGGCGACGGCCCGCCGGGCCGGGGTGCGGGAGATCGTGGAGGGTTTCCGCTACATCTCGATGCACAAGGTGCTGCTGCTGTCGTTCCTGGCCGACATCATCGCGATGGTCCTCGGCATGCCCCGCGCCCTGTTCCCGCAGCTGGCCGCGGAGACCTACGGCTCCTACGGCGAAGGGCTGGCGCTCGGCCTGCTGTTCGCGGCGATCCCCGTCGGCGCCGTGCTCGGCGGGCTCTTCTCCGGCACCTTCTCGCGGGCCCGCCGGCACGGCTGGATGGTGATCGGCGCGGTCGTCGGCTGGGGAGCGGCCGTCGCCGGGTTCGGGCTCAGCCGCAACCTCTGGGTGGCGGTCGCCTTCCTCGCCGTCGCCGGGGTCGCCGACATGGTCTCGATGGTCTTCCGGGGCGCGATCCTGCTGTCCGCCGCGACCGACGAGATGCGCGGCCGGATGCAGGGGGTGTTCACGGTCGTGGTCGCGGGCGGGCCGCGGCTGGCCGACGTCCTGCACGGCACCATGGGTTCGGTGTTCGGGCCGCGCGCGGCCGTCACGGGCGGCGGACTGCTGGTCGTGGCCGTGATGCTGGCCCTGGCCGCCGCCGTGCCCGCCCTGCGCCGCTACCGCGTCTGACCGCTACGCGGGCCGCCGCCCCACGTAGGCGTCCAGCAGCTTGCCGCGGGTGACCTCCAGCCGGCTGGCGAGGATCTCGGCGACGGTCCGCACCAGCGAGAGCCCCAGCAGCGGATCCTCCACGCAGAGCGCGAGCACGGCCGCGGCGTCGTACTCGTAGGCCCGCACCTGGCTGAAGGCCACCGCCCCGAAGTCCCAGGTGTACGGCGGGAACAGCCATGACCAGCCGAGCAGGTCGCCGGCGCCCAGGCTGGCCACGGTGACCCGTTTGTGGGACGTCACCTCCTGGTCCAGGTTGACCGCTCCCGAGCGGATCACCCAGAAGCGGTCCGCGGTGCCGCCGGCCTCGAAGATACGGGCGTCCTCGGGGAAGGAGACCTCCTGGGCCAGTTCCATGAGGCGCTCGCGCTGCGCCTGCGGTAGGGCGGTCAGCAGTTTGATGGCTTTGGTCATGGCGCGGTGCTCCTCGCCGGCGAGGGTACGGGGGCTTTGCCTACGCCCATTTCAGCCGCTGCCGCCGCGCCGGGCACCTCGAAGGACATGAGAATCGCCTGCCCGGAGCCGTCCGGGCATTAAAAAGCCCTGGCTGGACGGGGGAGGCCAGCCAGGGCCGTCAAGCGGTGGTGCGGGGAGGACTTGCTGTCGACTCCTCGACCACGTATGGATGAACGCTAAACCATCCGGGGCCGTTTCGGATACCCGGGAACAGGCTACGTGACCCGTTTCACTCGGGGGAAGCCCTTCCTGCCCCCGGATGTGTTTGGCGGCGCCCCGACCGGTGAGCCGAACAAGGAGAGACCCGCGCGGACGGGCCAGACAGATCAGCCGGTCCACCACTCAGGGAGTGAAGGGATGCGCGAGAAGTTCCGGACCGAATCAGTAGTGGTACCACCCGACTCCCCCCGGCCGTCGCTGCGGCCGGCCGACGCCCGCAGAGCGGTCCGCGGCGCGCTCGCCCGACAGGCTGTGCCGTGCGCCGCCCGGGCCCTGGACGACGCCCTGCTCGTCGCCTCGGAACTGACCACCAACGCGATCCTGCACGGCGGCGGGATCACCGGCTTCGACGTGGACGTCGACGGATGCGCGGTACGCATGTCGGTGAGCGACCGCAGTGACGCGCTGCCGGTGGCCGAGCAGATACCGGACGGGCGCGACCGCGGCCGACTCGGCGGCCGGGGCTGGCCCATCGTCTGCCGGCTGGCCCGGGACGTGGAGGTCGCCGGACTGCCTCGCGGGGGCAAGTGCATCACCGCGGTCGTGTCGCTGAGTTGAGCCGGCGAGCCGAGTTTCTCCCGATGGCGTTTGCGCCGGGGGCGAAGGGGCAGGCGGAGTTTCGTGCTTCGGACCGGAGGCGCGCGCCAGTGGGAGCGGTCATATCGCCCCGGGCCCGCAGAGCGGTCCGGGCGGTGCTCCCGCGGCGACTCTGACACCGCAGTTCGGGTCGAGTCCCGGAACCACGTTCCGGTGATGCCCCGGAACCCACAGTTCAGGAGCGAGTCCGCATGCTCACCGACTTGTCGAACAGCCGCCCCCGCACACCCGGCCGGACCCCGCACACCACGCCCCGGCGCTCGCACGACGACGCCCCCGACACCGCGTCCCTCTTCGCCCGGCTCGCCGCCCTCGGCGACGGCCCCGAGCGGGACGCCCTGCGCGACGACCTGGTGGCCGCCTGGCTGCCCATGGCCCACCGCATCGCCGGCCGCTTCCGCGACCGGGGCGAGTCCGTCGAGGACCTGCGCCAGGTCGCCGCCCTCGGCCTGGTCAAGGCCGTGGACCGCTACGACCCCTCCCGCGGCGCCTTCGAGAGCTACGCGGTACCCACCATCACCGGCGAGGTCAAGCGGCACTTCCGCGACCGGATGTGGGCGCTGCGGGTACCCCGCCGAGTACAGGAACTGCGCAACCGGGTGCGGGTGGCCCGCCGCGAACTCACCCAGAACCCCGGCAGCCAGGAACCCTCCACCGCCGATCTCGCCGCCCACACCGGGCTGACCGAGGACGAGGTCAACGCCGGTATGGAGGCCCTGGAGAGCTTCAGCACCCTGTCCCTGGACGCCGAACTCTCCGCCGGCGAGGACGGTCACCGCCTCGCCGACACCCTCGGCGACACCGACGGCTCCTACGACACCGTCGTCGACCGGGAAGCGGCCAAGGAAGGACTGCGCCGACTGCCCGAACGCGAACGCGCCATCCTCTACATGCGCTTCTTCGAGGACATGACGCAGAGCCGGATCGCCGAAAGTCTGGGCATCTCCCAGATGCACGTCTCCCGCCTCATCAGCCGCAGCTGCGCCCGCGTCCGGGCCGAAGCCCTCGGCCGGCAGTGACCCCCCGTCAGACGGCGCGTGCCCGGACCGGCACCTTCAACGGCCGGGCCAGGCCCGCCACCGCCTCGTCGAGGCGTTGCAGATGCCGCAGCACGCGGTCGGTCACCCGGCCGTAGCGCGGGGCGCGCAGGGTGCCCGGCTCCAGCATCGCCGCGATGCTGGGGCCGGTCTCGATCTCGCCGGCGGGCCGCCGGTCGTCGACCTGGGCGGCGATCGCCTCGATGTTGTGCACGATCCGCTGACCCGCGCCGCGCAGCCGGGGATCCGCCGCGATCGCCGGATGGGTGGGCAGCAACTCGGCCGTCGCCGCGAGCGACCGCGCGTGATACGCGCACGTCTCGAGGAGCGCCACCACATAGCGCGCGGTGTCCCGGCGGGAGCGCAGCGGGGTGATCGGATGCGTCAACGGCTGCACCGCGGCCCGCAGATCGGCCAGCGCCTGGTCCAGGTCGCGGGCCTTCTCCACCAGGTCGGCCGGCGGCGCCCCGCTCAACTGGTCGGCGGCGGCCCGGGTCACGTCGGCCAGCCGGTCCAGCGTGGTGACGAGCAGTTCGTCGGTACGGCGGTCGGTGTGCACCGGCAGCACCACCGCGGCCGCGATCACCCCGCACACCGCGCCGAGCGCCGTCTCCCCGATCCGCAGCACCAGGACGTCCACGTTGTAGGTGTTGAGCAGCGTGTACAGCAGGCCCAGCATCGCCGTCACGAAGAACGACATCAGGGTGTACGACAGCGGCGCCGAGTAGAACATCGCGAAGACGAACAGCAGCACCAGCCCGAACGCCGTCCAGGTGTGGTGCCCGACCAGACCCGCCAGCCCGATGCCGGCCACCACGCCGAGGACCGTGCCCAGCAGCCGCCGGTAGCCCTTCACCAGGATCTCGCCGGTGGACGAGGTGTTGAGGAACACGATCCAGCAGGTCAGCACCGCCCAGTACCAGCGCTGGGCGGACAGGAACTCGCCGCCCACGATGGCCAGCGACGACCCGACGGCCACCTGCACCGCCGCCCGGGTGGTGGGCCGGCGCAGTCCGGTGGCCTGCTCGGTCTCGCCTTCGTCCTCCTCGGCGACCTCGATGGCCGCGTCCTCGGCGTCCAGTTCCTCGCGGGACCTGGACGTGGCCGGGGTGTCGTCGGACTCGTCCTGCGGCCCGTCCAGCGCGATCCGCAGCCCCATGACCGCCCGGGCGGCCTCGCCGACCCCCCGGAAGACGTCCTGCACGGCAGGGTCGGCGGGCGGCAGGTTCTCCTCCTCGCGATAGCCGAGCAGCCGGTTGCGCAGCCGGGACAGCGCGGTCCCCGGCTGGGGCCCGACCGGCCGCAGCACCAGCAGCCGCAGCGCCTCCAGGTCCAGGCGCAGCTGGTCCAGCGCCTCGTCCCGGGCCGGCAGCGGAGCCGTCGGGAGTAGGTGGGCGCCCGGCAGATGCAGGGTGAGGGTGTCCGCCCGCCGGGCGCTGCGCGCGGTGAGCAGCATCAGTCCGAGCCGCTCGGCGGCGATCTCCGCGTCCGCGATCCGCCGCTGCACCAGCCTGGCCACCGCCTCGTCGGCGGTGCCGTCCGGCAGCTGCCCCTGGATCAGCAGCGCCGTCTCGTGCAGCCGGGCGGTCCTGACCCGGACCTCCTCCACCGCCTTGTCCAGCTCGTCCGCCCCGGCGTCGAGCAACTCCGCCTGCGCGGCCACCAGCTGGGCGAACCGGCCCCGGAAGGCCCGCCGCAGCCGGCCGAGGATGCCTGCCGGCGTCTGCGGTACCAGCACGAAGCGGGCAACGGCCGCGCTGCCGAAGGCGACCGCGATCACGACGTACAGGCCCGGCAGTACGGGCACGGTCGCGTGCACGAACAGCGAGGCGAAGTAGATCTGGAAGCCGATCAGCCCCAGCGCCGTGCCCCGGTCGCCGAACCGCCGGCTGTAGACCGCGCAGAAGATGAGCGCCACGAAGAACAGGTCACCTAGCACGACCCGCTGGTTCAGGAACGCGCCCACGGACATCGAGACCAGCGCCACCGGCAGGCCCAGGGCGAGCGTGACGGCCTGCTGGGAGCGGGCCTTCTCACGGATCGCGAAGGTGGCGACCATCGCCGTGATGGCCCCCGCCACCAGATGGGACACGTCGAGCCGCAGGGCCGCCAGGACGGCGAGCGTGAGCGCGATGGCAAGGACCGTCCGCAGGCCGGCGGTGAAACGGAGCAGCCCGGGGTCGGCCGCCGCGAGCCGCCCCCGGACCTCCGCCCACACCGACCGCCCCGCTGTGCTCACTTGGCCCCGCTCTGCGTCAGACCGTGGCTTCGCCGGGGCCCTCGGCACGGGCCCGGACCTGCTCCGGGGTCAGATAGGTGTTCGTGTATTCGAAGTCCTTGAGCGTGGCGGGCTTGCGGGACTGGAAGCCGGTACGGACGAAATCGTCGCCGGCCACCGCGTTCAGCAGCCAGTTGGTCGCCACCCGGGTCTTGGCCACGTTGGTGCGCAGCGCCGACCAGTGGTACCCGCGGGCCACCGCCTGGGCGGGCAGCCCGCGCAGTTCGATGCCCAGCGGCTTGGAGACGGCGTCCTTGCCGCCGAGGTCCACCACGAGCCCCAGGTCCTTGTGCACGTACGGGCGGAGCGCCTGGCCCCGCAGGGTCGCGATGACGTTGTCGGCGACCACCTTGCCCTGCCGCATGGCGTGCTGCGCGGTCGGCGGGCAGACCGCGCCGGCCTCGTCCTTCGCCTTGTCCGGTACGGCGGCGGCGTCGCCGAGCGCGAACACCCCGTCGTGGCCCGGCAGGGTCATCTCGGCGTCGACCGCGAGCCGCCCCCGGACCGTCTCCGCGCCCAGGGTGGCGATCAGCGGGCTGGCGACCACACCGGCCGTCCAGATCAGGGTGTGGGTGGGCACCACCCGGCCGTCGGTGAAGGTGACCTCCTCCGGGCCGGCCTTCTCGATCGACACCCCGAGGGAGACCTCGATGCCGCGGCGGCTCAGGATCTCCTGGGCGCTGCGGCCGAGCTTGTCGCCCAGCTCCGGCATCAGCTTCGGCGCGATGTCGATCAGATGCCACTTGATCAGCTTCGGGTCCAGGTTCGGATAGCGGTGCAGCGCCGCGTGCGTGAGCCGCTGCAGACAGGCCGCGGTCTCGGTGCCCGCGTATCCGCCGCCGACCACCACGAACTGCAGCCGCGCGGCCCGCTCCACGGGGTTGTCGCTGGCGTCGGCCAGGTCCAGCTGGGAGATGACGTGGTCACGGATGTAGGCGGCCTCGGCCAGGGTCTTCATGCCGAAGGCGTGCTCGGTCAGGCCCGGGATGTCGAAGGTGCGGGTGACGCTTCCCGGGGCCAGCACGATGTAGTCGTACGGCTCGTTCACCAGCTGACCGGTGATGGTGCGGACCACGCACACCTTGGACTTGAGGTCCACGCCGATCGCGCCGCCCGGGATGATCCGGGTGCGGTACTTCTTGCTGCGGCGCAGCGAGACGGCGATCGACTGGGGCGTCAGCACACCCGAGGCGACCTGTGGCAGCAGAGGCAGGTAGAGCTGGTAGGCGAAGGGCGCCACCAGGGTGACGTCGGCCTCGTCGGGGGCGAGTTTCCGCTCCAGGCGACGGACGCATCCCACTCCGGCGAAGCCTGCGCCCACCACCAGGATCCTGGGTCGTGTCACGGTGTCCATCCCTTTCCGCTGTTCCAGGGGCCCGGGTCACGCCGTTCGCATGCCCTGGAACGCTTGCTTCGCACCAGTTCGATCCCACCGTGCCCGACGCCGTTCCGCCAGCCGGGCGGTGCAGGCAGACGAACGCGTGGGTGCCAGCATGCCCCTCGATCAAGAGGAGTAACCGACTGTCGCACAGATATGCGCCGGACTTCTGTCCGGTGCAAGGCCGTCCACGACGATCACGTACGCCAGTAGAGTGCCCGCCATGGCGCAGACCCAGCCCGGGACGGGCTTCCAGCAGCGGCACATCGACCCCGACCGCGTGGCCCCGCTGGTGGGCGCCCTGGACTCGCAGGACGCCAATCCGGGCGTACGGCGGTTGCGCGCCTGGGCCGAGGAGGCGCTGGCGGTCCGGTCCGGTGAGCGGATCCTCGATGTCGGCTCCGGCACCGGCTCGCAGACCCGGACTCTGGCCGCCGCCGTCGGCCCGGGCGGGGTCGCGATCGGCGTCGAGCCCAACCCGAGTCTGCGGGCGGTCGCCGAGGAGCGGTCCGCGGGCAGCCCGGTCCGTTTCGTGCACGGCGAGGCGGCCGCGCTGCCGGTGCCCGACGGCTCGATGGACCTGGTGTGGTGCGAGCGGGTGCTCCAGCACATCGCCGACCCCGACCGGGCCGTCGCCGAGATGGCCCGGGTGCTGCGTCCCGGCGGCCGGGTGGCCTTGCTGGACACCGACTGGGGGACCACCCTCCTGCACCCCGGCGACCCCGCGGTCGTGCGCGCACTGATGGGGGTCGCGCTCAACGGCGCCAACCCCTACGCCGGGCGCCGACTGGTCGGCCAGCTCAGCGCGGCCGGGTTCGTGGTGGACGACCGCGGCTCGCAGGCCCTGCTCCAGGACCACCGCACGGTCGCCTGGCCGCTGATCCGCATGCTCGGTGAGTCCGGCGTGCGCACCGGCGCCCTCACCGAGGAACAGCGGGACACCCTGTACGCCGACCTCACCGAGGCCGCCGAGCAGGGGGCGCTGCACATGTCGGTGACGATGTTCGGGGTGGTCGCCCACCGCCCCGAGTGACCTGGCCCGCCGCTCACCGGGGCAGCAGCCCGTCGCTCACCGGAACAGCAGCCCGTCGCCCACCGGGCCGCAACCCGACGCTCACCAGGGCAGGAAGACGTGAATGTCCTTGCCGGTCTCGGTGACGACCACGCTGACCTGGTCGCACAGGGTGTGCAGCAGGTGCCAGCCGACACCGCCGCCGCCGTGGCGCGGATGGAAGGGGCGCGGCGCGGGCTGGACCTGGCTGGTGTCGTGCATCGTGAAGTGCACACCGTCGTACGTGCGCCGCATCCGCAGCTGGAAGGGGCCCGGCGCGTACTGGACGACATTGGCGGCCAGCTCCGTCACCACCAGCAGGATGTCGTCCCAGCACTCGGGGGCGGTGGGCGGCGAGGTCCGGGAGAGATCGGCGAGGTAGCCGTCCGCGGCCAGCCGGGCGCCGGTGACATTGCGCAGCTCGCCGGGGAAGGAGACCGTGCGTTCGGTGATCTCCTCCGTGGAGCGTCCGCGGTCGCGCCGTGGCCCGGTCGACATGTCGTCTCTCCCGGCCCCGGGGGATCTCAGGGCCGTGCTCACTGTCGGATCTCTCCCCTCGCGGCGAGTTCCCACTGCCGCACCGGCTAAGCGTGCCCTACTCAGCGGAACACGTCGTCCGAGTCCTCCCAGTCGGCCGGCTCCGCCGTGCCCGGCCGGCGTACGGCGTGCGAGCGGGCCTGGTACATGGCGTCGATCTCGGCCGCGTAGTGGCGCGCTATGGCGTCCCGGCGCAACTTCATCGACGGCGTGAGCATGCCGTTGCCCGGGGCGAACGGTTCCTGGAGCACCCGGTAGACCCGGATCGACTCGGAGCGGGAGACCGCACTGTTGGCGGACGCGATGGCGCGGGCTATCTCCTCGCGCAGCGCGTTCTCCTCGCGCGCCTCCCGCCCGGGCGAGTCGCCCGGCAGCGACAGGGCACCCCGCCAGTGCGCCAGGAACTCCGGGTCCAGGGTGATCAGCGCGCCCACACAGGGCCGGTCGTCGCCGACGATCACCGCCTGGTGCACCAGCGGGTTCATCCGCAGCCGCTGCTCCAGCGGGGCCGGGGCCACGCTCTTGCCACTGCTGGTGATGATGATGTCCTTCTTGCGGCCCGTGATGGTCAGATAGCCCTCGGAGTCGAGCCGTCCGATGTCCCCGGTGGCCAGCCAGCCGCCGCGCAGCGCGGCCCGGGTCGCGTAGTCGTCACCGACGTACCCCTGGAACACGGACGGCCCGCGGACCAGGATCTCGCCGTCGTCGGCGACCTGGATCTGGGTGCCCGGCAGGGCCTGGCCGACCGTACCGGACTTCTCACGGCCCAGCGGCTGCATGGTGATCCCGCCGCTCGACTCGGTCAGCCCGTAGCCGTCGTGCACGGGAATGCCGATGCCCTCGTAGAACAGGATGAGTTCGCGGCTGAGCGAGGAGCCGCCGGACGTGGCCCGCAGCACCCGGCCGCCGAGCACGGACCGCAGCTTGCGGTACACCGTCCGCTCGTACAGGGCATGCTGGAGCCGCAGGTCGAACCCCGGTCCCGCTCCGGTGCCCAGCCGCTGCCGTTCCTGGGCGGTGGCGAAGTCCCGTGCGGTCTCGACGGCGCGCTCGAACAGGGCGCCCCGGCCGTGCTGGTGGGCGGTGCGCAGGAACGTCTTGTAGAGCTTCTCCAGGACCGACGGAACGGCGTACAGATAGGTCGGCCGGAAGCTGCGCAGCGCCGACGCCAGGGCGGTCTCCGTCATCTCCGGCTCGTGGCCCATCAGGATCCCGCCGCGCAGACAGATGACCATCACCATCAGGCCGTACACGTGCGAGAACGGCAAGTAGGCGAGGACGGAGGCCTGTTCGCCCGGACGGGCGGCGGTGTGCCCCCAGCCCGCGAGCAGGGTGTCGCACGGGTACGCCAGGCTGCGGTGGCTCAGCGCGCAGCCGAGCGGACGGCCCGAGGTGCCGGAGGTGTAGGTGATCGCCGCGGTGGAGTCCGGCATCACGATCCGGCGCAGCGACTCCACCGTGGTCAGCGGGACGAACACGCCCCGCTGCACCAGCTGGGGCACGGCCCCCGAGTCCAGCTGCCAGACGTGCTTGAGCCCGGGCAGCCCCTCGCACACCGTGCCGACGGTCATCACCGCCTGCTCGTCCTCGACCACCACGGCCACACAGCGGGCGTCCCGCAGGATCCACTCGACCTGGTCCCGGGCGGCCGTCGGATGGATCGGCACCACCTCCGCGCCCACCGACCACAGCGCGAGGCAGAACACCGTCCACTCGTAGCGCGTCCGCGCCATCACGGCCACCCGATGCCCGGGCGAGATACCCGAAGCGATCAGACCCTTCGCCAGGTCGACCACTTCGTCACGCACTTCGACCGCGCTGATCTCCTCCCAGGCCGCGGCGGCGGCATCGGGCCGGCGCGCCAGCACCGGCAGGGTCGGGTTCCGGTCCGCCGTCTCGAAGATGCTGTCGGCGAGCCCGCCGGTCAGGGTCGAAGCGGTAGTCGGAGCGAGGGCGTAGTCGCGCATGCGCTGCTCCTGGTCTTACGGAGGGTGACCCTCCCGATCGGTACTGTTGTCGAGCGGGTCGAATCTAGCCCAGGGGAGGGCGGCCCGTGTCCGGAACGGTCAACTCGTTTCCCCCAGATGACAAGAGCGGTGACACGAGGGATGACAAGAGGTCAGCCCTGGGTGCGGCGCACGCACTCGACGACGACGTCCCGCAGGCTGCCCGTGCGCTCCAGCAGCGCCCGTTGCTCGCCGGCTCCGGTGCCCCTGTACAGCAGCTGTGCGACGCCCTCCTCGACGCCGCTCGTGTCACCGCTGGCGGCGAGCGCGTCCGCGGTGTGCGCCAACAGTGTGCGCACCACCTCGGCGGCGGGCCGGGGCCGCATGGTCGCCGGATCGAGCAACTCCTGGTCCAGGCCGGAGCGGGCGGCCTGCCAGGAGGCCAGCCGGAGCATGCTCACACTGTGGTCGAGGGGCGGCCGGCCGGCCCGCCAGTCGCGGGCGGCCGTCTCCACCAGGGCGCGGGCCAGGGTGGCGACGAGGACGGTGGTGTCCGCCCGGAGGCACACGTCGGCCACCCGGATCTCCACCGTCGGGTAGTGCACGGCCAGCCGGGCGTCGAAGTACACCATCCCCGCGTCGAGGATGACCTCGCTGGCCACCATGTCCGCGACCCGGCGCCGGTATCCCTCCGCCGAGCCGAACAGTTCGGTGGGCCCCGCCGACGGGCCGCGCGCCCACAGCCGGCTGCGGAAACTGGCGTAGCCGGAGTCCCGGCCCTGCCAGAACGGGGAGTTGGCGCTCAGCGCGCGCAGCACCGGGAGCCATGGCCGCAGCCGGTCCAGGACGGCGACGCCCTCCTCGTCGGACTCCACCGACACATGCACATGGCAGCCGCACACGAACTGGTCCAGTGTGGCGCTGCCGAACCGCCCGGCCATCCACCGGTACCGCTCGTGCGCGCTGAGCGCCGGCGTCACCGGCAGCGGGCAGGTGGCGAGCGCCGCCACCGCGCAGCCGATCTCCCCGGCGAGCCGGGCCGCCTCCTTGCGGCAGCGGGCGATCTCGGCGCCGAGGTCCGCCATGTGTTGCTGCGGACTGGTGGCCAGCTCCAGCATCTGCCCGAACAGTTCCTTCTGGAACACGGCCTGTCCGGGCTCGTCCAACGCGGCACGGTCCAGGACGGCCGCCGACTGGGGCATCGGCTCCCCGCTGTCCGGGTGGACCAGCAGAAGTTCTTCCTCCACTCCGACGGTACGCAGCACCGAGGACCGCCCTCCGGCCGGGCCGCGACCGGGCGCGGCGGTGTCTTTCATCCCGAACTGCCCCGGCCCGGCCGCCTGGACACGTGACGACGTCCTCGGCGGGTTACGGGGCGACGGGCTCCAGCCACACCGTGCCGAGCGGCGGCAGCGTCAGCCGCACGGCGCCCTCGTCGGTCAGCAGCGGCCCCCGGCTGACGACGTCCCCGCCGCCGTACCGCGCGCTGTCGGTGTTGAGGATCTCGCGCCAGACGGCGGCGCTCCCGGGCACGTTCAGCCGGTAGTCGGGACGGACCACGGGGGAGAGGTTGGACACCGCCAGCAGCGGCCGGGCCTCGGTGTCGAACCTCAGGAAGGCGAAGACGTTGTCCTCGGCCGCGTCCCCCAGGACCCACTGGAAACCCGCCGGATCGGTGTCCCGCTGCCACAGGGCGGGGTGCGTGCGGTACACGGAATTGAGATCGCGGACCAGATCCCGGACACCCCGGTGATCGGCCTCGGCGCCGTACTCCGGGTCGAGCAGCCACCAGTCCGGGCCGTGCGCCTCGGACCACTCGCCGCCCTGGGCGAACTCCTGCCCCATGAAGAGCAGCTGTTTGCCGGGATGGGCCCACATGAAGCCCAGATAGGCGCGGTGATTGGCGCGTTGCTGCCACCAGTCGCCGGGCATCTTCGACACCAGGGCCTGCTTCCCGTGCACGACTTCGTCGTGGGAGATGGGCAGTACGTAGTTCTCGCTGTACGCGTACACCATCGAGAAGGTCATCTCGTCGTGGTGGTACTTGCGGTGGACCGGCTCGTGGCGGATGTACTCCAGGGAGTCGTGCATCCAGCCCATGTTCCACTTCAGCCCGAACCCCAGCCCGCCGCTGTCGGTCGGCCGGGTCACGCCGTCCCACGCGGTGGACTCCTCGGCGATGGTCACCACACCCGGCGCCCGCCGGTACACGGTCGCGTTCATCTCCTGGAGGAACGCCACCGCGGCCAGGTCCTCGCGTCCGCCGAACACGTTCGGCGTCCACTGGCCGGAGTCCCGCGAGTAGTCGAGGTAGAGCATCGAGGCGACCGCGTCCACCCGCAGCCCGTCGATGTGGAACTCCTCGCACCAGTAGACCGCGTTGGCGACCAGGAAGTTGCGCACCTCGACCCGGCCCAGGTCGAACTCGTAGGTCCCCCAGTCCGGATGCTCGGCCCGCCGCTCGTCCCCGGGTTCGTACAGCGGGTCCCCGTCGAAGCGGGCCAGCGCCCAGTCGTCCTTCGGGAAGTGGGCCGGCACCCAGTCCATGATCACGCCGATGCCGGCCCGGTGCAGGGCGTCGATCAGGTACTTGAGGTCGTCGGGGGTGCCGAGGCGGGCCGTGGGGGCGTAGAAGCCGGTGACCTGGTAGCCCCAGGAGCCGCCGAAGGGGTGCTCGGCGACGGGCATGAACTCGACGTGGGTGAAGCCCAGGTCGTTGACGTAGGCGGGGAGTTCCTCGGCCAGCTGCCGGTAGGTCGATCCCGGCCGCCAGGACGGCAGATGCACCTCGTACACCGAGAACGGGGCCTCGTGCACCGGCGTGTCACCCCGGTGCGCCATCCACTGCGCGTCGCTCCACTCATGGCGGGAGACCGCCACGATCGACGCGGTCGCGGGCGGCACCTCGGTACGGCGGGCCATCGGGTCGGCCTTGAGGAACCGGCCGCCGTACCGGGAGGTGATCTCGAACTTGTACCGGGCGCCCTCACCGACACCCGGCAGGAACAGCTCCCACACCCCGGCCGCGCCCAGCGAGCGCATCGGATACTGCGTGCCGTCCCAGCACGTGAAGTCCCCGGCCACCCGCACGCCTTGCGCGTTCGGCGCCCACACGGTGAACCGGGTACCGGTCACGCCCTCATGGGTCATCGGCTCGGCACCGAGCGCCTTCCACAGCTGCTCGTGGCGCCCCTCACGGATCAGATGCAGGTCGAACTCACCGAGCGCGGGCGGGAAGCGGTACGGGTCGTCCACCTCCTGCTCGCCGCCGTCGCCGTCCTCGTACGTGACGAGCAGCGTGTACGAAGGCACCTCGTCGTACGGGAGTACGGCCGCGAAGAACCCGTCGTCCTCCGGCGTCAGGGGGCTGCGCACCCCGTCGACGAGCACGCTCACCGCACGGGCGTGCGGGCGCAGCGCGCGAACGAGGATGCCGCCGTCCACCGGGTGGGCGCCGAGCAGGGCGTGCGGATCGTGGTGGGCGCCCGCCAGCAGACGCCCGCGGTCGTCGGCGCCCAGCGGCGGGGCCGTGGGACGGGACGGGCCGGAGGGCTCGGGAAGCGAAGAGTCGCGCAGGGCCATGAGGTCAGCCTCCCCAGCGGGCGAGCCGCTCGATCGCGGCCATCGGAACCGGAAGCCAGGCCGGCCGGTGCCGGGCTTCGTACACCACTTCGTACACCGCGCGATCCGTCTCATGGGCGCGCAGCAACGCGTGCTTCTTCCGCGGGTCCCAGCCGGCGCGGGCAGCGTAACCCGCGCAGTAGGCCTCCCGGCAGCGGCGGGCCCACTCGGGGCGCCAGGGGCGGCGCTGCCGGGCCGCGTAGTCGAAGGACCGCAGCATGCCGGCCACGTCCCGCACCGGGGACTGGGTGCTGCGCCGCTCCGCGAGCGGCCGGGAGGGCTCGCCCTCGAAGTCGATGACGAACCACTCGCGGTCCGCCCGCAGCACCTGCCCGAGATGCAGATCGCCGTGGATGCGCTGCGCGTGCGGTCCCGCGTCACAGGCGGCGAGCGTGTCGAAGGCGCCCCGCAGGCCCGGCACGTACGGCCGGAGCGCCGGCACCGCGCGCGCGGCCGCCTCCAGCCGCGCCGACATGGCCTCCGCGGTAGGTCCGTGTTCGTCGTGGACGGCGGACGGGAAGGCGGCGGCGAGCGCGAGATGCACGTCCGCGGTGGCCCGGCCCAGCTCGTGCGCCTCGGTGGCGAAGTCGTCCCCGGCCGCGAGCGCGCGCAGGGCGAGGGTCCAGCCGTCGGCCGCGTCCGGCAGGAAGGGCTGCAGCACCCCGAGGGTCGCCGGGCTCGGTTCGGTGGTCCGGAACCAGGCCACCGGCGCGGGCACCCGCGCACAGCCCTGCGCGGCCAGTGCTCCGGGCACCTCCAGGTCCGGGTTGATGCCGGGCTGGATCCGCCGGAACACCTTGAGGATGTAGGAATCGCCGTACACCAGCGAGGAGTTGGACTGCTCCGCGGTCAGCAGGCGGGGCGTCAGCCCACCGGGTATCCGGGTTCGCGGGGCGGTCTCGAAGCGCAGCGGGCCGACCGTGCCGGGCATCCGCAGCCGCTCCAGCAGCAGTTCGGCGGCGCGCGGGTCCTGCAGGGCGTCGTACACCGCGAGTCCGGCCAGCGGGCCCTCCTCGGCGCGGCCGATGTACGCCCGCTCCAGCCGGGGCGTGCGGTGTTCGCGGACGCCGAGCAGGAGCTGGTAGCAGTCACCGGACGGGGCGCTGTCCCCGCCGGGCGAGTGGTCGGCGTGGACGAGCAGATGCAGACAGCCGGGGAAGAGCTCGGTCAGGGACAGTACGGAGAGATCCGTGACGGGCCGGTCCTTGCCCGCGAACCAGCGCTGCCGGGGCAGCCAGTCGCGCAGCAGCCCGCCGAGCGAGGCCAGCGGCCGGTCGAGGCCGGTGGTCGCCGTGCTCCGGGGGAGGTCAACGGTCTTCGTCATGGGGACGCGTCCTTTCCTCGGCTCCGCACGCTCAGCGCCGACGGCCGGTGCGGGAGGCGACTCGGGAGAGCCGGAACCAGTAGAAGCCGTGCCCCGCCAGGGTCAGCAGATACGGCAGCTCGCCGACGGCCGGGAAGCGCACCCCGCCGATCAGCTCGACCGGATGCCGGCCGTCGAAGACCCGCAGATCGAGTTCGGTGGGCTGGGCGAACCGGGAGAAGTTGTGCACGCACAGGACCAGGTCGTCCTCGTACTCCCGCAGGAAGGCGATCACCGCCGGGTTCGAGGACTGCAGCTCCGTGAACGTGCCGAGCCCGAACGCGGGGTTCTGCTTGCGGATCTCGATCATCCGCCGGGTCCAGTGCAGCAGTGAGGACGGGGACGACATCGAGGCCTCGACGTTGGTGACCTGGTAGCCGTAGACCGGGTCCATGATGGTCGGCAGGTAGAGCCTTCCCGGGTCGCAGGTCGAGAAGCCGGCGTTGCGGTCGGGGGTCCACTGCATGGGTGTGCGGACGGCGTCCCGGTCACCGAGCCAGATGTTGTCGCCCATGCCGATCTCGTCGCCGTAGTAGAGGATCGGTGAGCCGGGCAGGGAGAGCAGCAGGGCGGTGAAGAGCTCGAT